>NZ_CP028897.1:3980000-4312500 GCF_003072645.1 Dongshaea marina
TGAGATCGCCCTTGACGATAAACTGGGCCGGGATCCCAAAATCTGGCCCCCGATTTCCATCAACCAGAAGCTGAGTTGGTTTAAGCTTAAGTCCACTCACCGCCCGCTGCATCGCAAGATAGGTCGCCTGCAGGATATTCAGCTCATCAATCTCCTCGGGAGTGGCAATACCGATCGCCCAGGCCAAGGCCTGCTCACGAATTTGCGGGGCTAGCAGCTCACGTTTTTTTTCAGATAGTTTTTTAGAGTCGGTCAGGCCGGCGATGGGACGGTTCGGATCGAGAATGACGGCTGCGGTCACCACATCCCCAACCAGGGGACCCCGACCTACCTCGTCGACCCCGGCGATGAGCTCAATGTGAGTCATAATTTAAGGGTTCCGTGGAGTTTTTATCAGTTCTAATACCGCCTCGGCGGCTTGCTCATCGGCATTGCAGCGCAGCTGTTGATGGAGCTGGGTAAACTTTTGTTTAAGCCACTGGTTATCATGCTCCAGCAGCCTGGTCACCTCGGTCACTATCCGCTCCGGCTCACACTGATGCTGGATCAACTCAGGGACCAGCATCTGGTCGGCCAATAGATTTGGCAGGGAAACATAGGGAGTGTGCACCAGCTTTTGTGCCAGGTAATAGGTAAAGGCCTTGAGGCGGTAACAAACCACCATGGGGCGCCCAACCAGCATCGCCTCCAGGGTGGCGGTACCGGATGCCAGTAATACCACATCTGAGGCAGCCATCACATCCCGCGCCTTACCATCGAAACACTCGAATTCAACGGTAGGGGCGAACTCAGCGGCGAGCTTCAAAAATTGCTGCTTGCGCTTCTCATTGACCAGGGGCACGGCAAACCTGAGATTCGGGAAGTGTACCGTCAGGTGCTTGCAAGCCCGCACGAAGGTTGGAGAGAGTAGTTCAACCTCGGCGTTGCGGCTGCCGGGCAGGACGGCGATATAATGATCGGCCGGGTGCTTCACCCCGAGTCGTTCACGAGCCGCGGCCTTATCCATATTCAATGGGATCTGATCGGCCAGGGTGTGACCAATAAACTTACAAGGGACACCGAATCTGTCGTAGAAGGCCTTTTCGAACGGCATGAAGACCAGCATTAGATCCACCGCCTTGCGGATCTTAAAGACCCGTTTCTGTCGCCAGGCCCAAACCTTGGGGCTGGCATAATGAACCGTGGTAATACCGCTCTTCTTAAGCCTGGCTTCAACTCCTAAGTTAAATTCAGGAGCATCGATGCCGATGAAGATATCCGGAGGATTGGCGATGAGATGTTTAAGCAGTTGACGGCGAATTTTAAGGATCGATGGCAGACGCCCGATGATCTCAACCACCCCCATCACCGACAGTTCGTCGATATCAAACAGCGCCTTACAGCCCTGCTCGACCATTCGCGGGCCCGCTATACCCTCGATGATGGCGTCCGGATGGCGCTGCTTGATCTCCTTGATGAGACCTGCGCCAAGAATGTCTCCAGACAGCTCTCCGGCAACGATAGCGATGCGAAGAGGTCCGGAGGCTGAAGTGTTGGCAGTATTACTCACGAATGATGCCGCGATCCGATTCTTTGAGGAAATCAGCAAACAGCTGAACCTCGGGACACTGCTTAGCCAACTCTTCCAATTCAGGGATTATCTGCCCCATTGGTTTTTTGGAGCGAAAAATCAGTTTGTAAGCTCGCTTAAGCATACCTATGGTCTCAGAAGAGAAACCACGACGTTTGAGGCCTACGCTGTTTAGACCATAGGGCCGAGCCAGGTTGCCTGTCGCCAGCACATAGGGAGGTACATCCTGGTTAACTGCAGAACAGCCCCCAACAAAAGCATGGGCTCCGATCCTGAAAAACTGCTGAATCGCCGACAGAGCACTGAAAATCACATAGTCATCAATGTGAACATGCCCTGCCAGGGTTGCATTGTTACCCAGGATACAGTGATTACCAATGGTGCAATCATGAGCAACATGCGCATTGACCATAAACAGGTTATCACTACCGATGCGGGTGATCCCCTGATCCTGTACCGTACCACGGTGGATGGTACAGGACTCACGAAATACGTTGCGATCACCAATCTCAAGACTGGTGGCTTCACCGGCGTATTTCTTGTCCTGGCACTCTTCACCAATAGAGGCAAACTGAAAGATCTTGTTGCCACAACCGATGCGGGTCGGCCCCTTAATCACAACATGAGAGCCGATCCAGTTGTCATCCCCAATCTCAACATTGGGACCGATCAACGTCCATGGACCGATCTCAACATTGCGACCGATACGGGCTGACTCATGAACAATGGCGGTCTCATGGATCACTGCACTGTTATCGATCACGCTTAGCTCACTCTTTTGGCACACATTAGCTCGGCAGTACACACTACCTCACCGTCGACGGTAGCAACGCCGGTAAACTTGGCAACGCCACGACGCTCTTTTAAAAACTCTACATCCAGAACCAGCTGATCGCCAGGCACCACCGGACGCTTAAAGCGCGCATTATCAACCGATGCGAAGTAGTAGAGCTCATTTTCAGCAGGCTTACCCGTCATCTTAAATGCCAGGATCCCGGTCGCCTGAGCCATAGCTTCAAGGATCAGTACCCCGGGAAAAACCGGACGCTTAGGAAAATGGCCCTGGAAGAAGGGTTCATTAAAAGAGACATTTTTAATCCCCTTTAATACTTTACGCTCTTCACTAATCTCGTAATCTGCAACCCGGTCCACCAGCAAAAAAGGATAACGGTGCGGCAACAACTCCAAGATTTCCTGGATGTCTAACGGATTCAATTCGTTACTCAAAATCTAAACCCTTCTAAAATGCAGTAATTAATCTTGTTCAACTTGCTTGGCAAGCTGGTTCAAACGCTTGTGCATCTCTTCGATCTTTAGGACCCGGGCAGCCGTGCGACGCCACTGCTGATTGGTCTGCAAAGGAATGCCTGATGAGTAGGTCCCGGGTTCTGTAATAGGACGCATCACCATCGCCATACCGGTTATATTGACATGGTCGCAAATTTCCATATGGCCATTGAATACAGATGCTCCGCCAATCATACAGTATTTACCGACCTTAAGGCTACCAGCCATGATGGTTCCGCCCGCAATTGCGGTTCCGTAGCCTATCTCAACGTTGTGGGCGATCTGACACTGATTGTCGATCACCACATTGTCGGCAATCACTGTATCATCCACCGCACCTCGATCGATGGTGGTGCAGGAGCCGATCTCGACCCGCTCGCCGATGCGCACGCTGCCAGACTGAATAATCTTGACCCACTCGCCACGTTCATTGGCATTACCGAAACCATCGGCACCGATGACACTACCGGAGTGAATGCTAGTCATACGGCCCACGCTGACGCCATGATAAAGGGTGACATTGGGATAGAGCTTAACCCCCTCACCCAGGGTCACATTGTGACCGACCACGGTACCGGCGCCGATCGATACCCGATCGCCCAACACGCAGCCCGCCTCAACCACCGCATTGGCACCGATATTCACATCGGCCCCCAGGATCACATCGTCGGCAACCACGGCCGTTGGGTGGATCCCATCAGCAATCGCAGGTGCAGTATCCAGCAGCTGACTGGCCTTGGCGTAGGCCACATAGGGATTGGCTACCACCAGGGCATTGGTCTGGCAGAAGGGCAGATCGCCCTCGGTCAGCAGTACCGCTGCCGCCTCGCTCTGCGCCAACTGCTCGCGAAATTTACGGCTGGTGATGAACGAGAGATCGCTAGAGCCTGCGCGGTTCAGTCCCGCCACCTGGGTGATCTCCCGCGAGCCATCACCATGCAGCTGGGCACCCAGCTTATCAGCTAATTCTTGTAAGCTAATCGCCATAGATTTATTTGCTCTTATTGAGTTGCTCAACAACCTGCTTGGAGATATCCATGTCAGGTGTTGTATAGGCCACTGCAGGTGCTTGTAGGACCAGGGCCAGCTGCTGCTTCTGAGCTACCGTCTTCACCGCCTGCTGAATAGTGACCAACAGCTTGTTACGGGCATCGGCAAAGGTCCGCTGCTCATCCTGCTGAAGCAGCTGACGCTTGAGGTCGAACTGAGACTTAAGCTCGGTCACCTGACGTGACAGCTTGGCCATCTCGTCGCTGCTCATGAAATCTTTATCTTTTTTCTGCTTGGCCAAGATGCCCTGGATCTTCTGACCCAGCTTTTGCAGCTCCTGCTGACGGGCAGAAAACTTCTTCTGCATCATCTGGTTGATCTGCTGCTGTTGTGGCAGGGCTTGGAGCACCTCGGCAACATTCACCACGCCAATCTTCTGTGCTGCGGCCGCATAGGCAGAGGAGATACCGGCAGCCATCAGAGCCACACTCAGTCCAGCAATTTTAATAAAACGATTCACAACTAACTCCTTAGTCTTCAGGCTCAGAATGTGCCGCCAATGTTGAATGAGAAAAACTCTGTTTCATCGCCTTCGTACTTCTTAATCGGGGTGGCGATGGCAAAAGATAACGGCCCCAGGGGAGATACCCAGGTCAAACTCGCTCCCACGGAGGCACGAATATTACTCGGAGATCCATAATCCTGCAAATTATTACAATCTCCGGAGGTACAAACCAGGTTATCGTAGTTGATGGTGGTATCCCAGACCGTCCCCATATCCATAAACAAAGTGGTCCGCAGTGAGCGCTGATAAGTATCCGAGGCAAACGGCGTCGGCACGATCAGCTCCACAGAGCCGGTCGCCAGCGCATTGCCACCAATCGCCTGGCCGCTGGAAGATACACCGTATTGACTGCCAGTGTTAATTCCAGTGTATTGTAGCGCCTGTGGCCCCACCGAGTTGGCCTGGAAGCCGCGCAGGCTCGTGGTTCCCCCCGCGTAGTAATGCTCGAAAAACGGCAGGGTCTCGCCACTGCCATAGCCGTTGCCGTAGGCAAGGTGCAGCTTGGTGGAGAACACCCACTTCTGATCTTCGGACAGCGGAATATAGTCCTGATTGGAGAAGCTTAGCTTGTAGAACTGAAGGTCCGATCCCGGAACCGTCATCTCACCACGGACAATCTGGCGACTGCCATCGGTGGGCAGCAGCCCCTTATTAAAGGTATTACGCACCCAGCTCAGGGAGCTCTTGTAGAGATTAAAAGCGAGCGAGTCATCACTGCCCGACTGATCGTAGAGATCCCAGAAAGCCTGAGTCTGCACATAGCTGTTAGGCTGAGTCATCTTGTTGCGCTCATAACCACCGCTCAGGTAAATATTCTGATCTTCGGTGATCGGGAAGCCCAGGGTTGCCTCATAACCATACTTGGTGCTGTCGTAATCAAGCAGGTTGGCATCCGCCGCCTGGAATTTTTGTCCGTACAAGCGATTGCCCAGGCTCACCCCGTCTAGGGTGAAGTAAGGATCGGTATAGCTAAGGTTCAGATTCTGCGAGTATTTGTTGGTATTGACGGTGAAGGCCGCCTTGTTACCGGTTCCCAGGAAGTTGGTCTGGGTCAGACCACCCTGCAGGCTCATCCCGGACTCGGTTCCGAAACCAATACCGGCATTGATGCTTCCGGTGTTCTGCTCCTTGACCTTGACGTTGAGATCCACCTCATCGTTACTGCCGGAAACCCGCTGGGTATCCACATCCACGGTCTGGAAGAAGCCAAGCTGCTCCAGGCGCTGCTTGGAACGCTTCACATCACCGCTGGAGAGCCAGGTGCCCTCCATCTGGCGCATCTCCCGGCGCACCACCTCATCTTTGGTGGTGCTATTGCCGCTGACGTTGATCCGCCGCACATAGATGCGGTGCCCCGGATCCACATAGATCATCAGCTTGACCTTGCGGGTCTTATCATCAATCTGCGGGTAGGTCACCACCTTGGGATAGGCGTAGCCAAATTTCGCCAGATAATCACTGATCGCATCCTGGGCCTTGTTCACCAGAGCTGCCGAGTAGGTCTCTCCGGCCTTGATCGGGATGAGTTTGCGCATCTCATCGCCCTTACCGATGAGCTTACCGTTGAGCTCAACATCTGAGACCTGATACTTGGCTCCCTCATGAACATTGAGGGTGATATAAATTGATTTTTTATCCGGGGTGATGGAGACCTGGGTCGAGGTGACCTTGAAGCGAATATAGCCGCGGTCCATGTAGTAGCTACGCAAGGACTCAATATCACCGGCCAATTTCTGCTTCTGGTACTTCTGGCTGGTCATGATGTTCCACCAGGGCGCATCATCACTCAATTGGAACTGGTTGATCAGAGTCTGCTCGGGGAAAACCGTATTGCCGACGATATTGATCTGCTGAATTTTAGCCGCCGGACCTTCCACAAAGTTAAAGCGCAATGCCACCCGGTTACGGGGCAGTGGGGTCACGATCGGATCGACCGTGGCCCAGTAGCGTCCGGTGCTGTAGTAAAAATCTTCCAGCTCCTTAGAGACCTGACGCAACACCGGCCGGTCCAATGCATCACCGACCTGCAGATGAGAAGACTTAAGCGCTTCTTTGAGCTGCTTATCCTTGATGGCACTGTTACCGGAAAAATCGATGCTACTAATGGTGGGTCGCTCGTGAACCTTAACGATCAGGGTTCCATTGTCTTGGTAAAGCTGGATATCATCAAAGTTCCCTGAGCTGTAAAGCCGCTTAATCGCCTGCTCCACCTCTGTGGTTCCGACCCGATCACCGACCCGAACCGGCAGCTCGAGCAAGGCCGCCCCCAGAGAAACCCTTTTAAGCCCCTCGACCTTAATATCTTTCACCACAAAGGAGTGTGAAGACGGGAGGTGGCTGGCTGCATTGGCCATGAAACTGGCACCGAGCAAACACGAAATCGCAAGAGCGCTTTTGACTGCCATAGTTGTTGTTTTCTTCCTGTGATCTGTCTTCATAAACGTGCAAAATCGTTCAATATGGCGATTCCCATCAAGCAGACGAGAAGCGCAATTCCGATACGAAAGCCATATTCCTGAACCTTCTCCGGCACAGGGCGCCCCGTCACCGCCTCGATGATAAAGAACAACAGGTGCCCTCCATCAAGAACCGGCAGCGGTAGCAGATTAACTATCCCCAAGTTGACACTGATAAGTGCCAGAAATGCTAAAAAGTAGATAAAGCCATAATCAGCACTGGCTCCGGCGCCCTTGGCAATCGAGATGGGGCCGCCGAGGTTATTGACCGAGACTGCCCCTGTGATGAGCTTACCCACCATCTTGAGGGTCAGCCCCACCATATCCAGGGTCTTTTGTGAGGCGACCCCGAAGGCCTGCACTGGGCCATACTGTATCAGAACCTGATCTGACTTGGGTAACGGCTTGCTCACGGGAACCACACCGGCAAAACCAACCTGCTGCTGGCCAAGCTGCTTCACCCCGGGAGTGAGAGTTGCGCTTAACTCCTCTCCCTGGCGACGCAACGTCAGATCCAGCGGCTTGGAGGCGCTATCGCGCACCAGGGTGACAAACTCCGACCACTTGGTCAGAGGCTTATCATTGACCGCCAGCAGGGTGTCCCCCTCCTTTAGGCCCGCCTTGGCAGCCGGAGAGTTAGGCAGCACCTGTGCCAGTTCCAAGAGGAGCTGGGGGAGTTTTGGCTGAAACCCTAAGCTGTCAATCGCCGAATCCCGGTCGGGATTATACTTCCAATCCTTGAGGGACAAGGTGAACTCACGAGGCATCTGGGTCGCAGCAGAGCGAGCCTTGAGATACATCTGTGACTCACCGATATGGGAGACAATTTCAAGGTTCACCTGCTCCCAGCTCGGAGTCTCATCCCCATCGATCGACACTATCTCCATGCCTGGCTGGATCCCGGCTTTGGCAGCGATCGAGTGAGGCACCACATCGGCAACGATCGGCTTGACGGCTGGCACCCCTATCATGAACACCAGCCAGTAGGCGAGAATCGCCAGGATGAAGTTCGCTATAGGTCCGGCGGCAACAATCGCCATCCGTTTCCAGACCTTCTGATGATCAAAAGCGACGGCCTGCTCACCCTCTTTGAGCTCATCGACCCGGCCATCGAGCATTTTGACATAGCCCCCCAGAGGAATGAGGGCAATCACATACTCGGTCCCATCCTTGCCGACTTTGCGCCACAGCGCCTTACCAAAGCCAACCGAGAAGCGCTGTACCTGCACACCACAGCGGCGGGCCACCCAGAAGTGGCCAAACTCATGAGCCGTGACCAGGATCCCCAGCACGACCACGAAGGCGCCTACATCCCATAAAAAACTCAGCATCAATGTCCTACCTGGGTCAGCCAATCGCCACAGCGGCGCCTTGTCTCACCATCCAGCTGTAAAATATCGTCCAATGTGCCACAGGCTTCACCCGAGAGTGCGGCAAGCGCTTTCTCACAAAGCTTAGGGATCGCGGTAAAGCCCACCCGGCCCTCTAAAAAGGCTGCGACCGCCACCTCATTGGCCGCATTCAGCACAGTCGTAGCGCTCTGGCCCTGCCAGCAAGCCTCGATTGCCAGTTGCAGGCAGGGATAGCGCAGTGGATCTGGCTTTTCAAAGCTCAGGGTTCCACAGGAGAGCAGATCCAAGGGCTCAACTCCGGCATCGATGCGCTGCGGATACGCCAGCGCATGGGCGATCGGTGTACACATATCCGGTTGTCCCATCTGGGCCAACACCGAGCCATCTTTAAAAGAGACCATGGAGTGGATCACCGACTGCGGATGGATCACCACCTCAATGTCACTTCGCTTAAGATTAAACAACCAGCGAGCCTCAATATATTCCAGTCCCTTATTCATCATCGAGGCAGAATCAACCGAGATCTTAGCGCCCATCGACCAGTTGGGGTGAGCGATCGCCTGCTCTACCGTAACCGAGGCCAGCTGCTCCAGGGGCAGCTTACGAAACGGGCCTCCGGATCCGGTTAACAGAACCTGCCGGACTCCGGCGCCAGCCAGATCACAGTGCCCCAGCTTGGTCTGAACCTGCTCGGGCAAACACTGGAAAATGGCGTTGTGCTCACTGTCAATTGGCAACAGCTCGGCTCCATGAGCCCGGGCTGCTTCCATCATCAGGGCGCCACTCATCACCAGCGACTCTTTATTGGCCAGAAGAATCCGTTTGCCCGCCTTGATGGCACTCATGGTAGATGAGAGCCCGGCAGCCCCGACTACGGCCGCAATCACCACATCCGATGCAGGATCCGCGGCCAGCTCATCCAAAGCCCCCTGCCCCTCCAATACCTGAGTTGGGCAACGGCTGGCAGCCAAAAGTTCCCGTAACCTTGCCGCAGCCTGAACGTCCACCAGCGCGGCATAGTCCGGCTGAAACTCCAGGCACAGCTCGGCCAGAGCCTCGGCGCTCGAATGGGCGGCCAGGGCACTGACCCGATAACGATCTGCGTTACGCCGTAACACACGCAAACTGCTTTGGCCAATAGAGCCGGTCGCTCCCAGAATCGTCACGCCCTGCATCATCACTCCTTAACTGAGCAGTCGATAGAAAAATACAAACACGGGTAGTGCCGCCGTCAGGCTGTCAATGCGATCCAAGATACCACCATGGCCCGGCAGGATCTGTCCACTATCTTTGATCCCCGCCTCACGCTTGAACATGCTCTCGGTCAGATCGCCCACCACGGAGAACAGTACCGCCGCCAGAGAGCTCACCAGCCAGACATACATCTCGTGCCCCCGGTAACCGATGCAGTAACCAATGATTGCCGCCACAATTACCGCCAGCACCACACCACCGGCGAGGCCTTCGCGGGTTTTGCCAGGACTGACTTTAGGTGCCAGCTTGTTCTTACCCAGGGCACGGCCACAGAAATAGGCCCCGGAATCGGCGACCCATACCAGGACCATCACGCTCAACAGTCCCCAGCCACCATGCATGGGTGCATCCACGTTGCCCGGCGCAAACACCAGCACCATGGCCCAGTAAAACGGAATCAGTGTCAACACTCCGGAGAAGGATTTGAGCCAGGAGCTCTTAAACCAGAAGCCTGTGCCCCTGGGGTAGACAGCGATCATCCACACCGAGAACAGCCACCACAGGACAGACAGGGATAGCATCAGCTCTAGGGCTTTATCATTGAAGGTCGCAAGCTTGATATCCTCAATGACAAAACCGCCGGAGAAGGCGACAATCACCAGTGTCACCACGGCACTCACCACGCAAACGGCACGCTTGTTACACAAAAAGCGCCCCCACTCGTAGCCCGCCGCTGTTACCAGCAAGGCTGCCACTATGGTAAACAGATTCAACGGCAGGAAAAATATGCACCCCAGAACGACAGCGACCAACACGATGGCGGTGATGATTCGTTGTTTGAGCAAGGAAAACCTCTCTTTAAACAGTAGATTGAGCCTGGCCGGAGATCAGCTCCCGGATCTGCTCTCCGGTGCAGCCAAAGCGGCGCTCGCGACGAACAAAGGAGGCGACCGCTTCACTAAAAGCGGCGTCATCAAAATCAGGCCATAACAGGGGAGTAAAATAGAGCTCTGCATAGGCAAGTTGCCATAGCAGAAAGTTACTGATCCGGCAGTCTCCTCCGGTACGGATCAAAAGATCGACCGGGGCCAGCTCGGACATGCAGATGTGTTGTGACAGCAGCGCCTCATCGATATCATCCACCGCAAGGGTTCCTTGCTGAACCTTAAGCGCAAGCGCGCGGCTTGCCTGTGTGATATCCCAGCGGCCACCATAGTTAGCCGCAACGTTAAGCTGCAGGCCGCTGTTGTTTTCGGTGAGCGCTTCGGCCTGAGCAATCTTCTTGCGCAACCTGTCACTAAAACGGCTGAGATCACCAATGATTTTTAGTCGGACATTGTTCTTATGTAGGCGTTTGATCTCTGAGCCCAGAACTGTAAAAAACAGCTCCATCAGTGCATTGACCTCTCCCTCGGGACGACGCCAATTTTCACTTGAAAACGCGAACACAGTCAGAGCTTCCAGCTTGAGCTTGACTGCAAATGAAACTGTATTGCGCACCGCCTTTACCCCGGCCTTGTGGCCGAAGACCCGCATCTTGCCACGCTCCTTGGCCCAGCGACCATTGCCATCCATGATGATAGCAACATGTCGAGGCAAACTGGCCTCACCAGTTTGAGTCAGTGCATCTGGTAATGACATCCCATCTCTCCGCAGCAAAAGGAACGCCGTGCAGGGAACTACACGGCGTCGGCTACTATAACTGAATAACGGATTATATTTCCATTAACTCATCTTCTTTTACAGACAAGAACTCGTCAATTTTCTTGATGTAGCCGTCAGTGATCTTCTGAACGTCGTCCTCAGCGCGACGCTCATCATCTTCACTGATCTCTTTCTCTTTGAGCAGCGCCTTGATGTCGCTGTTCGCATCGCGGCGAATGTTACGTACGGCAACACGGCCCTGCTCCGCTTCAGCGCGAACCAGGCGGATCAGATCTTTACGACGCTCTTCCGTCAGAGGAGGCAGGGGAATACGGATCACTGTACCTGCTGATGATGGGTTCAGTCCCAGATCGGACATCATGATCGCCTTTTCAACCGGCTGGATCAGGGTCTTATCAAATACGGTGATCGCCAGGGTGCGCGCATCTTCTGCAGTCACATTCCCTACCTGACGCAGTGGAGTTGGAACACCATAGTACTCAACTGTGATGTTATCCAGCAGGCTAGGGTGTGCACGTCCGGTGCGAATTTTTGCCATATGGGTGTTGAACGCCTCAACGCTCTTCTCCATACGCTGTTTTGCGGATTCTTTAATATCGTTAATCACGGCCACTATCCTTTCAAAACCTTTCAGGAATAAATCCGCTCTATTCTAGCGCAAACTGCACCAAGAACCAGAGCTTATTGCGCGAGTTGGTGAATAAGAGTCCCCTCCTGGTCTCCTGAGATCACCTTGGCCAGGGTTCCGGGCTTGTTCATGTTGAACACCCGAATCGGCATTCCGTGATCGCGAGCCAGGGTAAAGGCCGCCAGATCCATCACCTTAAGCTCTTTTTCCAGCACCTGGCTGTAGTCAAGCTCATGGTAGAGTTCCGCTTGTGGATCTTTAACAGGATCGGCACTGTAGACACCATCAACCTTGGTCGCCTTGAGCACAACATCCGCTTCGATTTCGATACCGCGCAGACAGGCCGCCGAATCCGTGGTAAAGAAGGGATTACCGGTTCCTGCAGAGAAGATCACTACCCGGCCCTGACGCAACATACTGATCGCATTGGCCCAGTTGTAGTTATCGCAGATCCCCTGCAGTGGAATCGCTGACATCACCCGTGCATTGACATCAACCCGGTGCAACGCATCACGCATCGCCAGACCGTTCATCACGGTTGCCAGCATCCCCATGTGATCGCCAACCACCCGGTTCATCCCGGCTTCGGCCAGGCCGGCACCACGGAACAGGTTACCACCACCGATAACCAGGCCAACCTGCACACCACGCTCAATCAGCTCCTTGATCTCCAGCGCCATGCGATCCAGTATCGAAGGGTCGATACCAAAACCATCCTCGCCCTGCAGCGCTTCGCCGCTGAGCTTCAACAAAACTCGCTTATAGACGGGTTTGGAAGAGGTTGTCATCTTTTTGTGTCTCCCGATGCTAAAAGACCGCGGCGAGCCGCGGTCTTGATGAATCAAATCAAGCGGCGATTAAGCCTTGGTTGCGTTGATCTGAGCCTGAACTTCTGCTGCGAAGTCTTCTTCTTTCTTCTCGATACCTTCACCAACTTCGAAACGTACGAAGTTAACTACGTCAGCATTTTCCTGCTTCAGCAGCTGAGCAACGCTCATGGAAGGATCTTTAACGAAAGGCTGACCAGTCAGAGAGATCTCACCGGTGAACTTCTTCATACGACCGGTAACCATCTTCTCTGCGATCTCTGCAGGCTTGCCAGAGTTCATCGCGATGTCGATCTGGATCGCTTTCTCTTTCTCAACAACGTCAGCCGGAACATCTTCAGGCTTAACGAACTGAGGGTTACAAGCAGCAACATGCATTGCGATATCTTTAGCCAGCTCGGCGTTGCCACCGGTCATGTTCACGATAACACCGATACGGCCACCGTGGATGTAGCTTGCCAGAGTCTCACCTTTAACCAGGGTCACACGACGCAGGTTCATGTTCTCACCGATCTTAGCAATCAGGTTGGTCAGAGAGGTTGCAACGTCTTCGCCGTTTTCAAACTCAGCAGCATTCAGAGCCTCAACAGACTCGATGCCGTTCGCCAGAGCGATCTCTGCCAGCTTGTTACCGAATGCGTTGAAGCTTGCATCCTTAGCTACGAAGTCAGTTTCGCTGTTCAGCTCAACCAGAACCGCCTTATCTGCGTCAGCTTTACCGAAGATGATACCTTCAGCAGCAACACGGCCAGCTTTCTTAGCTGCCTTTGCCTGACCAGACTTACGCATGTTCTCAATTGCCAGCTCGATGTCTGCATCCGCAGCTTGCAACGCCTTCTTACAATCCATCATACCTGCGCCAGTACGCTCACGCAGTTCTTTAACCAGAGCAGCTGTAACAGTTGCCATTTCAATAATCCTCGCTCTTGTTTTGACAAGAAATAGGGGCCAAAAGGGCCCCTATTAAGCAAATCGGTTTTCAATCAACCGGTAAAGGGCGACTTAAAAAGTCGTAACGCCTTACTCGCCTTTGTTTTCAGCGACGAACTCGTCTTGCTCAGCCTGAACAGCGATGTCAGTCTCACGAGCTTCGATGACAGTGTCAGCTGCAGCATTCAGGTACAGCTGAACAGCGCGGATCGCGTCGTCGTTACCAGGGATGATATAGTCAACACCATCTGGGTTAGAGTTGGTATCAACCAGAGAAACAACAGGGATACCCAGGTTGTTTGCTTCTTTAATCGCGATGTGCTCGTGATCGGCATCGATTACGAACAGAGCGTCAGGCAGGCCGCCCATGTCTTTGATACCACCCAGGCTCTTGTCCAGCTTTTCCATTTCGCGAGTACGCATCAGCGCCTCTTTCTTGGTCAGCTTTTCAAAAGTACCGTCCTGGCTCTGTACTTCCAGATCCTTCAGACGCTTAATGGACTGACGAACAGTTTTCCAGTTAGTCAGCATACCGCCCAACCAGCGGTGATCCACGTAGAACTGGTCACAACGCTGAGCAGCCTGCTGAACCGCTTCGCTTGCAGCGCGCTTGGTACCAACAAACAGGATCTTACCTTTCTTAGCAGCAACAGAGCTGATGAAGTTCATCGCATCGTTGAACATTGGAACGGTTTTTTCCAAGTTGATGATATGAACATTGTTACGAGCGCCAAAGATATAAGGCTTCATTTTTGGGTTCCAGTAACGAGTCTGGTGACCGAAATGTACGCCCGCTTTCAGCATGTCGCGCATAGAAACTTTTGCCATTTTAATCCTCTCTTAAGGGTTAGGCCTCCACGCATCCCATAGCACCGACCCTTGCGGGCACCCAGGTGTATGTGCCGATACGTGTGTGTTTTAACATATGTCCGCCCGAACAGCTCGGGACGAACGACGAACATTAGGCGCGCTTTATACCATAAGCACAAATTTATGGCTAGTTTTTTGTCGACCTAACGGGTGGTGGTTTGTATGTAGCTGCGCTACGGCTGGCTTTGTGGTTTCGCCACATCACGCCGGTGCTGACCGGCGACAGGAAATTATAATGATTCGGCCTGCGGATAGCTTATTTTTGCAGCTGCGCTGCATAGATGTCGGGGGCGCCCGACAGCGCCCTACTTTTGTATCGTCAAAAGTAGGCAAAATCTCGCTACGCACGATGGGTCCAACCATCGACCTTCGCAGCTCGCCATCCATGTCTCGAAAAGAAAAACTGTAGCTATCAATTCACCTCAGCGCTCGCTCACGGGGGGTTTTGGGCCCCGTCTATTTGCGCCGAGAGCTTCAAATAGGAGCAAATGGTGAGCTGCAGGGATGCAGCGAAAAGACAATCAGTACATGGACGTACTGTTTGTCTGTACCTTTGCGAATTTGAAACTTGAGGATGAAGCAAATATCGGGGTGTCCTTGGGAGTGAAGAGGGTATTGGACAAGCAATACCTTCTTCCCGCTGTCCGCGGCCGGACATCTGTGCCACAGGCATAAATCAGCTGCCCGCAGGTCAAACTGAACCTGCTTTTATCCTGCAGATAGCATTTTGCAGCTGCGCTGCATGGCCCGAATCACCGGGCGGGTGAGTTACTTTTCTACCGAGAAAAGTAACCAAAAGCTCCCTGCGCGTGATGGGTCCCTCCATCAAGCTACGGTGCTCGGCATCCTGCCTCGGAAAAAGCAATCCTCATCGGCTACCCTCGGCGCTCGCTCACGAGGGTGTTAGGCCCCGTCTATTTGCGCTGAATGTTTCATTGTTGATGAACTTATCAATCGCATGGACGCGATTGAAAGACAGCCGGAATATGGACGTTTCGTCTGTCTGTTTTAGTGAATCTGATGAAGCAAATTCCGGGGCGTCCTTGGAAGTTCAGTGGGGATTGGACAAGCAATCCCCTCAGGCCGGAGTCCGCTTACCGCAGGCCAAGCTAAACTTTTAGTTCCGCTAGCGATTGACTGCTCACCGCATATGTCGGGCCGTGATTGACATGGATGCTCGGATGCAAAACTGGGGAAGATTAACTGAATTGCAGGCAAAAAAATCGGGGCATAGTACCCCGAAATCATGCTGCTCAAAATATAGGTTTCCTCTGAGTTGCCTCAGAGCACAGGTCTTATCGCTCTCTGCAGAACCAAGTCTACTTAATTTACACTTAATACAAACTGAACGAATGCTGGTCAGTTGTTCAGTAACCACAAAGATAAAGCGGTGGAAGTTCGGCGCAGGAGTGGATAAAATTTCCGCTTTGGTTGAAAAGGCGAGCGCAAGCCGCACGATGACAGAGAATAGGAATGACAATACAGATCAAAACTGCAGAAGAAATTGAAAAGATGCGCGTGGCCGGACGCCTGGCTGCCGAAGTGCTGGAGATGATAGAACCACACGTACGCAAAGGGATCACCACCGAGGAGCTCAATCAGATCTGCCATGACTATATTGTCGACAAGCAGCAGGCGATCCCTGCCCCGTTAAACTATCACGGCTTCCCTAAATCGATCTGCACATCCGTCAATCATGTGATCTGCCACGGGATCCCCGCCGATAAGAAACTCAAAGACGGCGATATTATCAATGTGGATATCACGGTGATTAAAGATGGCTATCATGGTGACACTTCCAAGATGTTCATGGTAGGTAAGCCCTCCATCCTGGCGGAGCGCCTGTGCCGTGTTGCCCATGAGTGTCTCTATCTTGGCATCGAGATGGTCAAACCCGGCATTCACTTAGGTGACATTGGTCACGCGATCCAAAAGCATGCCGAGAAAAATGACTACTCGGTGGTCCGTGAATACTGTGGCCACGGTATCGGTCGCCTGTTCCACGAAGAGCCCCAAGTATTACACTATGGTCGTGCCGGCACCGGGCCGATTCTTGAGCCCGGCATGTGTTTTACCATCGAGCCGATGATCAACGCGGGCAAACGTCACTGCAAGATGCTCAAAGATGGCTGGACCGTGGTGACCAAAGATCGCTCCCTGTCCGCTCAGTGGGAGCACACACTGCTGGTCACCGAGCAGGGATGTGAAGTCCTTACCCTGCGCAGAGATGATAGCATCGAGCGATTCATCACCTCTTAATCCCCACCAAGACAAGGACGTTTCAGATGCCTCTTGATCCTTCGCAGCTTGACCCCTTTCTTAGTGCTGCGGTGGATCTACCGCAGGGACGGCTGTTTATTGAGAACCTGGACAATCAGCTCAGCGAGGCATTCAGTGCCAATACTCCCGTTGCCGAGCTGGTGCACTATCGGGCACAGCAGTTTGATCGCCTGCTACAGGCTCTGTGGAATCAATGTACCGCTATCTCTTCGCAATCCATGGCGTTGATTGCCGTCGGGGGCTATGGTCGCCAGGAGCTGCTGCCGGGTTCAGACATAGATCTGTTGGTCCTGATCACCGATACATTCGAGCCTCACCAATCCAAGCAAATCAGCCACTTTCTGACCCTGCTATGGGATCTCCACCTGGATATCGGCCACAGCGTGCGTACCCAGGATGAGTGCATCGAGCAGGGGAAAAAAGATATCACGGTCGCCACCAGTTTGATGGAGTCACGGCTCATCGCCGGAGCGGCCCCCATGTTTACCGAGCTGCAGCAGGTGCTCGATAGTGATCTCTTCTGGAGTAGCGAGGCTTTTTTTGAAGCTAAGTGCGAAGAGCAAAAGCAGCGCCACCAGAGATATCGCAACACGGTTTACCTGTTGGAGCCAGATCTCAAGCATAATCCGGGAGGCTTGCGGGATCTACAGACCATAGGCTGGATCGCGCGCCGCCACCTGGGAAGTCACTCGGTGGAGGAGATGGCGATTAGCGGTTTTCTAAGCCAGGCCGAAGCCAAAGAGCTCACCGGCTGCCGGGATAGCCTGTGGCGACTGAGATTTGCCCTGCACCTTATCAGTGGCAAAAAAGATAACCGACTGCTATTCGATCACCAACGCAGCGTGGCCCAGCTGCTGGGCTGGTCCGGCGAGGGAAACCGTCCGGTCGAGACCATGATGCGCCACTTCTATCAGGTGGTGCGCCGGGTCAGTGAGCTCAATGAGCTACTGCTGGAGCTTTTTGATGAGCACATCATCAATCGCCAGCCGATCACCTGCCAACCGATCACTGCTCAATTTGAGCTGCGAGGCCCACAGCTTGAGATCCGCCATCCATCGATCTTCAGTGAAGATCCCAGCTCACTGCTGGCACTCTTTTACACCCTGATCACCCAACCGCAAGCCGAGCGGATCGGCGCAGTCACACTCCGGGAGCTCTACAAGGTTAAGCAAAAGCTGACCGCTCCTCTATGTCAATCCGAAGCCTGCCGCCGCCTGATGCTGGCGATTTTACGCCACCCCAAGGCCATAGAAGCGTTCGAGCTGATGCACCACTATGATCTGCTTTCGAGCTACTTCCCCGAGTGGAAAGGGATCGTCGGCCAGATGCAGTTTGATCTGTTGCACACCTATACGGTTGATGAGCACACCATCAGGGCCCTCACTAAGTTGAGACTCATCGCCTCGGCCGAGGGTCAAAGCAACTATCCCCTGTGTCATCAGCTGCTACAGCACCTGTATAAGCCGGAGCTGCTCTACCTCGCCACCCTGTTCCATGACATCGGCAAGGGCAAGGGGGGCAACCACAGCGAGATCGGTGCCGAGACCGCCTATGAGTTTTGCAGGCTGCATCAGTTAAGCCACAAGGAGAGTGAGATCGTCTCCTGGCTGGTGCGTCATCACCTGCTGATGTCGACCACGGCCCAGCGCAGAGATATCTGTGATCCCGAGGTGATCCGTGAATTTTCACTGCAGGCTGGCGATGAGCGCCATCTGGATCTTCTCTACTGCCTGACGGTCGCCGACATGAACGCCACCAACGATAAGCTGTGGAATGACTGGAAAGGAAGCCTGCTGCGCCAGCTCTATTTCGCTACCCAGCGGATGCTTCGCCAGGGGCCTGAACTGTCGATGGATGTCAGGCGGCAAATTCGCGATCGCCAGCGGCGCTGCCGGCTGCAGTTACAAAAACGTGGTGAATCAACGGCGCTTATCGATAAGCTGTGGCAACAGTTTAAGAGCGATTACTTTATTCGCTACAGCGATGAGCAGGTGATCAATCATACCCAGGCAATTCTGGCCCACCAGCAGCAGGGAGAGAACTCTCCCCTGGTCAGTATCACCTCGGACAGCGCCCGGGGCAGCAGTGAGCTGCTGCTCTACTGCAACAATAGGCCCAACCTGTTTGCCAGCGTGGCAACCCTGCTCAGTCAAAAGCGTCTGACCATTCATCAGGCACAAATCATGACGACCCGGGAGGAGAAGGCCCTGGACAGCTTTGTGATCCTGGAGCCCGATGGCTCGCCCCTCTCCCATCATAGGATCCCCAAGATCCAGCAGGCGCTGCTGCATGCGCTCAAGCGCCCCACCTCCAAGGTTCGCAAGAAAGAGCGCCTGAGTAGGCGCCTTCAGCCGTTTAGGGTCAATACCCGTATCCTGTTCCTGCAAACCGCGGGGAGCCATAAGCACACCCTGATGGAGCTGAAAACTCTGGATATCCCGGGCCTTCTGGCACGGGTCGGCGCCGTGTTCCAGGAGTGTAAGCTGCAGCTACATTCGGCCAAGATCACCACAATCGGCGAGCAGGCACAGGATCTGTTTATGCTCACCGATCGCCAGGATCGGCCGCTTGACGACTCGCTAAAAAGGCAACTGACGGAAAAACTGCTGCAATCGCTGAATAATGACAGAGAAATGTGATAAAAATAGCCTCTATCTTCACTGATAAAGAGACGAACCATGACAGAGTTACAAGCAATAATCGAGGAAGCCTACGAGCGCAGGCAAGATATCACTCCGGCACTGGTCGATGATGCAACCCGCCTTGCCATCGAAACCACCCTGCAGAAGCTGGATGCCGGTGAGCTGCGCGTTGCCGAAAAGATAGCAGGCGAATGGGTCGTGCATCAGTGGATCAAAAAAGCGGTACTGCTCTATTTCCGCATCCATAACAACGAGGTGTTCGATCATAACGATCTTAAGTGCTACGACAAGGTGCCCCTTAAGTACGCCGACTACACCCAGGAGATGTTTGAGCAGCAGGGTGTGCGGGTGGTACCACCGGCCACCGTTCGTAAGGGTGCCTACATCGCCCGTGACGCGGTATTGATGCCATCCTATGTCAACATCGGAGCCCGGGTCGGAGAAGGCACCATGGTTGATACCTGGGCCACCGTGGGCTCTTGTGCGCAGATCGGCGCCAATGTACACCTCTCCGGTGGTGTAGGCATAGGTGGCGTTCTTGAGCCGCTGCAGGCAACCCCGACCATCATCGAAGATAACTGCTTTATCGGGGCGCGCTCCGAAGTGGTTGAGGGAGTGATCGTCGAAGAGGGCAGCGTGATCTCCATGGGGGTCTACATTGGCCAGTCCACCCGCATCTATGACAGAGAAACCGACACCATCCATTATGGCCGGGTACCTGCTGGCTCAGTGGTGGTTTCCGGCTCCTTGCCATCTAAGTGCGGTAACTACAGCCTGTATGCGGCAATCATCGTCAAAAAAGTTGATGCCAAAACCCGGGCTAAGGTTGGGATCAACGCACTGCTGCGTAGTGTTGAATAATTGATTACGCCAGGGGCTCCCCTGGCGATTTGCATGTTTCGAATCCAATAAAGGAGAAGGGAGTGTCTGAGAATCTGTACAACGTGGGGATCAGCGATCCCGCCCAGATCGATCGTTACAGCCTGCGCCAGGAATCGGGTAACGATATTCTGAAAATCTACCTGAAGAAGAAACCGGGTGAATTTTTCGCCAAGAGTGTCAAACTCAAGTACCCCTGTACCGCCTCCGGCGAGCTGGATGAAAACCTCAGCAAGGTACTCGAAGAGCTCAATCATAGTAAACCGACCCCGATCCCCCGCGATCTTAAGAAGAAGATACTCAGCGATCTTCGCCACCTGGAGAAGGTGGTTCAGAGCAAGATCAACGAAATTGAAGCGGATCTGGAGCGTCTGTAAACTCGCCGGGGCATATCGCCCCGTTTTTCTTTAAACCGGGCAACGACTCCCTCTGGCTGATCCCCTGCTCTCTTGAGATTCATGATAAACCTCTGGGCAAAGCCTTATCTAACACAAAGCCGCACACTCAAATATTATGCAAACGGAGGATGTCAGCGGCGGCCCTGCAGTGCTATAGTGCGGAAAAAATCAACCTCAAGAATCCTATGGCATACATTCCACCAAAATACGCCCAGTTAGAACAGGGCTATCGCGATAAGGCCCTCAAGCTCTTTCCCTGGGTCTGTGGCCGCTGCGCCCGTGAATTTACCTACTCCAACCTAAGAGAGCTCACGGTTCATCACATCGATCATGACCACAGCAATAACCCGGAAGATGGTTCGAACTGGGAGCTTTTGTGCCTTTATTGCCACGATCATGAGCATTCAAAGTACCTCGAAGCCGAAACCTATGGCTCTTCGGTCGAGGCGGGCGATGATCTCAAGCATGAGCAGGCCACTCACAACCCCTTTGCCGATCTCAAGGCGATGATGCAAAAGAAAAAATAGTAGTCCGCTATCCGCTCTGGCAGTTCAGGATTGCCAGAGCTCCTGGCTCCATCCCAGCGTCTGCAGCAAGCCACCCATGGCTTCATCCAGAGATGCCTCAATACAAACAGGCTCATTGCTCTCGGGGTGGATAAACTCCAGGGACAAAGAGTGCAGTAGCAGGCGACTCACCCCGAAATGCTCACGGAAAAAGCGATTATGTCGCCCTTCGCCATGGGTGGTATCACCAATCATGGGGTGATACAGGTGCTCCATATGTCTGCGCAGCTGGTGTTTACGCCCGGTGAGCGGACTGAGCAAGGCTAAGCTGTAGCGACTGGTCGGGTAGCGACTAATCACCGCATAGGGCAGTTCCACCTTTCCCAAACAGCGATATTCGGTCTGCGCCTCCTGCGCCTCTTTATCTTGGCTCACATCCGCATCGGCTAACTTATCCAGCCTGGGTTTCAGCGGATAATCGATGAGCCCCTGATCAGGCAGATAACCGCGCACCAGGGCCAGATAGCGCTTCTTCACAGAGCGCTCACTAAAAAGCTCAGTCATTGAGCGGGCCATCTCGGGGTTCAGTGCAAACAGCAGCACACCGGATGTCGGGCGATCCAGCCGGTGCACCGGATAGACATGCCGACCCAACTGATCTCTTAACATCTGCATCGCGAACTCTGTGGCGTGACGATCCAGCATGCTGCGGTGGACCAGCAAGCCTGCAGGCTTGTTGATTGCCACCAGTTGCTCATCCTGATAGAGGATCTCTAACATCTCAGTCTCGCTCTGCCGGTTTTCCGCTTAGCAGCTCATCAAAGCGGGCGATGATCTCGATAAGCTCTGCGGCACGCACTGGATGATCTTTGAGGGCCTCGGTTGCCATCGGGGTAATTGAGATCGCCTCAGGCAATGGGTGCCCACCATCGATCAAGGCTCGCATCCGCGGCAACAGGATAAACTGCAGCCACTGGGTAAACTCCAGGGTATCCACACAGAAGGGCTGCTGGCTTGAAAGCGCCTCGACAGATGGCATCACCTCCTCCCAGAATAACCGGAGCTTTAGCTCCTGCTCCAACAGGTTCAATAACTCTAATGTTTGTTGAGCTTTCTGCTCGGGTGTTGCATCTGCATGCATATCAACGCTTTCCTCTCTATAATGGGGGCTCATTGACCAAAGTTGTTGGATCTCATGCTTATCAAGACCCTTACAGATTTTCTTGTACAGGCGGATACCCGGTACCAGATCTATGATCTGGGACGACGGATCCGCCCCATTGATAACCAGACATTTTCCCAGATAGAGCAAAACCAGTGCCCCTACCCCTGGCCGCTCCAGCAACACGCCTGGCTTGCGGTACTGTTCTGGAATCCTCAGCTATCAAACGAGCATTATATCTGGTTTTTAAAATTTCCTTTAGATGAACGTGGCTTGCTGCACCCGGCTGCCCCCAGCCAGTTCCTTGAATCGGTGGCCGAGATCCTGGGTAGCAACCTGACCGGAAACCTGAATGAGGAGCAGCAACAGCGCCTCGCCAGCAACCCGGCTGTCTTCAAACCGGCCCAGGAGAAGCTGGCACTACTGCACGCCATGATCGCGGAAAAGTTTCACCTGCCGCCCTCACACTGGTACCCCGATGTCCAAACCTATCTCGATGGCACACCCGAGGCGAAGCCCTGGGAGCAGCTCGGATTGCAGGGGTTTGCCGATTATGTCATTCGCCTGCGCCATGATACCCCCGTCGACTCGTTGTGCCGGCTGTTGCCCAAACTGGATGAAACGCCTCTCTATACCCTGTGCCAGCTACTGGAGCAGAGCGAGCTACCCAAAGGGGTGTTTGACAGCCTCTACCAGATGATCAACCGGGAGCTGGAGCTCGCCGAGCCCAATCCGCAAAAGATTGCGATGCTGCTGCGGGCTACCACAGGGGCTCCTCAGGCAAAGCGCCGCCGCCAGCTCATCGCCAAGCTGTTGATGGCAGCCCCAGGCACCGAACTGCTACTGGTTATCGCTGCCCGCAGTTTTGAAGATCTCTGCGATAACGATCTTCTGGAGCTTTATCTTAAAACCCTGGCGACCATTAGCGAGCCGGCAGTCCTGTTCTGCCCCCTGTACCGGGAGCTGGTTTCCCAACCTCAGCTTCGTCTGCAGCTACTACCTCTGCTGCATACGGGTCATACGGATCCGGACATTCAAAAGGGACTGGATAGCCTGCTCAGTGAGATGCGCTCCGGTGGTTAACCTACTGCTGATCCTGTTAGCTGTGGGTGTGATGGCGCTGTTTTATAAACAGCGCCAGCAGAGTGAATATGCTAAACGCTATATTCAGGACTACTGCCAGCGTGAGGGATTGCAACTGCTTGAGCTGTTCCGTGCTCACAACCGGGTAACCCTGTCCCCGCTGCGCTTTATCACCGACTACGGTTTCAGCTACACCACAGATGGCATCGAGCCCCTTGAGGGTAGCCTGCAGATGCTGGGAATGCGGGTGGTAGAGATCCGGGTTCAGTCCCCGGATGATGCCAGCCACTCGACCTATGAGAACCTGAAGTGATACCTATCATGAAAGAAAGGTGATCAGCTTGTTCTGATAATCCATGAGTCATTTGCGCCACGCAGCAAGTACATCCTGTATGCTCGATGCCAGCATCCATGCTACCAACGGGCTAAATGACTCACAGATTATCCAAATTGGGGTTAGCTGCACCCTGATCACTTAACTATTAAGATTGGTATGATTCGCAGGATCTCGGGAGCCCAACAGGCACCCGGTGACTACTTAGTCGCCTAGCCAGGGCTCCAGCCTGTCCAGAAAGCCGGACAGGTCGACTCCCAGCGGGATCCTCTGCCCCTTACTCAGTTTCTCAAGCAGCACCTCGCCGCTTTGATTATCGACCGAGATGATCTGCATCTCATCCCGGCAACTGGCAATAAACAGGGTCGGAGCACGTTTCAATTTTTTCTGCATCAGCAGGTGGCCAATCAGGTTTTCCTGGAGCCTGGAAAAATCCTCCTCATTCCAGGGCTGTACCAGCTCAATGGCCAGCCCCTTGTATAGTGCTGGCAGAGGCCCACTAAAGTAGTGGCTATAAAACTGGCACACATCCGAGTGCAGTGATAACTCCAGCGCCTGCTCCACATTGGAAAAGTCACCAGCCCTGCCGCGCTCAGAGGGCCACCAGACGATTTCATCCTCCCGGGGCTTCCCCTGCTGACAGGGAGATAACCAGTCGGCATCGAACTCCTGCTTGGGTTCAAGATGGCGGGATTTACACCAATGTTGCCAGCGCTCAATATAGGATTGCAGCGCACAAAAAACTTGATTTGCCATATAAATTCTCCACAATTGCGCGCATATTCTCCCAGAAAGTTTTAAGGATGAACAATGGCAAAACATGATCCCTACAAAGATGCGGCTGAGCTTGCGGATCTGGAGCTTGGAAAGCGCAGCGACTATGTCACTCAGTACAGCCCACAACTACTGCAGCCGGTTCCCCGCTCTTTGAACCGCGGCGATCTGAACCTGCTGGCCGAGCTGCCTTTTTCCGGTGAGGATATCTGGACCCTGTATGAGATCTCCTGGCTTAACCCCAAGGGCAAACCCATGGTGGCGATTGGTGAGGTTCGCATCAACGCCGCAAGCTTAAATCTCATCGAGTCAAAATCATTCAAGCTTTACCTGAATAGCTTTAACCAGAGCCACTTCTCCAGCCTCAGGGAGCTGGAAAACACCATGAGTCAGGATCTTAGCAACTGCGCTCAGGGCGAGGTTTCGGTTCAGCTCTTTGAGCTCACCCAGGCCAGGGCTGAGATCGCCCATATTCCTGGCGAGTGTATCGATGATCTGGATATCGCCATCGATAGTTACCAGTTCAATCCTAAATACCTGGAGAATGCGACCTCAGATAAACAGGTGGAGGAGACCCTGTGCTCCCACCTTCTCAAGTCAAACTGCCTGGTAACCGGCCAGCCGGACTGGGGGAGTGTGACCATCCACTATCAGGGCTGCAAAATCGATCGCGAAGCCCTGCTCCGTTACCTGGTCTCTTTTCGCGATCACAACGAGTTCCATGAGCAGTGTGTCGAACGCATCTTTTCTGATCTTCTGCACTACTGCCAACCAGAAAAACTGACCGTCTATGCCCGCTACACCCGACGCGGAGGGCTGGATATCAATCCGTTTCGTAGTAATTTTCAGAAAACCCCGGAAAATATCCGCAACATCCGACAATAATCGCCCACCGGGCTGGACGCTCCCAGCCCGGGGCGCTAACATGAAGGCCCATTCGCCGTTTTACCATATAGATATTTAATGCGGAAAACGCTTGTCCTGTCGCTAATACTGATTTTGCTGCCGCTGCAAAGCTTTGCCGCGCAGCTGAGTAGCTCAACACTACCGCTGAATATCAGCGATGTATTGTTGCCAATGCTGCTCAATAAGGCGAAATCTGATGTGAACTCCGAGCCCTCGCTCTGCGTTCAGTACACCCAGCAATATCTGCATCCTGAGTCTTCCGCAACCTCGACTTCCGGCTCGACCAGCCATGGTAAAAAGCTCAACTATTTCCAGGCAACCCAGCAGATCACCGCCTTTCAGATGCAGGCGAAATGTCAGCTCAATATGTCTGAAAAGCGGGACGCCCTGCTGAGCATTGAAAAGGCAGAAAATCTCTCTGAAGGCCCGAGATTTACTCTGCAGCAGGCACAAAACTACTATTTGAAAGCCTTTATCTACACCCAGGCGATGCACGATTACGCCCGTTCTCTGGAGATGATCGATCAGGCCGAAAAGCGCACCCAGATTCTAGGAGAGAAGGCGGGAGACCTTCCCTTTAACCTGTCCCTGCTGCGCCTGGCTAACTACATCAACCTGCAGCAGTTCGACCAGGCCCGGCTGCTTCTCAAGGGCTTACAGCTTGAGCTTAATGATCACGGTTCCTCCACCCAGCTGGCCTGGCTACGCTTTGGGGAAGGAAGCTATTATCAGGCCCTGAATGAACCTCAACTGGCACTACAACACTATCTGCAGGCCTACCAGAAAGCAGCCAAGGTGAAGGATGATCTGCTGCGGGTTCATCTGAGCTGGTTTATCGCCGAACTCTATGCCAACCAGGGAAATCTGAAAAAAGCGATTCAATATGAAAATCAGGGAGCCGAGATTGCTGAAAAACAGGGGAGCAGTATCCTGTTAGCGGGCAGTCAGTTTCAACTGGCAAGGCTCAACCGGGCCATGGGCTCAAACAATATTGCCCTGGTCTACTTCTTCAATGCCCTGGATCTGTATCGTAACCTGCATGCAGATCTGAAGATCACCGAAACCTATCAGCAGATCGGCTCAACCTACCTGCAGATGCAGTATTGGCCTCAGGCGAAAAACTATCTGCAAAGTGCCGAGCAGGGGTATCTCAAGCACAAGGATCCTCAGGGCGTGCTCAATAGTCGCCTTGAGCTCACCAAGCTCGATATTCGCCAACTCAGATTTGAGCGGGCACTGAATGCGCTGCATGAGCTGCTGCCACAGGCAAAGAAACTGCACGACCTGCATGCAGAGCGAACCATCTACGAGTTACAAGCCTCTGTCTATGAGCATCAGCAGCTGTATAAGAAAGCCTACCATGCGAATAAACAGGCCAGCAGCATTGAACATCAGCTGCACCTGAAGAGAGCATCGAAGCCGCCCCAGCAGCAAAAACTGGTGGCATTTGAGCAGCTAAACGAGCTGAAACAGCTCCAGGATAGCAACAACCGCCTCAAGCAGAACCGTCTGACCCTGGTGTTTTTATTGGGAATCAGCAGCATCTGTATCTTCATGCTGGCTCTGGTGATGCTCTGGATGTTCCTGAGCAACAAGCGTCTGGCGCTGCTCAATGAAAAGATGTCCAAAGATATCTATCAGAACATCCGCTCCGGACTACCTAACTGGCGTAAGCTTCTGTTGAGAATGCCCCGGGAGCTGATGAAGCGACAAATCGACTCGGAACAATGGTACCTGGAAGAGTCCTCTCCCTATACCAATAAGGACAGGCTTCACTACCTGCTATTCAAGGTCGAATTCTTAAGAGAGTGGCGCGAACGGCTGGGCTCGACCATCTCTTTGCACCTGACCAAGCAGTTTGGCCAATATGTGGCAGACCGTGCTCATGATCCGGACCGGATCTATGATCTCGGTGAAGGTAACCTGCTACTGGCACTGCCTCACCTTGAGAAAAATGAACTCTATCATCAAACCGAAGAGTGGATCCGTTATCTGGCAAACTTTCCTTCCACCTACGCGCTGCGCCGTGAAGTGAGTGCCGGAATCATCAGCGTCCCCTTTCTTCCCAAAGAGCCCAGCGCCCTGGATCACCTGGCCCTGAGTGATATCGCCACCTTTGCCCTGGCAGGAGCCAATCAACTGGGCCTTCGTAGTGGACAAAACTGCTGGGTTGAGCTAATCCCGATCAACTGTTCACAGGCCGCTTTTTTCCGTGGCGAGATCTGGGAAAGTTGTGTGCAAGCCATTGACAGAGGGTTGCTCAGAGTTAACACTTCCCTAGAGAAAGAGGAAATTGACTGGCATGCAATTTTGGCCGCCAGACACCCTTGTGAATAGGCCGCCGCAGGGAGAGTGAGACAATTCATTCATGGACGATTCAGCCCGGCAACATGCAGAGCAGCTGCAGCAGAAATTACTTAATGAGCAGACTCAGCACCAGCAAGCAATAGCCCGCCTGAGCTCTGAGCAGAAACTCGCCTGCCACCTGATCGGGCAGCTCATGAATATCTGCCGGGGCTTGGATCGGGAGCTGGATAACCGACTCGCCGACCTCAAACATGAGCTCGATCAGTTTCAGGGTTTTGAATCGATCACCGAGCAACTCGATACCTTTGATAAATACCTGCTAAAGCAAGCCCATATCCAGGAAGAGTCTTTTGCAGACAGCGACAAAGCACTGCACCAGGGGCGCACCCAGCTCAAAAAAATTAAACAGCTCCCTAGGGAGTTTGAGGTCACCCTAAAGGAGCTGCTCAACACCCGGGACCCCTACTCGATGCGAGAGTACCAGCAGCAGACCATGCAGCTTCTGGATTTTTACCAAAACCTGTGGGGACACTTTCATAACGGCGATGCCCCCTCTGAAGCGACATTTGCCGATGGTAAGGTGCCGGAGCAACTCACCGAGGAGCTTAGTGATAAGCTGCAATTGCTGGTCGGGAATATCGAACTGTCCCAGCCCCTCAACGATCAGCTCAAAGAGCTGCGTAAGAAACTACTCGCAGGCAGTGATCCCGACTCACTGACAGAAGTGAGCCTGCAGGTGATGATGGTACTGATGCAGGGGCTCTATGAGGAGCGCACGGCATTCCAGGAGCTACTCGGTGCAATGGGTAATAACCTGACCTCGCTGCAACATAACTTCGATAAGTCGGTCAATGAGAGCTGCGAGCTCCATGAACAGGGAGAGCAGGCGGATACGAACCTGCAAGCCCACATCTCAGAACTCCAACAAAGCACTCAGCAGGCCACCGAGTTTGAAGACATCAAGCGCAGTGTGGTGTCCGGGATCGACACCATCTCCTCCATGATGATTCAAAGGCGCCACCTCAAGGCCCGTGAACAGGTCCTGCTCAATCGCCTCAATGATATGGGAAGTCATCTCAAGCAGGTTCAGGAAGAGGCCGATGAGTACAAGAAACAGCTGGATATCCAGAAGAGCCGCCTCTATATCGATAAGCTGACTCAGATCGGTAACCGGGAAGCCCTGGAAGAGCGGATGAAGCTGGAGTTCAAGCGCTGGAAGCGCTATGGCACTCCGCTGGGTGTCGCCATTGCCGATCTCGATTTCTTTAAGAGCGTCAATGACAGATTCGGCCACATCGCCGGCGACAAGGTGCTAAAGGTGGTGGCCCGAACCCTGCAGCTCTCTTTGCGAGACACCGACTTTGTGGCCCGATTCGGCGGGGAGGAGTTTATCCTGCTGCTGCCCAATATCCCGGCCGATCAGCTATTCACCCCGCTGGAAAAAATTCGTGAAGCGGTCAACAACATCCCCTTCCACTTCAAGGATGAGAATATCTCGGTCACCATCTCCATCGGGGCAACCCTGCTGCTGGAGGGCGATACCTCGACAACCGTGTTTGAACGAGCCGATACCGCCCTGTATCAGGCAAAAAATGAGGGGCGCAACCGGGTCATCCTCAGTATCTGATCCCTCAACCCCGGACTCTGATAGCTCAAACCAGCAGCAGATCCCGGGTTATTTGAGTTTTTCGCTCAAAAAAGACGCAAATGAGTCAACCTGCTCTCCACTTTTTATCTAAGTCGCACTAGGATCAAAATAGACCGCAGTCGCTTCGTCATTAAGATACTGAGGTCCCCAAGTGCGCGCAGCATTGCAAAAAGTGCTGTGTCGCAGCCACAAGAAGTACAAAATATGGACATAAGGGGACGATATGATTACACACCTCAACCCAGTAGGAAGCATGGCACTTCTTTCTCAGTTGGAGGTCGATCAGCTCAAGCAAACCGCGAGTAGTGAGATCTACCAGCTATTCCGCAACTGTTGTTTGGCCGTACTCAATTGCGGCTCACAAACCGATAGTTCCAAAGAGATACTGGAAAAATTCAAGTCATTCGATGTCAAAGTGATCCGCCGTGAGCGCGGTGTCAAACTGGAGCTTTTTGATGCTCCTGAAGATGCCTTTGTGGATGGGGAGATCATTGTCGGGATCCAGGAGCACCTGTTCTCTGTGCTACGAGATATCATCTATGTCACTGGTTTGCTTGAAGGAAAGTCAAAAGAGGATCGCGAAAAGCCAGCGAACCTGACCGATCTCATCTTCAACGTTCTGCGCAATGCTGAAACAATCCGTCCCGGCGTCGATCCAAATCTCATCGTCTGCTGGGGGGTCACTCGATCAATGAGCGTGAGTTTAACTATACCCGTGAAGTAGGAAGCGAATTAGGCCTCAGAGAACTCAATATCTGCACCGGCTGTGGCCCTGGAGCCATGGAGGGACCGATGAAGGGAGCCGCCATTGGTCATGCTAAGCAGCGGGTCCATCATGGCCGCTATATCGGATTAACCGAGCCCAGCATTATCGCTGCCGAGCCCCCCAACCCGATCGTCAACGAACTGGTGATCCTACCGGATATCGAAAAGCGCCTGGAGGCCTTTGTTCGCTTTGGCCACGGGATCATCATCTTCCCGGGCGGCGTCGGCACCGCCGAAGAGCTGCTGTATATTCTCGGGATCATGATGCATCCGGAAAACAAGCTTCAGCCACTGCCAATTATTCTGACCGGTCCCAAGGAGAGCGAAAACTACTTCCGTACCATTGATGAGTTTATCCAGGCAACACTCGGCCCCAAAGCAGCCAGCCTGTATGAGATCATTATCGATGATTCACAGCGAGTCGCGCGGACTCTCAAGGAGAGCATGGTAAAAGTTAAGGAATATCGTAAGGCGATCGGCGATGCTTACTCCTTTAACTGGACCCTCAAGATTGAGCCTGAATTCCAGCAGCCCTTTGAGCCCGATCATGACAACATGACTCAACTCAACCTGCACTGGGAACAGCCCCCTCAGCAGCTGGCAGCCAACCTGCGCCGTGCCTTCTCTGGCATTGTCGCCGGTAACGTCAAGGAAACAGGGATCCAGCAGATCGAGGAGAAGGGTCCCTTTAAGATTAACGGCGATCCCAAGCTGATGAAGCTGATGGATAAGCTTCTCAAGAGCTTCGTCAAGCAACAGCGGATGAAGCTACCGGGAACCCAGTACATCCCATGTTACGAAATCATTAAATAACCACTCCGGGGGAGGTCTTACCCTCCCTCATTTTTTGATCAATTTAGTTGCAACTTGTTGCCCTGTTGTTACAATGCCTGCGGTGTTCCCCGGCTATCCTAACAGAACACCTACAATTTCCACTCCTATCTGCGCCGCTTGGCATGCTTTGGGCTCCAGGCCCCGTACCCTGCTACTTGCCATGCAAGCCTGTGCAGATGGCTCTGACCTGAAAATGGAAACTACAGATGTCTGAAAAAAAAATCACAGTGATCCCCGGAGATGGGATCGGCCCAAGTATTATCCAAGCAACCCTGGCGATCCTAGATAAGGCAGGCTGTGGGTTGGAGTATGAATTTGCCGATGCAGGTCTGGCCGCTCTGGAAAAAGAGGGTGAGCTGCTTCCACAGCGTACCCTGGAGCTGATAGAGAAAAATCGTATCGCCCTCAAGGGTCCCCTGACCACTCCCGTCGGTGGCGGCTTTACCTCAATTAATGTGAGCCTTCGCAAAAAGTTTCAGCTCTATGCCAACCTGCGCCCGGTCCTCTCTTTTAAAGGCACCAACAGTCGCTACGAAAATATCGACATCATCACCATCCGTGAAAATACCGAAGGGATGTATTGTGGTGAGGGACAGATCCTCAGCGAAGACGGCAGCCGTGCCGAGGCGACCAGTGTTATCACTCGTGAGGGTGCCGAGCGGATCATCACCTATGCTTATGAATTAGCGCGCCGGGAAGGACGCAAAAAAGTCACCGCGGTTCACAAGGCTAACATTCTCAAGTCTACTTCCGGACTGTTTCTCGAGGTCGCACGTGAGGTCGCCGAGCGTTATCCGGATATCAGCAGTGAAGAGATGATTGTCGATGCCACCTGCATGAACCTAGTGATGTATCCGGAGCGCTTCGATGTGATTGTCACCACCAATCTGTTTGGCGATATCCTCTCGGATCTGTGCGCCGGCCTGGTGGGCGGCCTGGGACTGGCTCCCGGGGCGAATATCGGTAAGGATGCAGCTATTTTTGAGGCGGTTCATGGTTCGGCTCCGGATATCGCAGGCCAGAACATCGCCAACCCCACCTCGGTGATCCTGGCTGCGATACAGATGCTTGAGCACATGGGGATGAACGAGCAGGCCAGTCGGATCCGTAATGCGGTTCGCCAGACGATCGAGTCCAAGGATCGAGTCACCCGGGATCTGGGAGGTAATGCCAGCACCACAGAGTTTACCCAGGCGATCATCGAGCGCCTTTAACCCCTCCGGATTTGCAGGGGCCCCGCCCCTGCATCACTCAGTCTCACTCCATCCCCCAGAGTCAATATTCATGAATCGAGGTCGCGCTCCAAAGCAGCTTTACACCTGAGTTTTGGTTACACTGTGTGCTGGATTGCCAGATGAAAAGGAGAACCAATTGAAGCAGTTTATCAAAGAGGAAACACCACTCCTTGTCGGGATCATCACCGCTGGTTTTTTCCTGGGCGGTGGAGCACGCTGGCTCGAGGCCGGAACCAGTCTCTGGTTATATATCCCCCTTTCCCTATGGTTGCTTGGGATAGTGACCTGGTCGGCCTTCTGTGTGGTACGCCACTCCGATGCCCTGGCTATTAAGCTGGGCGATCCCTACGGCACCCTGATCCTCACCCTGTCGGTAATCACCTTAGAAGTGGTGGTGATCTCCTCGGTGATGCTGACCGGAGAACCCAACCCGACCATGGCCCGGGACACCATGTTTGCCGTGGTAATGCTGGTGATGAATGGTCTGGTGGGTATAACCCTGCTACTGGGAGGGTGGAAGTACCATATTCAGAACTTCAATCTGGAAGGGGTGAAAGCCTACCTGGTGGTGATTATCCCCCTGGCCCTGTTGTGTCTGGTGCTGCCCAACTTTACCATGACGGGCTCTAAGGGCGCGCTCACCACAGGCCAGGAGTGGGTCCTGATCCTCATATCTATCGCCTTGTACGGGATCTTTTTGCTGGTTCAGACCAATAGTCACAGCCACTTTTTTATCGACTCGGACCATGAAGATCATGAGGAACATCATGGGATCTTGCATAGCAACCTCTATCACACCCTACTGCTGCTTGCCTACCTGGTGATCGTGATCCTGCTGGCCAAAAAGCTGGCGATCCCCATCGAGTTCACCGTCTCCACTCTGGGGGCTCCCCACGCACTGGGGGGATTTGTGGTGGCCTGCCTTATTCTGTCTCCTGAGGCCGCCGGTGCTATCAAGGCAGCCCTCGGTAATCAGCTTCAACGCTCGATGAATATCTACTTTGGTTCGGTACTGGCCACCATCGCCCTGACGGTTCCGGCCGTGCTGCTGATCGGCACCCTGACCGGACAACAGGTGATCCTGGGCCTGTCTGCGGCAGATATGGTGCTGCTGGCTACCAGCTTGCTGGTATGCCACGTCAGTTTTGCCAGTGGCCGCACCAATGTCCTGTATGGTGCAACTCACCTGGTGCTATTTGTGGTCTACCTGATGCTGATGTTTGAACATTAATAAATGCCCGTGAGGGTGGAGGATAAAGCGTGAATATGACAGATCGCAGAAAATGGTATCTTGGCTTTGGCATCATTTTGCTCGTTATCATTGCCCTATTGCTACTCCTGCATACCAGCCTGCTGTGGATCGGCTCTTTTTTACTGATCCTGGTCGCTATCTATCTCTATGACATTATCCAAACCAAACACACGATACTACGCAACTTCCCGATTCTCGGGCACATGCGGTTTATCCTTGAGTTTTTCAGGCCCGAAATACAGCAGTATTTCATCGCTGATGATAAAAGCGAGATGCCGTTTGACCGGGCAACCCGCTCCGTCATTTATGAAAGAGCCAAGGGGATTAACGATACCACCGCCTTTGGTACCGAGCGAGACATCCTCAATGTAGGGTATGAGTGGGTTCTTCACTCCCTGGCACCAGCGGATCCCTCTGCTGTAGAGCACAGACTACAGGTCGGTGGAAAGTTCTGTAAGCAACCCTATAGTGCATCGAGGCTTAATGTCTCTGCCATGAGTTTCGGAGCCCTGTCTAAAAACGCCATCATGGCGATCAACAAGGGAGCGGCTCTTGGAGGCTTTTACCAAAATACCGGTGAAGGCGGCCTGACCGATCATCACCTGCAGGGAGGAGATATAGTGCTGCAGATTGGCACCGGCTACTTTGGTGTCCGCAATAAACAGACCGGGGAGTTTGATGAGGAGAAGTTTGCAGAAAAAGCCGCCCTTGACTCAGTAAAGATGATAGAAATCAAGCTGTCGCAGGGAGCAAAACCGGCCCACGGCGGGGTGCTACCCGCAGCGAAAATTACCCAGGAGATCGCCGAGATCCGCGGCGTCGAACTGGGCAAAGATGTGATCTCACCTCCCGTGCATACCGCCTTTAGTGGCCCCGATGGCCTGTGTCATTTCATAGAAAAGCTGCGCGGACTTAGCGAAGGGAAACCGATTGGCTTTAAGCTTTGCATCGGCAGTCAGCGTGAGTTTTTGAGTATCTGCAAGGCGATGATTTCAACTCAGATCTTCCCTGACTTTATTACCATTGATGGTTCAGAGGGTGGGACGGGAGCCGCTCCACTGGAGTATGCCGATCACATGGGCATGCCCCTTGATGATGCCCTGGTCTTTGTAAACAACGCGCTGATCGGTTGTGGGATCCGCCATGAGATCACTCTCATCGCCAGTGGCAAGGTTTCAACTGGCTTCGATATGGTCAAAAAGCTCGCTCTGGGAGCCGATCTCTGCAACTCAGCCCGGGCGATGATGATGGCGGTCGGTTGTATCCAGTCAAAACAGTGTAACAAGAATACCTGCCCGGTGGGGGTCGCCACCCAAAATCGAAGTCTCTACAAGAATCTAGATATCCAGGATAAGATGCACAGGGTCCGTCGTTATCATGATGCAACCCTGCACAATTTTCGCGAGATCATCGGCTCGATGGGGCTTGAGCATCCGGGAAAACTCTGTCCATCCCAGCTTCTCAAGCGTACCGGGCCTGAGACGGTGAGAAGCTATGCCGATATCTATCCCCGCATCGAGCCCGGCTGCCTGCTCAGGGAGGAGGCTATCCCGCAAAGCTTTAAAACGGACTGGGATGGGGCCTGTGAGACTAAGTTTTAAAGTCACACTGGGATTTTAGGCTCTGTTGACGTTTCCAATTTAGAACCTGTTGCCCCTGAAAATGTTCTGTTCGCGACGCGAATCATGAGGTTTAGTTGTTCTAAATGAGTGATGAGCAACAATGAACAGGGCTTTTTCAGGCGCAACCCGAAGGGCAGTGGCCATTTCTCCTCCCAGCAGCGTTATCAGATGCTCATGTAGAGCTACTACACCACACATCTTCTGCCTTGCTGGATGAAAAAATTGCCAACTGCAGAGCCAAATCTGAAACGTCAACAGAGCCTGGATTGAAGGGGGGAAATCCCGAAAACAGAGCCAGGCTGAAACACAGAAATGGGATCTGGGAGGGAAGCGCTCTCCCTCCCCCGCTTGTTAAGGGCATTTTCCATCTCTGACTATCACTGCTATTTTCCAATAAACTGCAGCCGTGAATTGTGCCCTGCCACAGCTCCTATTATCCCAGAGTGAGTAGCTGCCCCACCGAGCCTGTCATCTCCAATACCGACACCAATAACAGTCCTGCCATCGCGTAATTGAATAGCCGGACTCGACCAGGTTCGTGCAGCAGAGCCTGGAGCTTCTTTCCGGCAAAGACCCACACAGTGACCGAGGGGATATTAATCACAGCAAAGATCAGGGCAACCATTAGTATCCCCTTGAGCTCACTTGAAGCACTGAAAAGGCTCACCGCACTAACAGCCATCGACCAGGCCTTGGGATTAACCCACTGAAAAAGCACCGCCGAAACAAATGACATCGGCTTATAAGCTGACTCCTCGCTCTGAGCCGGTTTACTGGTTGCTATCATCACCGCCAGATAGAAAAGATAGAGAATGCAGCCAGCCTGCAAGATTGAGTGAATCATCGGATAAGCTTCAAATAGCCCGCTTAGACCTACCCCGACCAGGATCACCATCAGGCTAAACCCGATCACGATACCCAGCATGTGTGGCAGTGTACGCATAAATCCAATATGTGCGCCCGATGTCATAAGCATAATGTTATTAGGTCCCGGGGATGCCGTGGTTACTAAGGCAAACATAACCAATGCGACAAGCTGTTGCTGATCCATCTTTACTCCTATGCAATGAATAACCTCTTGTTGTATGTTAAATAAGTTCTCAGACAATTTTGTGTCTATAATTGTCATAAACCAGCCTAAATGAGCAATCTTATATAGCTATGGATAGATTTGATGACAGAATATTGCATGAGCTCAAGCTGAAGGGGCGCCTGTCCAATGTGGAGCTGGCCGAGCGAATCGGTTTATCCCCTCGGCGACGCTGCGACGGGTTCAGGAGCTGGAGCGAAGCGGTATCATTCAGGGGTATCGGGCGATACTGGACTCGGAGCAACTTGGGATCGGTTTTATCGCCTATGTCACCATAGGCCTGTCTAACCATAGCCAGAAGTCACAGCTAGGTTTTGAAGAGGAGATAATGCAGGCCAAAGAGGTCACCGAGTGTCACAACATCACCGGCAGCTGTGAGTACCTGATAAGGGTTGAAACCGCCGATCTCAAAGCCTACAAGCACTTTCACTCTCAGGTGCTCGGGGAGATCCCCCAGGTCAATGCGATCTCGACCATGGTGGTGATGGATACACCCAAGGATGAGCGCAGCTAGGGTCGCTCAAGGCTTGCGTAAAATAATGTAGCTATAGGGTGGGAGTTGGTATTCATCCAGATAGGGCTGAGCATCCGCAAGCTCCCCAAGGGGCTGATGAATCGTGATGAGCTCAAAACCGGCTTCTTTACTGGCTTCAACGATACTTTCGATCGACCAATAGACATCCTCAATCTTCAGATCGAGATGTTTAAGCCGAACCTGACAGCGATCGCCATCACGTACAGGCGGTTCACCGATGCCCTCAACCGTGGCATAGCTTGCCATATGAATACTGTGATTCCCATGGACAATAAATAAGAAGCCATTATCTTTCAGCGAGTTATAACAACGCTCAAGCTCTGTTGCCATCGCCTGCCGGGTTACAAAGTGAAAGAACATCAGGATAGAAAAGATAGAATCATAGGCTCCCCCTGATAACAATGCGAGCCTTGCTGATTGAGAAAACAGTGGATATCCGGATAACTCTTTTGGGTATTGCCCAGGGCTAGTGGATTAATATCAGTTGCGGCTATAGAGCTACACAGCGGTGATAACACACCGATCGAACGACCGCTTCCACAGCCAAGATCCAAGGCTTTGCCCGGGAGTAAAGCATATTCGTCCAGCAGCCAGGGAATATCCCGATAGGCTAAATAGCCGGTTCCAATCACCTGGTTATGGGAATATTTTTCAATCTGTTCATCCGTAAACTCGATCATCTTGACTCCTTATCAATCTCTGGCCCACAAAAAAGGATGCGATAAACGCATCCTTTTTTTAAAACCAATGAGAACTATTAATCGCTGTGTCGCTCAACCCGCCTGGAGACGCTGCGCTTGTTATACACATGCACAGTGACCTCTTCACGATCGTGATAGAGCTGCTTGGCCTCAACCACGAAGTCATTGCTCACTTCACTGAGCAGATCTTTAAGCTTTTGCAGGTTAAACATCAGCTCGGGGTAGCGTTTTTTCATCGGCAGCTTGAGGTTGAATATCGCCTCTTTACACCAGTCGTCGCACAGCCACTCTGCCATCAGCTCAATGACACGAGCCGGTTTTTCAACCATATCACACACCAGCCAGTAAATATTGTGCTTGACCGGGCGGTACATGAAGCCATCCTGCATCAGGTGCTTCACCTGGCCTGTATCCATTAAGGACTGGGCCATCGGACCGTTATCCACCGCTGTCACATGCATGCTGCGACGCACCAGCTGATAGGTCCAACCTCCGGGAGCCGCCCCGAGATCGACGGCGAACATACCAGGGCTCAGGCGCGCAGCTCGCTCCTTCGCTGGAATAAACTCAAGGAAGGCTTCATCCAGCTTGAGGCTGGAGCGGCTTGGTGCATCCGCCGGCTGCTTCAAACGCGGGATCCCCATGAAGTGGGAGGAGTGATTGTAGGAGTAGGAGTAACCCACCCAGCCATGCTCACCGCTGAGCATAAATAGGTGCAAAGTCCGCTTGGATTTGTGCTCTGTCTGAGTCAGGATCTCCGCCTTGCGCAGCCCCTGGCGCAGCGGCACGGTAAACTTACGGCAGAACTTGGCCAGCTCACGACCCTTTTCGGTATCCGGAGTCTCGACCCACAGGTTGCCGCAGACAGGATACTCCCGTAGCGCCTGAGAGATCAGCCGCACCCGATCGCCGACGATCAGCTCGCTGAGCTCATGGGTGGCGACAATCATCTGCCGGGCAAAGATCAGATCGCTGAAGGGATGCTTGCGGGCAAAGTAATCGGCATCCTCATCTTCATAGCAATGGAACAACACATAACCGGTGTTTGGCTCCAGCTGAGGATAACCAAAAATATCATAGGCGGCCGCTTTTTCCTGGACCTCCTGCGCACACTCTTTTTCAAAACCCGGACGGCAATACAATAGAAGATGAGACTGAGACATAACAAACCACAATAAAAATAAAAAATAGATTCCCGAATGAGATGCAGGACCTTAGGAGTCCTGACTCAATACAGGCATCCGCTCCTCTTCCTTGCGTACCACTTCCAACATCCACTCCCGAAACGCCACGATCTTACCCAGATCGGCCTGGCTCTCTTCACACACCAGGTAGTAGGCGTTTTTGCTCATCAGCGCCTGATTAAAGGGGCAGATAAGTCGACCACTCTCCAGCTCCGGCTGTGCCAGAACACTGTGTCCGAGCGCCACTCCCTGTCCATGAATGGCAGCCTGGATCACCATGGTTGAGTGACTGAATATCGGGCCCTGGTTTACATTTGGGGCCGAAATTCCAACCTGGCGGAACCAGGCCTTCCAGTCACGGCGTGAAGTATCGTGCAAAAGCGTATGATTTGCCAGATCTATCGGCTCCCGAAGAGGTTTAGGACCCGTTAGCAACCTTGGGGAGCACACGGGGATCAGGTATTCCGTATAGAGCTTATCTGCACGCAGCCCGGGCCAGTGGCCACGCCCGTAGTAAATCGCGATATCAACATCATCATCCAAAGCGCCTTCATCCATATCCACCGCCTTGATCCGCACGTCGATATCCGGATGCCGCTCACTAAAATCTGCAAGGCGTGGCACCAACCACTGAATGGCAAAGCTTGGCTGCAGGCTCACTGTCAACGCCCCCTTGGCACTGCGGGCCAGCAGCTTCTCGGTCGCCTCGGAGATCATGGTGAAGATATCTTTGATATCCAGAAAATAGGCCTGCCCCTCTTCCGTCAGTAGCAGGGAACGGTTTTTGCGTCGAAACAACTTGATTCCCAGGTACTCTTCGAGCCCTTTGATCTGGTGACTAATCGCGGCCTGAGTCACAAACAGCTCCTGAGCCGCCCGGGTAAAACTCAGGTGACGGGAGGCAGCTTCGAAGGCCTTGAGCGCATTTAGCGGTGGGAGTCGACGCGGCATGGCAGCAGTCCAAAGTTAAGATGAAAAAATCTAATGCAGATCATTATAAAATGTCGCTTGCTGCACTACCAGCTAATTAATATAGTGCGCACCAGGTTTCTGGTGAAGGTGAAACAGCCGAGTGAAGTGGTGATCGGCTGAAGCGAGTACGCTTTCATCTTCACAGACAGGCCTCGTGATTTTGCAGCCATGCTGCCAACTCACCTCCTGTTATATGAACCTGTCTGTCACATTGAATATCCTTTTGGCGCTACCTTTTGTAGCGCTTTTTTTTTGCCCGTCGATTAGCAAATTTTTTACACAACTGCTTTGATTTACATCAGATTTGATGTATTTTTTACAAGTTGTGATGAATCTCACACCACCTGTCTGAATTTTCGTCTGTATCAGACCCTGAATAGCACTCGTTCAAGAGCCTCTTCTACTGCTCATCCTACAGGATACTGCCGTTGACGCCCTTGAGATCTGCTCATCGTTCTGCAATTTCGATCCAGCTCCACCAGAAGTGTCACTGGAAAAAAACAGGCCAAAGTTTGAGGCCCCTTGTCGAAGATGGGAAAAGCGTGTTTCGGATCACAAGGTGGTGATGGAGCCCCATCATGCACAAGTACACATTTTTAAAAGAACAAAAGGGGAGGTCATCATGTTCTATCTGGTACATAAACTGGCTCAGGGCAGAGCAGTACACAACAGTAAAAAGGTTTCACAGCCCCAAAGCGGTCTGTTCATTCCCTACCACCTGCTGTAACTGCCCATCGATGATAAGCGACTCAGTCTGACACAACTTCACTCAAGCGCTTATCATCGACTATTATCTTCTTTATCCTACGGATAGCTGAATCACTTTGCATTGCATGCCGCTTATTTTGTGGCTACGCCACAGGTGTCGGGGTGCCGACAGCACATTACTTTTGTATCGCCAAAAGTAATTAAAAACTCACTCCGCGCTGCGAATTTATCATCCCTGATAAACCTCCGCAGAGCTGCGTCTCTCGGCATCCTGCCTCGAAGAGCTAAACTCTCAATAATTAAAATAGGTTCACTTGCAACAATCATCACTTTGTCGCCAAAGCTGACATAGGAATAACACAAGATTCTCGCGGTTAATTACCCCATCTAGCTAAAAAAGTTAGAGTCTCTCGGGCTGAGCGGTTGCATAGCGCTTCATTTTCATGGAGACCCATTGCCATACGAAATCCGCTGAGAACCCCGTACTTTCATTCTTCAGGGGCGCTTCGCAAACCAGAATGTATTTTCCGGACAGACTCTTCGCCCGGCTTCAGAAGTGATTTACGAATATATTCAACTGATACTCAAAGGGATGAAGCCATTCATCCCTTTGAGTTTTGATCATATGATGAGATCAAGCTTGAAGTAGGCCGCGGCCTGGACCGGTGTCTGCCCACTTACGTATGGTATTTCAGCTAAGAGTGGGCAATCAAAACGTTCCTCCAATACCGAAAGCATATCTTTATAATACTCATTAGGTAGTTCTGCGTTGGTTCTGGTTGCAACCCAGGCAGCAGGAGTCAGCCCATCATTGACCATAGCCTGATAGGTCGCTAAGTTATTACTGAGGGCACCATGATTCATACTTGCAACAAAAATTGTTGGAAAATTGAATTGTTTGGCAAGGTCGGCTGTTGTTTCTTTTTCATTTATAGGAACAAGCCACCCACCGGCACCTTCAACAATAACAAAATGAACCTGTTCTAATACCACTTCTTGGATTGTGTTCATTGACTTGTTATATATATCTGTAGTTGTTATTCCTATACCCTCCTTTTTTGCCGCAGTTTGAAAAGAAACACCATGTTTTAGGGTGAAAAAGTTAATTTTTTCATAAGGAAGTGGCAAGCTATTATGTTTTAGGTAGCATTGCACATCTTCGCTATAAATTCCATCAGATGTGACCTTACATGCACCTGCAACCGGCTTGAGCCCAACTGCAGGTAACCCTCTTTGTTTGAATGCTTCAACAAGAGAGCATCCGACAAATGTTTTTCCACTGTCAGTGGACGGAGACGCAATAAAAAAACCCTGATGTAGGCTTGGCATTATATTAATCCTTTAATCTTTGATTTTAGCGAATATATAATAATTAACTAAGGCATTATTCTTACGGGAGCTAATATATATCAATGCTTGGTGGTTTTCTTGTGAATTTTAAAAAAAAGACTATTTCCATTATTGAAATAATATAACCTATTAGTTCGATTTAAATATAGGGCGTCATTTAAATAGAGTTCTCTGCGCTGATCGCTTGACGCTGGAGATCTGAAGCCAGAGATGTAAAGGCAGTCTGAGAGGTTGTAGGCGATTGCCTTGTATTTCTCCCGCAATGCCTGCGTGATATCCAACGTTTGTTGGACTAAGAGCTTATAGCGGCGACTTATGGCAGCCTGTAGATGTAGCAGAGAAAAAAGCTGGGGAGGCTGGGTCTTCTTTTCTTGGATACTGCACTCTTCAACACTGGTAGTGTGCTCTTTCAAGTTGTCTCATGTAGTTCAAAATATCATTGCGCCTGAGCTTCTTCCTTTTCAACTGGCAGCCAGCTCGATTGACTACGTTAAGGGGTATTTTTTCTAAACGCATAACTGAGCAGTTTTACTGCCAAATTTAGATTATCCGTCTGATGGCTCCGAGCACTTCGACGATAAAATGGCCACTATACAGACAAATTCTTAGCCTATTCTCAAGCTAGCAAGTGAATAATTCTTTTAGGAAACAACGCCGCGTGAAGATAAAACTAACTTTGCTATATCTAGCCCTATTAGCTTGACCTTCATAGCGGACTCACTTCCTGCTGATAAATTATCGAACTAAATCATCATGGTCCAACTCGAGGCTGAATGAAAGGATGGATCCACTCCATTACACTTGAACCCTTTATCGCACAAACCAAGATGCGGCATAACTGCCAAAAGTCGTCTTTGATGAACAACTAGGCTTGACCGCATGGGTTCAACGTAAATGTATCCAAAACACGGTGACTCCGTGCTTTCAGATCAAGAAGCGACAGAGCCTAACAGCTTTCCCCTGATTTGATCACAAAAGAGTCGTATGTTTGATGATTTTGCTACGGGGCGATGATATATATAGAAAGTTGTATCGTCTAGTGGGATTCCGATATCTATAGCGATTAAATCACCTTCCGTGATTTCATTTTTTATTAAAATCTCATCGACAAAAACAATCCCCATACCCTTGCTTGCTAATTTTATTAATTCATCGCTCGATTCACTAATGTAACACCCATTGACCTTTACTTTATTCTCACTGGATAAATTCCAATAATTATCAGGAGATGTTTGCATGTTAATTAGGCATTGATGATGAGCAAGCTCATCTATTGATGAAGGTAAACCATGTCGATTTACATAATCTTGAGACGCGTATAAACCCTTGGTAGATGTAAAGAGAGCCTCTTTGATTAATTGTCCATTTCTATAGTTAATTGGTGTAATACACACATCAGACTGACCATCGATGACGCTGGGAGGATATCCGCCGCTGCGTGATCTGAGAGTTATATTTGGATACTTAACAAGAAAATCATGATATAGATCAGAAAGTAGCGTTCTGCTAAGGCTTGACGGTGAAGATATAATGATTTTTCCGTGCGGATCACAGTTGATGCTATCGAGAGCGAGTTGCGCGCTATTAATGTCTGAAAGTATTTTTAAAGAATATGAATAATAAACCTCTCCCGCATCTGTCAGGCGGCTAATCCTGGTAGTGCGCTCAAAAAGCGCACTACCAACATGTGACTCCAGCCAATGAATTTGCTTGGTCAACTGAGAAGGTGATACCCCAAGATCTCGTGAAGCACCCGCAAAACTATTATGCTTAACCGATGTAACAAAGCTTTTTAGACAAACCAAGTAATCCATACGATTACTCCAAGACAAAGCGAATGTATATAACACCTTCGCATGGAAAAATCAATGGTAATCATCAGTTAAAAAGATGCAGAGTTATATGGCTTAACATGTTTTGCTGTCTTATTGCCATGTATACCTCATGGCAGAGTGTTTATTTTTTTTGGTGACATAATCTATTATTTCTAATTTGGAAATAGATGATTTCGTGTTTCTGTATTTATTTTTATTTTATCTTGTGTGATATTTTCATCTCATTTATGAAAAAGACGAATAATGCATCCATAAATGAGGCCCATAGAAGTTAAACTGGTAAAAACAAGGAAAAGAAAATGAAAAAAACTAATTTATTCGGTATGCCAGTGGTAAGTGGTGTTCAACCTTATCCAGAGGGACCATTTCCATCAGATGATAGAGAATACTTTATCATTACTTATGAGACCGATATTGAGCTACTAAAAGAGATAGCACCCAAGCCACTTGAGGTAGTTAGCCCATATGTTAAATTTGAGTTTATCCGCATGCCTTCTTATGGTCTGGGTGATTTTTGTGAATCGGGCCAAGTTATTGAAGTTAAGCTCAATGATGAAGTTGGTAACTATATTCATAGAATGTATCTTGATGGTGCTACTTCTGTAGCTGCTGGGCGGGAAGTATGGGGTTTTCCTAAAATGATGGCTAGTCCTAGGCTCTATATCGACCAAGATGCTCTTGTTGGAACGTTAGATTACGGTACATTGCGCGTTGCACAAGCTTCAATGGGACTAAAGCAGAAGAGAGTTCCACTAGACAAAGTGAAAGAAGCCGCAGAACAACCTACCTTTGTTCTCAAATCTATCCCGCATGTCGATGGTACTCCAAGAGTTTGTGAGTTAGTCAAGTTTAATTTATCGAATGTTAATGTAAAGGGAGCGTGGAGTGGTTCTTCTGCTTTGGATCTATTTCAGCATGCTCTCATACCTGTGGCCGATCTACCCATTAAACGAATTATTTCAGCAGTTCACTTCATAGCTGATGTTACCGTAGATTATGGTGAAGTTGTCCATGATTATTTGAGTAAATAAATTTAGATAAATGTAGTTGGAGACTAATATGAACATCGGTTTTATCGGTCTTGGTAATATGGGCGCCCCTATGGCGGCAAACCTAGTTAAATCTGGAAATAAGGTTTATGGATTTGATCTGAATCAAGACTTTCTTGATAACCATAAGAAAATTGGTGGATATGCAGCAAGCTCTATTGAAAATCTAGCTGAGTTGTCTGAAGTTATAATTTTGAGTCTTCCTGCGGGTAAGCATGTTGCCGCAGTTTGCGGGGGTGAGCATGGTATTTTTAAGCATGCAACAAAAGGTACATTAATTATCGATTGCTCAACAATTGATGTACCTACATCAAAAGAACTGGCCGCTGAAGCTAGGCGAAATGATCTATCAATGATCGATGCCCCTGTCTCAGGTGGCGTAACAGGTGCGAAAAGTGCAACTCTCACATTTATGGTTGGTGGTGAGAAGAAAGACTACGAAACAGCGATGCTATTTCTGAAATGTATGGGTACTAACTTCATCTATGTTGGACAAAATGGCGCTGGGGTTGGTGCCAAAATTGCAAATAACATGATGTTAGGTGTAGCTGCGGTAGCAACTGCTGAAGCGGTTTCACTAGCAATAAAGGTCGGTGTTGATCCCAAGAAGTTCTATGATATCGCGTCGACATCGACATCGACAGGTTCATGCTGGGCATTAAATAATTGTTATCCAATTCCAGGTATTACTGAAAACTCACCTGCGAATAATGATTACAACCCTGGGTTTTCTTCCGCATTGTTGTTGAAGGATCTAAAACTAGCTCGAGATTCAGCAACCACTTCCAAACATAGCCTACTCATGAACGATGTAGCTATTGGACTCTATGAGTCTATGGTCAATAATGGCTTGGCTGGTAAGGATTTTTCCGCGCTGATCACTGTTCTCTATCCAGAAGCGCTCTGATCATATGAGTGTTGTATAAACTAATTAACTTAATCTTGGTGCATATTTTAAGCCCTTAATGTATGCACTAAATGAATAAATCCAAATACGAATTATCATGAAGGTGTAATTATGAGATCTAGTGTATATTATATTCCACCTGTAAATTATATGGGTAGTAGCTCTCTCTATCAAGCCATGGATGCATTAGTAAAATATGGCTTCAAGAAAGCCCTCATTGTAACAGATCAAGGAATCAGTTCTATAGGGTTAGTAGATGTTATTACCGAGATCCTGATACAGAAAAATATTGACTTTGTTGTTTACGATGAAACTAAACCAAATCCGACGGTTTCTAATGTTGATAATGGATTAAAGGTATTAATCGATAATCATTGTGATTGTGTGATTACTCTTGGAGGAGGATCTCCACATGATTGTGGTAAAGGGATCGCCCTGCTTGCGACTAACGGTGGATGTATCAAAGATTACGAGGGAATCGATCGTTCAAAAAATCCACAGCTCTCACTGATCGCTATTAATACGACGGCAGGTACAGCTAGCGAGATGACCCGTTTTTGTGTTATTACAGATGAAGTTCGCCAGGTCAAGATGGCAATAGCTGACAAGAACGTTACCCCTCTGATGTCTATAAATGATCCTATGCTAATGATTGCCAAACCCGCTTCATTAACTGCGGCAACAGGCATGGATGCCCTGACTCATGCTATTGAAGCTTATCTGTCGACCTTGGCAACTCCTGTCACTGACGCATCTGCCGAAAAGGCAATATCTCTCATTGCAGAGAACTTAGGTCGCGCAGTCAAATATGGAGATGATATCGTTGCTCGTGAGCAGATGGCCTACGCTGAGTTCCTAGCTGGTATGGCATTTAATAATGCAGGGCTTGGATATGTTCATGCACTAGCCCATCAATTAGGGGGGATTTACGATCTACCCCATGGTGTTTGTAATGCGATTTTGCTGCCCCATGTTCAACAGTTCAATTTGCAGGTGTCCGCCAGTCGATTATCAAAAATTGCGCAATTGATGGGGATCGACACTCAGGGTATGAGTGAGCAACAAGGGGCAGATGCTGCACTCGAGGCAATCCGCCAGCTGGGTCGGGAGATTGGTATCCCTGTAGGACTAAAAGAGCTAGGTGTACGAAGTGATGATTTGTCCCGTTTAGCAGATAATGCCCTAAATGATGTTTGTGGCCTGACCAACCCACGTCAGGCGAGCCATCAGCAGTTGGTCAACATTTATCAAAGTGCGATGTAATGGGTAACACCAAACCGTACAGCAGATGTGCATGCCCATTTTTTGGGTTTTGATACCAGATGTGGGGCAGAGGCATCAACAAGTCATCAGTAATCTCATCTGGCGAAGTTGGCTGATCGGTATCATACGCAGCCAGAGGTGACTGTTTGGATGGTTTGGTGTCGGCAGACAGTTAAGTTTGTATCCTTGGGGTGACTCTGGTCATCCCTATATTGTCTGCCGACAACGGGTTAACCCGGGGATGAATTATTTTTCAAATTTCATTGCGTAAATTTTGAATTTTTTCAACGAAGTTGTAACGGTAAGAACTCCGTGCATGCACGGGGTAATCTACAGTTGGCTAATGTCACATAGCGATACTGCCGCAGTGGCAATGGGGTGACCGCTTTCGTCAGAGTTGACATATTCTTTTGTAAGAAAAATATCAAAAATGGCAGTGCTAAACCAGATATAGAGATACCGAGTCGAAGAATGGTTCTTTATCCCCTGTCAATTTACCCCGAGGCGACTCGTAGTAAAAAAGACCGAACAGCATGGATGCTGAGAGCAGGCAGCCCGCACAGGGATGTGCGGTGTGTCTGTTGTCTTTATTTACAAGATAAGCCAAGGAATAGGTAAATTTCAGGGCGCTGGAGGATTGTTAAGGAGGGAGGCGCTCTCTCCTTAACCCGCAGTCCGCGGCCGGACAATGTGCCGCAGACACACACACCCTCCGAAGGAGGTCAGCTCCCGGAGCTGAAACCCCTGCCCGAAGGGCAAGCATCCAGGGCCGTTGGGAGCCAACACCTCAGCTCCCAATCCAGCAGCTAGCCCGCAGGGCTAACCGATCAACGTGATGTATCCAGCTCGGGGAAGGACTTCACCAGCTGATCTACCGCCTGCATCTGCTTGAGGAAGGGCTCCAGCGCCGCCAGTGGCAGGGCGCTTGGGCCATCACAGCGCGCATTATCCGGATCCGGATGCGCCTCGATGAACAGGCCTGCAATACCGGTTGCCATCCCGGCACGCGCCAGCGGAGTCACCCACTCACGACGGCCACCGGAGGCCTTGCCACTTGGGTCGCGACACTGCAGGGAGTGGGTCACATCGAAGATCACCGGGATTCCGTTACTCTGCTGCTTCATCACCTCAAAGCCCAGCATGTCAACCACCAGGTTATCATAGCCAAAGCAGCTGCCGCGCTCACAGAGGATCAGGTTCTCATTGCCACACTCATAGAACTTCTCCACCAGGTTGCCCACCTGAGAAGGGCTCATGAACTGGGGCTTCTTGATGTTGATCACCGCACCAGTGCGGGCCATGGCCTCCACCAGATCGGTCTGGCGAGCCAGAAATGCCGGCAACTGGATAACATCCACCACCTCGGCAACCGGCTTCGCCTGCTCAATCTCATGGATGTCGGTGATGATCGGCATCTTGAACTGAGCTTTGAGCTCTTCAAAAATCTTCAACCCCTCTTCCAGGCCCGGCCCACGGTAGGAGTGGATGGAAGAGCGGTTTGCCTTATCCCAGCTCGCCTTAAACACATAGGGAATATTGAGCTTGTGGGTTACCTCGGTGTAATGCTCGGCAATCCGCATCGCCAGATCCCGTGACTCCAGCACATTCATTCCGCCAAAGAGTACAAATGGCAGGTCGTTGGCGACCTGAAAATCATGGATCTGTACCTGTTTTTGATTCATTGTCTCATCCCGTTAGTGAAGGGTTTTCTGTTGCCGGTCCAGACGCTCGATCTGCTGCTTGAGGATCTCAGCCACAGGATCATCGGGACATTCCTTAATAAAATACTCAAAGTCATCCGCCGCAAGCTGCCCGCAATCGAGGCGCTCATAGAGGAAGCCGCGATCGCGAACCTCGTAAGGGTCACCTGGATTGAGGCGCAGGAAGAGCTCACTGCAGTGCAGCGCCTCCACTACCTTATCTTCGCGAATAAATGCGGTCTTAAGCTGTCCCAGCAGGCGCTCGACAATCAACCGCTGATCGGTCGCTTGCAGGTGCTCCTCTTTAAGCTGGGCCAGATTCCCCTGGGCGCCACGCAATCTCAGCTCCAGCTCATGATGCTCCAACCGCTGGCCATTGAGAGGATCGACGATCACCGAATCTTGGCCATCGTTAAAACGCACCAGGAAATACTCGGGAAAACAGATCCCCTCGGCATCAATCTCACAGCCCTTCGCCAGGTAGATCAACAAGATCCCCAGCGAGAGCGCATTGCCCTTGCGCTCCGATAGCACCTGATGCAGCAGATTGTTCTCAGAGATGAAGTAGTTTTGCCAGTTCCCTTTGAAACCGAGCTTTTGATAAAAGAGTGTGAGAAGCAGCTCACGCTTCTCGGTCACATTCTGGCATGCCGATATTTGGCTGCCAATCTCACGGCGGAGTGTCGCCAGCTGAGCAAGTCCTTGATGCAACAGCGGCTGCTGACAGATCTCCTCAGCAGCCATTAAGGCGAGCAGTGCCAAATCGTAACGTTCAAAATCTTGTTGTTGTTCGATTTTCACGATTCTGCCCCTTACATAAAACGAGGTGTCTTCAAAATGGTTAACTCAATCAGAAAGTAACCCCAACCCAGGGCTCCCACAAAGGCAAACCAGCGCAGTGCCAGATTGCGTCCAAGTTTCAGAGCAAACCAGATGAGAAATAGATAGATCACAATGCCTAGCAACTTCTCCGTCAGCCAGTGGGCTGAGGTAAAGGGATAGGTCGATGTGGCCAGGCACAGGCCGATGCCACTCAACAGCAGCAGCAGGTGTGCCAGCAGGGTTGAGCGCCACATCCAGGGATGTTGCGCCAGGGGTGCTTCACGCACCGAGCCGATAAAATAGATGATAATCAGCAACGCCGTCAGGGCGATGATAAGCAGGTGAAAACCAACCAGAAGCTGAACCATCTATTTTTATCCTTATTCTTTTGTTTGTAACTGACCCAGGGTAACCCGCTCCTGTCCGCCATAATCGCGGACGGTTTTGACCCGGGTAAATCCAGCTTTCTCAAACAGCTGGCGAACCGCTTCGCCCTGCTCCCAGCCGTGCTCGGTCATTAGCCAGCCGCCGGGGTTGAGATATTCGGGAGCCTGGCTGGAAATCAGCTGCAGATCGGCTAACCCGTCCTGCTCTGCAATCAGAGCGGTTACCGGCTCGTAGCGCACATCGCCCTGATCGAGGTGTGGATCACTGGCCTCAATGTAGGGAGGATTGCTCACCACCAGATCAAATTTTTGTTTATCCAGAGGCTCAAACCAGCTCCCCTGGACAAAGGTCACATCCAGCGCCAGCTTACGGGCGTTGCGCCGGGCCACGGCCTGGGCCTCATCTTGCAACTCGACTCCCCAGACCTCGGCCTGAGGGCGCTCGGATTTGATCGCCAATGCAATCGCGCCGGTGCCACTCCCCAGATCCACCACCCGACCCACAGGTCCGGCAAAATGCTCCAGGGCCTGCTCGACCAGCACTTCGGTATCGGCGCGGGGGATCAGCGACTCCCGGCTCACCTCAAGGGGCAAAGACCAGAATTCGCGCACCCCGGTCAGGTAAGCCACGGGCTCACCCTGACGGCGCCGCTCAACCAGCTCCTGATAGGCCTGCCAGCTGGATTCTTCGAGCGCTCGCTCCGGCCAGGTCATCAGGTAAACCCGCTCACAATCAAGGAGATAGCACAGTAAAACCTGCGCATCGAGCACGGGCGAGTCTCCCCCTGCTAGCTGCTCGCGGGCCCAGGACAAACTCTGACCAATGGTTATCATACCCAAGATCACTGCTCTGCTAAAGAGGCAAGCAGATCGGCATGATGCTCCTGCAATACAGGATCGATCAGGCAGTCGAGTTCCCCTTCGATGATATCGGTCAACCGATACAGGGTCAGGTTGATCCTGTGGTCGCTGACTCGCCCCTGGGGATAGTTGTAGGTACGGATCCTGTCCGAGCGGTCACCGGTTCCCAGCAGGTTACGCCGGGTACTGGCTTCCGCTTCCTGGCGCTTCTCTACCTCGATCTGTGCCAGCCGCGAAGCCAGCACCGCCATCGCCTTGGCCCTGTTCTTGTGCTGAGAGCGCTCATCCTGACACTCCACCACGATTCCCGAGGGCATGTGGGTGATCCGGATCGCCGAATCTGTCTTGTTGACGTGCTGTCCACCGGCACCCGAGGCGCGGAAGGTATCGACTTTCAGATCGGCGCTGTTGATCTCCGGCGCTTCGGCTTCGGGGATCTCGGGCATGATGGCGACGGTACAGGCGGAGGTGTGAATGCGTCCCTGAGACTCGGTCTCCGGAACCCTCTGTACCCGGTGGCCGCCGGATTCAAATTTCAAACGCCCGTAGACCCCATCTCCCTCGACCTTGGCGATCAGCTCTTTGTAGCCACCATGTTCACCATCATTGGCACTGATGACCCCCATCCGCCAGCCCTTGGTTTCGGCATAGCGCGAATACATGCGGAACAGGTCACCGGCAAAGATAGCGGCCTCATCACCACCGGCCCCGGCACGGATCTCCAGATAACAGGGGCGATCGTCATTGGGATCTTTGGGCAGCATCAAAAACTGCAGCTCATTGGCCAACGACTCGATGCGCTGCTCAGCATCGGCCAGCTCTTCGGCCGCCATCTCCTTCATCTCGGCATCATCTTCGGCCAACATCTCCTGGGCCGACTCTCTATCCGCCAGTGCCTGCTGATAGGCCTTAAAGCAGTTCACTATCTCTTCGAGCTGCGCATACTCCTTGGTGAGAGCGCGAAACTTATTCTGATCACCGATGACTTCAGGATCGCCCAGCAGTGCCTGGACCTCTTCGTGCCGCTCCATCAGGCCTTCGAGTTTATTGATTACAGATGCTTTCATATTGATTCGCTTTCTCGCTTTAAGTAAACGCGGTTAAATTCTAGAGTGCGTCATCAAGACGCAGCGTCTCGGCCAACTGGGCCAGTAATTGATGATCCTGCTCACGCCCGGCATGATGCAGTAGCTGGGTCGGGCCATGGCTGAGCTTATTCACCAGTCGATGAGCCAGCTGTTCCAGCACTTGATCGGCTGGCTCTCCGGCGGCCAGTGATGACATGGCCCGTTCGAGTTGCCGGCGCTGCAGCAAGGAGCAGTCCCGTCGATAATCTTTGACCAATGCCACCGAGCGCAGTGAACGATACCATTGATAAAGACGCTCATGCTCCTGCTCGGCGATCCACTCGGCCTGCTCTGCGGCCTGATGCCGTGATCTCAGGTTATCCTCGATGATATTGTTCAGATCATCGACCGTATACAGGTAGGCATCGGCCAGCTCATCGACCGCCGCCTCAATATCCCGGGGGACCGCCAGATCGATCAATAGCACGGGGCGATAGCGGCGCTGCCTGAGAGCCTGCTCCACCATCCCCTTACCGACGAGCGGCAGGGGGCTGGCGGTTGAACTTATCACTATATCCACATCCGGCAACAGCTCCGGCAGATCCGGCAGGGTTGCCGTTTTGGCCCCCAGCTCAGAAGCAAGCTCCTGAGCCCGTTGGCGGGTCCGGTTAGCCACTATGATATCCTGAACCCCCTGCTCCTTGAGATGGCGGGCAACCAGCTCGATAATCTCCCCCGCCCCGACCAGCAGGATCCGGGTCTTGGCAAGATCGGCAAATATTTGTCGCGCCAAAACCACCGCAGCATAGGCGGTGGATACCGCACTCGAGCCAATTTCGGTCTCGGTTCGGATCCTTTTAGCCACCGAAAAGCTCTGTTCAAACAGCCTGGATAACACGGATTTCGCGCACTTGAGCTCCAGGGCCCGCTGGTAGGCGGTCTTCACCTGTCCCAGGATCTGTGGCTCCCCAACGATCAGCGAATCTAAGCTGCTGACAACCCGTAACAGGTGGTGAATTCCCTGGCTTCCCTGGTATTGATAACTGTGGTTCGCCACCGAGCCGCTCTCCAGCTGGCTATAGCTTTCCAGCCACTCGCTGAGACTCTCGGGCTCCGGCTCCCCCTCACAGTAAAGCTCGGTGCGATTGCAGGTCGACACGATCACCGCCTCCTCTACGCCTTCAACTGACAAGAGTGATCGCAGTGCTTCGCCTGTCTGCTCAGGTCCTATCGCAACCCGCTCGCGGACCGAAACCGGGGCAGTCTTATGATTAAGACCTAAAACAAACAAGCTCATATGGGGGTTCGGAGTATGATGACCAGTTAGAATCTATTCAGGATTGGCTATTTTACGGAAAAGCCGGGCCGTTTAAAAGCAAGCCTGACATCCGGGGCCCCACTCAGTTATACTCGTGGCGTTTAATTTCACGGGATCCTCAAAGTGACTCGCAGCTACCGATTACTCTTTACCGCCCTGTGCTGCCTGCTGTTTGCAGCCTGCTCCAGTACTCCGCCCACCCCAACTCTGTCTGCCTCACAGCAAGCAGCGAACTGGAAGAACTATCAGAAAAATGCAGACTCACTCACCGACTGGACCCTGCGAGGCAAGCTGGCCCTCATCACTCCGGATCAAAAAGGCAGCCTGAATCTCTTTTGGCAAAACCGGGATACCAACTACAAGATGGTGCTCAGTGACTTTTTCGGCCGCACCATTTTAACCCTGCAAAAGATCAATGATGAGTTTTATCTCACCGACAACCGCAATCATCATTACCAGACCAGCGAACCCGAAGCCCTCATCTATAATCTCACCGGTTTGATGATCCCCTTGCAGGCGCTTCCGAGCTGGGTCAAGGGAGTGCCCCTCCCTCAGCAGCAGAAGGTGATCAAGGGCCCGCAGGGGCTACCGGCAACCTTTGTCCAGGGAAGCTGGCAGGCCGACTTCCAGGAATTCATGCAAAAGGGTAAGGTCCAGCTGCCGCAAAAGCTGAAAATCCAGGAGCATCAGGAAAAACTGACCCTTAAACTTGCGATCTACGACTGGAGTCTTCATGCCTGAACTCGATTATTGGCCCGCCCCGGCAAAACTAAATCTGTTTTTACATATCAACGGGCGCCGGTCCGATGGCTATCATGAGCTGCAGACGCTGTTCCAGTTTATAGAGATAGAGGATGAGCTGCGCTTTGAGATTAATGACAGCGGCAAGATCTCCCTGAAATGTGAGCCTGAAACCGATTTTCCTGCGGAGAAAAATCTTGTGGTCAAGGCGGCGCGGCGCTTACAGGAGCTCACTGGCTGCTCCCTGGGCGCCGATATCCAGCTGTCGAAACGGATCCCGATGGGCGGAGGCCTGGGAGGCGGCTCATCCGATGCTGCGACCACCCTGGTGGCACTTAATCAGTTGTGGAACCTTGGGCTGTCACGGGAGCAACTGGCCAAACTCGGTGCGGCCTTAGGGGCCGACGTCCCGGTCTTTGTCAGGGGGCATGCCGCATTTGCCGAGGGGATCGGAGAGATTCTGACACCCGCTCATCCCCGGGAACCCTGGTACCTGGTGTTAGTCCCCGACTGCCACGTCAGCACTGTGGATATTTTCACCGATCCTGAATTGATCCGGGACACACCTAAGCTTGTGGTAGAAAACCGGAGCGCAGAAGCGTGGAAAAATGACTGCCAGCCTTTGGTGGCTAAAAAACATCCCGAGGTTGCCAATGCGCTGAACTGGCTGCTAGAATACGCGCCGTCGAGACTAACGGGTACCGGTGGCTGTGTGTTTGCTTCGTTTGAAACCGAGGCTGCTGCTCGTGAAACCCTTGCAAGAGCACCCGAGGCTTTGAATGGATTTATAGCGAAGGGGGCGAATGTATCACCTCTTGAAGGCGTCTTGCAACTGATTTCTGATTGAGTGGTGTCGATTGCTGAAAAATGCATCTTCACGGCTTATAAAAAACCCCCACAACTGCATGCAAACCTGAGGTTTATACCGTGCCTGACATGAAGCTATTTGCTGGTAATGCTAATCCCGAACTTGCACAAAAAGTCGCTGGACGTCTGTTCACCAAGCTGGGCTGTGCCACTGTAGGCCGCTTTAGCGATGGCGAAATCTGCGTCGAGATCAACGAGAATGTGCGTGGCGGTGATATCTTCATTATCCAGTCAACCTGTGCCCCGACCAATGACAACCTGATGGAGCTGATCGTGATGATCGATGCTCTGCGCCGCGCTTCTGCTGGTCGTATCACTGCGGTAATCCCCTACTTCGGGTATGCGCGTCAAGATCGCCGTATTCGCTCCGCCCGGGTGCCAATCACCGCCAAGGTTGTTGCCGACTTCCTGTCCAGCGTTGGTGTTGACCGTGTCCTGACCGTCGACCTTCACGCCGAGCAGATCCAGGGCTTCTTCGATGTGCCTGTGGACAATGTATTTGGCAGCCCCTTCCTGCTGGAAGATATGCGCAGCAAACAGCTTGAAGATCCGGTTGTTGTTTCTCCGGATATCGGTGGCGTAGTTCGCGCCCGTGCCATTGCCAAGCTACTCGATGATACCGATATGGCGATCATCGACAAGCGCCGTCCTCGTGCCAACGTTTCCCAGGTGATGCACCTGATTGGTGATGTTGCCGGCCGTGACTGCATCATTGTCGATGACATGATTGATACCGCAGGCACCCTGAGCAAGGCCGCCGAAGCCCTGAAAGAGCGTGGTGCTAAGCGAGTATTTGCCTACGCTACTCACCCGATTTTCTCGGGCAACGCAGCCCAGAACATCATCGAATCTGTCATCGATGAGGTGATTGTTACCGACTCTATCCCACTGTCTGATGAAATTCGTGCCATCGACAAGGTTAAGCAGGTCTCTTTGAGCCCGATGCTGGCCGAGGCGATTCGCCGCATCAGCAACGAAGAGTCTATCTCTGCAATGTTTGAGCACTAAGGCTCTCAAGTGGAGCCTCGAATGAGGCTCCAGCTTCCCGATACCTGTTCTCTTAAGAGCACATATTTTTTAATGATCCTCTTTATTAAAAATATACTGCCGAATGATATTCTGATTTATCACAGCCTCTCAGCAGCCCCCACATCATTTTAAATCTCTTTTGAATTTTTGACTCATTCCATCGCAGCTCAAGAGATAGATCTTTCTTTTGAGAAAATATGGCACTCCAAATAAAAATCTCAGTTTAATCAAACAACTAGATTGAACTCTCCCTGTCCTCAAGCTAACTCTCTGAGTCCTGATCGCTCCAGGCAATAAAAATCAAGACCTGAATAATCCCCAAATCCTCCTCAGTTGCCGCAGAGCAAACTTGCCTCCATGATGAGCCAAACTAATCAGCAAACAATGACCAGACTTTCCGGTTCACCCATGAGTCATCCCATCCTGCTGCAGACAGCTCTGTGTATGTTTACAGGCTGCAACATGCTGCCCGCGGTTTAAACGACTTATAAATCGAATTGAAGTCCATGGGCTTTTGATCAGCTGCGATTGAGATTGGTATCACTGCGCTCTTTCATCGATTATTACCCAGAACACAAGCGAGGTATTTTGTGTCGACTCACTCTTCTCTAAATGTTTTCAGGCAGCCGAAGGCCTTCTATCTGACTTTCTCCATTGAACTTTGGGAACGCTTTGGTTTTTATGGCGTCCAGGGGATCCTGACCCTGTTCCTTGTGCATCAGTTCAAATTACCTGAAGCCAGCTCTTTCATCCTGTTTGGTGCCTTCACCGCCCTGGTTTATGGTGGTACCTCCATTGGAGGTTGGCTTGGCGATAACATCCTCGGCACCAAGCGGGTGATCCTGCTCGGTGCCATCACCCTGGCACTGGGTTACCTGTTACTCTCTCTAGCCAAAAGCCATGTCGAAATAGTCTATCTTGGGATGGGATTTGTCGCGATCGGTAACTGTCTGTTTAAGGCCAATCCATCCAGCTTGCTGTCCAAGGTTTACTCCAGGGATGATCCCAGGCTTGATGGTGCCTTTACCATGTATTACATGGCGATCAATATCGGTGGATTCATCTCAACCCTGCTCACACCCTGGATAGCACAGCATTATGGCTGGAATGCCGGGTTTGTTCTGTGCTTTATCGGGCTCATCCTGACCCTTGCCAACTTCCTGTTCTGCAGGCGCTGGGTTCATCAGTACGGATCCCCTGCTGACTTCAAACCCGTGAACTCAGGCGCCATGCTTATCACAGTGGCCGGGATCCTGATCTGCTCTTTTGTTGGGGCCTGGCTGCTGCAACACCTGAGTGTTGCCCACTGGCTGCTGACCCTCATCTCCATCGTTGCTATCTTTATCTTCTTTAAGGAGGCATTCGGATTGAGGGGAAGTGATCGCGCCAAGATGCTGATCGCCTTCATCCTGATGCTCGAAGCGGTGATCTTCTTTATCCTGTATATGCAGATGCCCACCTCTCTGAATTTCTTCGCGGCACATAATGTAAACCATAACGTGCTGGGGCTCTCCCTGGAAACGGCGCAGTTTCAGGCTCTCAACCCCCTGTGGATCATGGTTGCCAGTCCGCTGCTGGCAATGCTGTATAACAAGCTGGGAGATAAGATGCCGATCTCGGCCAAATTTGCGATCGGCATGTTGCTCTGTAGCTTGGCATTTTTAGTGCTGCCGCTGGGTGCTCATTTTGCGAATGCCCAGGGGATCATCTCATCTGGCTGGTTAGTTGCGAGCTATGGATTTCAATCCGTGGGAGAGCTGATGATCTCCGGTCTGGGGCTGTCGATGGTTGCCCAGCTAGTCCCCAGCGCCTGATGGGATTTATCATGGGCCTTTGGTTTCTTACCGCAGCGATTGCCGGGGTATTAGCAGGCTATGTGGCGGCTCTCACTGCAGCTCCAGCTGGGATCTCCGCTCCCAATCAGACCCTGCCCATCTACAGCCATGTGTTCCTGGAAATTGGGATCTCAACGGCCATTGTGGCCCTGATCATGCTGGCCACAGCCCCTGCCCTCACCCGGGTGATCCAGGGAGAGAGTCAATCCCCTCAATCTCCTGAAGGGAGCCCCTCTTTATAATCCCTCAACTCTCGAAGCCGCCCATTCACAGGGCGACTTTGAGATTATGCTAAAGGATAGCAGCCCTCTTTGAGCTAAGAAGTGCCCTGAATCGTAGGCTTTATCCTGTTTAATCCAAGTGCTTCATTCATCCATCTCGGGTATCAGGAGTAGTGGTTACTTTTGGCATCGAGCATACGGGAAGCAATTTCTTTTCTAAGGCGCACCCAAGGTAAGAAGCCAGGTAGCCATAGAAACTCATGGATGAGATTTGGACTCACGATGGGGCTGAAATGATTTTAAGACGGTTCAGACACTGCAGCTGACTTTTATGCTAAATCCCCATTTTACCGACCTATTCTGTCGCTCAAAGCCTGAATATTTGAAATTTTTAGCAGGTTAACTCTAAGTTAACCGTATTAACAACGGGTTAGATCAAAACATTGCACATAAAATACAAAACACTCCGAATGAAAATCGCCAATACAGCCTAAGGTGTGAATAATATTTTAATATCCGAATGACAACTCCCAGATAGGATCTCGGATAAATTTCCTCAACTCAAGATCCGCTCCGAGAGAAATAATCGGTTCGATTATCAGAAAGTTAGCTGTTAACCCTTCAAGTGAGGCCACCGGATGCCAGAAAACCAGAACAATACAAAAATCAAAAGATCAAGCATCGAATTTATAACTCATTATTGATAAATCATCCACAAACCACCAACATAAATCGCTCATAAAAAACAACAATAACAATGATTCTTATTACATATTTCAAATGAGCGAGGTAATTCATTGTGACACACCAGTCTTCACACAATTCATTAAACGTATTCAGGCAACCCAAAGCCTTCTATATGATTTTCTCTGTTGAACTTTGGGAACGCTTTGGCTTCTATGGTATGCAGGCAATTCTGACCCTGTATATGGTTCACCACCTAAAGCTCCCTGAAACCGCTTCTTTTGTTCTATTCGGTGCTTTTACAGCCCTGGTTTATGGAGGAGGCTCGATTGGGGGGTGGCTGGGCGATAAGGTTCTGGGCACCAAGCGAGTCATTTTATTGGGTGCAACCACCCTGGGCATCGGCTATTTAATACTTGCCGTAGCATCCAACTCTAGCTTTATGGTGTATCTTGCGATGGGGGTTATCGCCATCGGTAACTGTCTATTCAAAGCCAACCCTTCGAGTCTGCTATCAAAGCTATATACCGAAGATGATCCCCGGTTACATGGGGCTTTCACTATGTATTACATGTCAATCAACATCGGCGCCTTTGTATCTATGTTGATCACCCCGGTTCTGGCGAGTAAGTTCGGCTGGAACGCCGCCTTCATGCTTAGTTTCATCGGCATGATGGCTGCGGTTTTAAACTTTATACTCTGTAGTGGTTGGACAAAAGCCTATGGCTCTGCGGCCGACTTCCTTCCTGTAAATAAATCTTATCTATTGCTGACCATTATCGGCACTGTCATCGCTTCTTTTATCGCAGCCTGGTTACTGCAACACCTGGACTTTGCCCATGGGATCCTCACCATCATTGCCGTCATCGCCGTTGGGATCTACTTTAAGGAGGCTTTTGCACTCAAGGGGACCGAGCGTGCCAAGATGCTGGTTGCTTTCGTTTTGATGCTGGAAGCCATCATATTCTGGGTTCTCTACAATCAGATGCCGATGTCCCTGAACTTTTTTGCCGTACATAATGTGACTCGGAATATCTTTGGCATCGCAATTGAGCCAGCTCAATTCCAGAGCCTTAATCCGTTTTGGATCATGCTGGCCAGCCCCCTGTTGGCAATGATCTACAACGTTCTTGGCGACAAGCTACCGATCGCCACTAAGTTCGCAATCGGCATGGTTCTATGCTCACTGGCGTTCCTGATTCTGCCTCTTGGAGCTCACTATGCAAATGCTCAGGGCATGGTTTCCTCTTACTGGGTCGTCTTAAGTTATGGCCTTCAGTCTGTAGGTGAGCTAATGATTGCCGGATTAGGCTTGGCTATGATTGCGCAACTGGTCCCACAACGCTTGATGGGGTTTATCATGGGGATCTGGATGCTGACAACCGCCGTTGCCAGTATCCTGGCAGGCTATGTGGCAGCGCTAACCGCTGCCCCCAAAGGGATCACAGATCCATTACAAACTCTGCCTATCTATAGCCACGTGTTTCTGGAGATAGGCGTCTCTACAGCCGTAGTCGCCTTGCTGATGGTGATGACAGCGCCCATGCTCACCCGGGTGATCCAGGGTAGCCCACGGGATAAGGCTACAGCCCAAGCACTCTCATCCTAATTAATGGCAGGATTGAGTGGCTTCTGGGAAGCCGCTCAATCTGATTCATCCAATTTGGGATTCAATTGTTTTCGCTCCTGCGCATTAGTCCAGACTTTGTTGTTTATACGGAAAAACGCAGATTTTTTAACCACGCATTGACTCTGAATAAGAATTCTTTCATCTAAAGCTGCTGTAGATCACAAAAAATTACTAAGCACCCTCCTCTTTTGCCCTCCAAACTAAAAATAATCTGCAACCATATAACTAATACACCGAACATGTTTCAGCAATGTTACAAACTGAATGCATAAAGTAATGACTAAAAAGAGTGATATATAGCAGAGTGGCCTGTTTATAAAACAGACAGCGCAACCCCCGCAACCAACCTATAAAATCCTAATATATCAATATGTTGATATTATTTTGATGATTATTAATTCTTTTTTGCAATCTCTCTCACTGGTCAAAAAGCTGAAAAATAATCATCGAACCTAAAGCCTGCTATTGAAAAGTTATTTACAAACAATGAATATAAGTAGCTCGCAAAAATAATAACAACAATGCTTTTTTACAAACTCTAAACATGAGAGGTTCTTTACTGTGTCACACGATGCGTCACAAAATTCATTAAATGTGTTCAGGCAGCCCAAAGCCTTCTATATGATTTTCTCGGTAGAGCTTTGGGAGCGTTTTGGCTTCTACGGCATGCAAGCCATCCTGACCCTTTACATGGTCCACCACCTTAAACTCCCCGAAACAGCATCTTTTGTTCTGTTTGGAGCATTCACCGCCCTGGTTTACGGTGGAGGCTCGATTGGGGGTTGGCTGGGCGATAAGGTACTGGGAACCAAGCGGATCATCCTGCTGGGTGCAACCACTCTGGGAATCGGTTATCTGCTACTGGGACTTGCTTCTGACAGCACCTATATGGTGTACCTGGCGATGGGGGTTATCGCGATCGGTAACTGCCTGTTCAAGGCCAACCCCTCAAGCCTGCTGTCAAAGCTCTATGCTGAAGATGATCCTCGTCTGCATGGTGCTTTCACCATGTACTATATGTCGATCAATATCGGTGCCTTTGTCTCCATGCTGATCACCCCGATCCTGGCAAGCCATTTCGGCTGGAACGCCGCCTTCATGCTGAGTTTTGTCGGTATGATGGCCGCTGTGCTCAACTTTATGTTGTGTAGCCGATGGGTTAAGGATTATGGCTCCCCTGCCGATTTCAAGCCCCTGAAAAAATCCACCTTCCTGGCGGTCATTGCCGGCACGGTCGCGGCATCATTTATCTCCGCCTGGCTGCTGCAACACCTGACAGTGGCACACTGGATCCTGACAATCGTTGCTATCGCTGCAATCGCATTCTTTTTTAAAGAGGCGTTTGCCCTCAAGGGTAATGACCGCGCCAAGATGCTGGTCGCCTTTGTGCTGATGATCCAGGCGGTGATCTTCTTCATCCTGTATATGCAGATGCCAACCTCACTGAACTTCTTTGCGGTTCATAACGTGACTCACGATATCTTCGGGATCCCGGTAGAACCTGCGCAGTTTCAGGCCCTGAATCCGCTGTGGATCATGCTGGCCAGTCCACTGCTGGCCATGCTCTATAACGTGATGGGAGATAAACTACCGATTGCCACTAAGTTTGCGATTGGTATGCTGCTGTGCTGCCTGGCATTCCTGGTACTGCCACTGGGCGCTAAATTTGCCAATGCACAGGGGATCGTCTCTTCCGGCTGGGTTGTTCTGAGCTATGGCCTGCAATCTGTCGGAGAGCTGATGATCTCCGGTCTGGGACTGGCGATGGTTGCCCAGCTGGTTCCTCAGCGCCTGATGGGCTTTATCATGGGGATCTGGCTGCTGACAACAGCTGTTGCCAGTATTCTGGCCGGCTATGTTGCCGCACTAACTGCGGCTCCCAAGGGGATCACCGACCCGTTGCAGACCCTGCCTATCTATAGCCATGTATTCATGGAGATCGGTATCTCTACCGCAGTGATCGCTATACTGATGCTTCTGACCGCTCCAATGCTGACTCGTATCATCAATGGCGGTAAGCAGGGGTCTCTGACTGAGAAGACCGCTTAATCTCCTTTAACTGAAAAAAGACCGGCGGTGAGCCCTGCTCAGCGCCGGCCTTTTTTTAGGTCAAGCAAATCCAAAAGAGTCCCAAAGCCCCCGGAAAGCCACCAATCTCTCCAATTGACGCCATTTCACTATAAAGTTTTGCATTTGACTGCATTCTCTGTAGAAACCCCTGAGAAGATAGCAATAAGCTAATATTTTATATTGGTTTATGCAGATAAAACTGCATAAACTCACGGCTCAGACAGAGGCCCACCCCTTGCGGATACAGACTGCAACAAAACTTATCTCGCACAGGGATCGCTCAATAAACAACCAAAAGAAAACACCTTAAAAAACAAAAGACTAGACAAAAACACACTAACAAAATAAACACCAGCAAAAACACTTGATTAACAAACTTTTTTGATAGGCATTTCATATTTTTACAAACTATTTCTGAATGAAGCTTGACCGATGGTGCTTAAATCCTGAATATAGTGCGTTCGAAAATAATAAAAAAATAACTTTCTGAAATTCAATTAAGCAGAGAGGTTCAACTGTGTCACAAACATCACTTAACGTATTCAGGCAACCGAAATCCTTCTATATGATCTTTTCGATCGAGCTGTGGGAGCGCTTTGGCTACTACGGCATGCAGGGGATTTTGACGCTGTTTTTGGTAAACCACCTGGGATTACCTGAAGCAACATCATTTACCCTGTTTGGAGCATTCGCCGCCCTGGTTTACGGAGGAGTTTCAATCGGTGGTTGGCTGGGAGATAAGATCCTCGGAACCAAGCGAGTGATCCTGCTCGGAGCCATCACCCTGGCCTTTGGTTACCTGCTGCTTGCCCTTGCCGGAGACAGCATGCACCTGGTTTACCTGTCGATGGGCTTCATCGCCGTGGGTAACGGTCTGTTCAAGGCAAACCCATCCAGCTTACTGTCTAAGCTGTATGATGCAGACGATCCCCGCCTGGACGGTGCCTTCACCATGTACTACATGGCGATCAATATCGGCTCCTTCATCTCCATGCTGGCGACCCCATTCCTTGCCAGCAAATACGGATGGAACATCGCGTTCATGCTCTGCTTCATCGGTATGGTTGTGACTATTATTAATTTCCTGTTCTGTAAAAACTGGGTTGCCCCTTATGGTTCGGCCCCGGATTTCCAGCCCGTGAACCGCTCACACCTGCTGCTGACCATACTGGGAACCATAGTGATCTCATTCGTCGCTTCCTGGTTGCTGCAAAACCTGACCATCGCTCACTGGTTCCTGGCGATCGTCTCCCTGGGTGTGGTTGTGATCTTCTTTAAAGAAGCCTTTGCCCTGCACGGTAAAGAGCGCGCCAAGATGCTGATCGCCTTTATCCTGATGCTTGAGGCCGTTATCTTCTTCATTCTTTACAGTCAGATGCCAACCTCCCTGAACTTCTTTGCGGTGCATAACGTGACTCACGATATCTTTGGCATCGCGATTGAACCGGCCCAGTTCCAGAGCCTGAATCCATTCTGGATCATGCTGGCGAGCCCACTGCTGGCGATGGCCTACAACACCCTGGGCGATAAGCTGCCTATCGCGACTAAGTTTGCGATCGGCATGGTGCTCTGTTCTCTGGCCTTCCTGGTGCTGCCTCTGGGGGCAAAATACGCCAACGCTCAGGGCCTGGTAAACTCAAACTGGGTGGTTCTGAGCTATGGTCTGCAGTCTATCGGTGAGCTGATGATCTCCGGCCTTGGCCTGGCGATGGTTGCTCAGCTGGTTCCTCAGCGCCTGATGGGCTTTATCATGGGAGCCTGGTTCCTGACCACGGCAGCAGCAAGCGTTATCGCCGGTTATGTTGCGACCCTGACCGCGGCGCCTGAAGGGGTGACCGACAAGTTTCAGACCCTGGATATCTACAGCCATGTGTTCCTGCAGATCGGTATCGTCACCGCGGTGATCGCCGTACTGATGCTGATCACAGCGCCTATGCTGACCCGGATTATCACCAGCGGTAGTGCTGAAGATAAAGCGTCTCAGGCTGCTCCTGAAGCGGCTTAATCTGATACTGAGTTGAGTCTGACTCAACTCATTGCTAGGATATGCCATCCTGCGGTGAAGGTTTCACCGCAGGATGTTTTTTATAGGGCATCATCTCTTATCCAAGCGGTAGTAAAACGACGTGAAAAACTCAATCCAACTGATCGTCGGCCTGGGAAATCCTGGCCAGGAATATGCGGCAACCCGGCATAATGTTGGGGCCTGGTTTGTCGAGCGCCTCGCGGCTCGCCACCAGCTCTCCCTTAAAGAGGATCGCAAATTCTTTGGCTATACAGGGCGGGTGCGTATCCAGGATCAAGAGGTGCATTTGCTGATCCCAACCACCTATATGAATCTCAGTGGCCAGGCACTGTCTGCCCTGGCACGTTTTTACAAGATTGGGGTCGAAAATATTCTGGTAGTTCACGATGAACTGGATCTTCCCCCCGGGGTTGCCCGCTTTAAAAAAGGGGGCGGTGCCGGAGGACATAATGGACTCAAAGATATAATCCAGAAACTCGGTAACAACAAAGAGTTTTACAGACTGCGCATCGGTATCGGTCATCCGGGCTCTAAAGACAGGGTTCATGGCTTTGTTCTGGGCAAGCCCTGCCCTAAAGAGCTGGCTCTGATCGATGAAGCGATCGATGAAGCTCTGACATGCAGCGAATTGTGGCTAAAACAGGATCTTCCCCGGGCGATGAACCGCCTGCATTCCTTTAATGCCAATCCATCTTAATTAATCAAGAGTATCTGAATCATGGGTTTTAAATGTGGTATCGTCGGCCTGCCAAATGTTGGCAAATCGACCCTCTTTAACGCACTGACCAAGGCCGGTATCGATGCAGCAAACTTCCCGTTCTGCACCATCGAGCCTAATACTGGTGTGGTTCCTGTGCCTGATCTGCGCCTGGATCAACTGGCGGCGATCGTCTCTCCCCAACGGGTCATCCCAACCACCATGGAGTTTGTGGATATTGCAGGCCTGGTGAAGGGCGCCTCTAAGGGGGAAGGTCTCGGCAACCAGTTCCTGGCCAATATTCGTGAGACCGATGCGATTGGCCACGTGGTTCGCTGCTTTGAAGATGACAACATTGTTCATGTTTCCGGTAAGGTTCATCCGGGTGAAGATATTGATGTGATCAATACCGAGCTGGCCCTGTCCGACCTTGAGAGCTGTGAGCGCGCGATCACCCGGGTTGCGAAAAAGGCCAAGGGTGGCGATAAGGATGCCAAGTTCGAGCTGCAGGTTCTGGAGAAGATCCTGCCACACCTTGAGCAGGCCGAGATGGTTCGCTCGGTGGAGCTCAGCAAAGAGGAGAAGGCCGCGGTTGCCTACATCAACTTCCTCACTGCGAAGCCCACCATGTATATCGCCAACGTCAATGAAGATGGCTTTGAGAATAACCCCTACCTGGATCAGGTTCGTGAGATCGCGGCCAAAGAGAACTCTGTGGTGGTTGCCGTGTGTGCCGCTATCGAATCAGATATCGCCGAGCTGGATGCCGAGGAAGCCGCCGAGTTCATGGAGGAGATGGGACTCGAAGAGCCGGGCCTGAACCGGGTGATCCGCTCCGGTTATGAACTATTGCACCTGCAAACCTACTTCACCGCGGGTGTCAAAGAGGTTCGCGCCTGGACTACACCTATCGGGGCCACCGCTCCTCAGGCCGCAGGTAAGATCCATACCGACTTTGAGAAAGGCTTTATCCGGGCCGAGGTGATCGGTTTTGATGACTACATCAGCTGCAATGGCGAGCAGGGCGCTAAAGAGGCAGGCAAGTGGCGCCTGGAAGGCAAAGAATATATCGTCAAAGATGGCGATGTGATCCACTTCCGCTTTAACGTATAAGTCTGTCAGCCTGTGTTGTGACTAAAGTGCCGCCCCATCCGGGCGGCATTTTTTATGCGTCATCAGACAAGCATGGGCGATCGCTCCCTTGCCTTCAATTGAGCCCCTTATAGGCCTCCACCAAATCCTTGGGGGGCTGCATATCGTACTTCTCATAGACGCCATTGAGCTTACCCTGCTGATAAAGCTTAATCAGGGTGTCATTAAAGCGCTTGATGAGTGATGCCGAATTGTGGGCCTTGGCAAAGCCGATGTAGTATTTAAGCTGCCTGTGCATTCCTGCGTAACGAATATTGTCCAGCTCCAGTTTATTGATCAGGGCATAGCCCACATCCCGGTTGGAGTAGACGGCGTCCACCTTGCCATCGGATAAGTTCTGAAACTGCCGCTCATCATCATTGGTGACACTAACTGCCAGCTTATTAATATTCTCTTTGATCTTGAGCAGGGACTTTTCGGTATTTGAAGGGCCGTAGACTCCCACATGATAATCGAGAATATCCGTCTCTTTGGTGAACTTTAGGGGGTTATCTTTTCTCACAAAAATGCCGTATTCGGTGTCTATGATGGGCGGTGAGAAATAAAAGATTTTACTTCGCTCTTCATTCCAGCCAATGACAAACAGGCCATTTTTACGGCCATGCTCAACAAACCACTGAGCCCTGAGCCAGTTCATCAGCTGAAAAGAGCAGCTCATCTCCATCGCGTGGCACACCTCACGGATAATATCCGCCGCGGGCCCGGAGACCACATGCTTATCTTTGTAGTTAAAAGGATAAAAGTCCTGGGTAGCAAAGCTAAACTGGGCCCGGCTCACTGGGCTAAACAGCAAAAAGCTGGCACACAGTATAGATACCAGAAGAATTGACTTATTCATGCCAAACATCCTTGTCCACACTCCTCTATTGATAAAGGTAGTTAAGGAGCCGCCATGCTGCCCAGAAGCCTGATTTTTTTGCCAGAACCCAGTGCCGGTTGATGGAGCAAGGCTCCCCTGGTGACTCAGCCAAAACCTGCTTCGAACGGGTTATGAATCCCTGGAAGGAGAACCGGGTTTAAACCTCCCGATAAAGAGTAATCCACCCAGAGCCCTTTGAGATAGTGTTATCCCCGGGATGAAACTATCCTTTTCTAAAAGCCCCCCTGACATCATAAGGCCTCATGCAGCGACTGGAGAGATGGCTAAGAAAGCTTAAGATCCCGATCCGCCTTAGTGTCGGATATGTCTTGCTGCTGTTAGTCACCCTGGTGGTGGGAGATATTATCTTCTACTACCAGGTCAAACAGGTGGTGAAGCAGGGAATCGAGCAGGAGCTCGAAAAAACCACCTCGGCGATCCTTCATCAGGTGAAGACAGCGGCCAATGTCGCGATCCGCAGCCACCTGCGTGGAGTGGCAGAAGCAAACCTTGAGCAGATAAGCTCACTCTATCGCCAGGTTCAGGCCGGAAAGATTAGCAGAGCGCAGGCCGAGGAGAAGGTTCATCAGCAGATGCAGGCACAATCAATCGGGGAGCGCGGTTATCTCTACATCATCGATAGCCTGGGAAACATAGTCCACCATCGTCGTGATGCACTCAAGGGAGTCGATCTCTCCTACTACCCCTTCATCCAGCAGCAGATCGCTAAGAAGCAGGGCTATATGGAGTACGTCTGGAAAAACCCGGATGAGCGAACCCCTCAGGAAAAAGCCCTGTATATGACCTACTTCAAGCCCTGGGACTGGATCATATCGGTCTCAACCTACAGAGATGAATTTCGAACCCTGCTCAATATCGATGACTTTCGCCACTCGGTGCTGGATATGCGTTTTGGCAAAACCGGCTACCCATTTATCATCAACACCGCAGGGGATATCATCATCCACCCCTTCCTGGAGGGAAATTTCTTTGAGATCAAAGACGATAATGGATTTCCCTTTTTCAGGGAGATCATCAATCAAAGAAACGGGATGCTCACCTACAGCTGGAAAAATCCGGGTGAGTCCGACTTTCGCAAAAAACTGGTCCTGTTTAACTATCTGTCCGAGCTGGACTGGATCGTGATCTCCTCCACCTATGAAGAGGAGATCTACGCCCCTCTGGACCGGCTTACCAAGCTCAATATCATCTCTCTCGCCCTGATATTGCTGCTGGTCCTTCCATTGTCTATTATCCTGAGCGCCTCTATTATCAATCCGCTCAAGCAGTTGATGTCACGCCTTGAGCTCGCTGCCAAAGGGGATTTTTCGATCCGCATGCCCCTGGACAGCAGCAAAGATGAGATCCACCAACTCGCGGAGTACTTTAACCGCTTCATGCAAGAGCTGGAGGAGTTCAGTATTTCGCTACATGGTGAAATAAACCAGCACCGCAGTACCCAGCGGGAGCTTAAAAAGCTCAATATTGAGCTGGAGCAAAGGGTTTTGGAGCGAACCCAGGAGTTGAATGCCTCAATTGAAACCCTGAAAAAAGCCCAGGCTCAGCTGGTCGAAGCCGAAAAGATGGCATCTCTAGGTACGGTAGTCGCCGGGGTCGCCCATGAGATCAACACCCCCATAGGCACAGCAATCACCGCCATCTCCTTTCTCAGGGAGCAAACCGAAAGCTTTGTTCAGGTCACCGCCAATAATCAGCTCAGCCGAAGCGGCTTAACAGGTTACACAGAAACGGCTCTGGAGTTGACTCAGGCGATTCATAGCAGCCTTCAGCGCGCCGCCAGCCTGATCCAGAGCTTTAAAGGGATCGCCGTCGATGAGAGCCGTGAAAACCTGCGGGTGTTTAATCTCAGAGAGCTGTTAGTCGATTATTTTGCAACGGTTCAATCTGAGCTCGACTCCCATCAAATCACCCTGAACCTGACTTGTGACCCAGATCTTGAACTTAGAAGTTACCCCAACACCTTCTCCCATATCATCTCTAACCTGGTGGTGAACTCCCTGCATCACGGCTTTGAAAATCGCCCATCCGGAATCATCAGCATTGAGGTTGATGCATCAGCATCCGCCCTAACCCTTAAATATCGGGATAACGGCAGCGGAATGAATGATAAGCAGTTAAAAAATATTTTTGAACCCTTCTATACCACTAAGCGGGGCAGTGGAGGAACAGGCTTGGGTATGCACCTGGTTTATAATCTGGTCACCCATATTCTGGGGGCCAGATAACCCTCAGTAGCAGAGTCAATGAATACACCTCAATCACCATCACCCTGCCGGCAAGCACCATTGCCCTCCCCGCTTAAGCATCAAAGCGATACACAAAAAAACAAACTTTTGTATTGATTTAAAACAATAATCGGCATATTTACAAAATTCAGAACATAAATCACAAGAATTTGATCATTTGTGATAGCCATCATTTTATTTGAATGGCGTTTTTAACATGATGTTCACCCTGAGCCAGGCTCACTTATCAAAACAACTGGGTAAATAAGAATGACTCAATCACACTCAAATAATGTGTTAAATCAACCCAAACCCTTCTATATGATCTTCTTTGTAGAGCTTTGGGAACGCTTTGGTTATTACGGCCTTCAGGGAATACTCGCGGTCTATTTTGTCGAAAAGCTCGGTTTCTCTCAGGAGCTTTCTTTTATTACTTTTGGTGCCTTTGCAGCCCTCGTTTATGGATTAATCTCAATCGGTGGCTTCATCGGGGATAAGGTTCTCGGGACCAAACGAACCATTATTCTCGGTGCCTTGATCCTGGCGATCGGCTATATGGTGGTGGCATTTTCGATCTCTCACCGTGAGCTTATCTTCATCGGCCTGGGTATTGTTTCTGTGGGGAATGGCCTGTTTAAGGCAAACCCATCGAGCCTGCTTTCTAAGTGCTATGAAGAGGGAGACTCCAGGCTTGATGGTGCTTTTACCATGTACTACATGTCGATCAATATCGGCTCTTTCCTCTCCCTGCTGTTCTCCCCTGTGATTGCTTCTCACTTTGGTTATGCTGCCGCCTACACTGTGTGTGCCATCGGCTTGCTGCTATCCATGTTGAGTTACTGGATCTTTCGCAATACCGTGGGTCATATCGGATCCGAGGCCGATAAGCGTCCTCTGGACCTGAAAAAATTACTCCTGGTGATCATAGGTTCGGCCGTGCTCTCGCTGATCTGTGCGTTTTTAATGAAGCACGTGGCTCTGGCTGAGGGGGTGCTGGTCCTCATCTGTGCCGTGGTCATCGTTCTCTACTTCCGCGAAGCTTTCAAGCTGCAGGGAGTTGAGCGTGGCAAGATGATGGTTGCATTTGTGCTGATGATTGAGGCTGTGCTGTTTTTCATTCTCTACGCTCAGATGCCCACCTCTTTGAATTTCTTCGCCATCCACAATACCCAGCACCAGTTGTTTGGCATAGGTATCAACCCGGTGAGCTTCCAGAGCCTCAACCCATTCTGGATCGTACTTGCCAGCCCGATCCTCGCCTGGCTATACAATCACTTTGGCCATAAGGGACGCGATCTCTCTATGCCAGCTAAGTTCACCCTGGGGATGTTCCTCTGCTCCCTGGGCTTCCTCTGCCTGGCTCTGGCCGGACGTTTCTTTGCCAACGAAATGGGGATCGTCTCTGCCTGGTGGATCGTGCTGACCTATTTCTTCCAGAGTATTGGTGAGCTGATGATCAGCGCCCTGGGACTAGCGATGGTCGCCAGCCTGGTTCCCCAGCGCCTGATGGGATTTGTGATGGGTGCCTGGTTCCTGACTCAGGCCAGCGCATTTTTACTCGGCGGTTGGGTGGCAAGCTTTACTGCGGCACCTAAAGGGGTCAGCGATCCCATCCAGACCCTGCCTCTTTATACCAAGGTGTTCATGCAGATCGGCGTTGTCACTTTAGTGATCGCCATCATCATGTGGCTGACCGTCCCTATGCTCAACCGGATCATTCACTCTGAGAGCAAGCCTCAGGAGGGCGAGAGCGCTCTGAGCCATAGTTAACCCCACAAAAGACCCGGCATAGCCGGGTCTTTCCCCCTGTAGTTAATCCAAACTTGCCCTCCTCCAGCAATGCTCAATACTTAGCGTAAGGGACACAAAAAGCTCCTCTCATCTCAGGAGGGTATGGATCGTTCGAATATGAAGAGGCTGATAGGCTGGATCCGCTATCTGAAAATTCCCCCCGGCTGTTGCTGGGAACCCTGCTGACCCTGCTCATTATTAGCGGCATCGGCTATGCGGTCTTTTATCAAAACACCAAGCAACTGCTCAGCCAGGAGATCGACGATGAGCTCAAACTCACCAGCCAGGCGATATTAGAGCTGGTCAGGGGTTCGGCCCATATCTCGATTCAGACCCACCTGCACACCCTTGCCGAGGCTGATCTGCAGCTGGTTACCAGCCTCTACAATCAATCAAAGCAGGGGAAAATCTCAGTCGCCGAGGCCAAGCGCAGAGCCTTTGAGCTCCTTAAGGCCCAAAAGATTGGCGATAGTGGTTATACCTATGTTCTGAGCAGCAAGGGGCTGTTGCTGCTCCACCCCCTCAAGGAGTTTACCGACAAAGACATCTCCGGCCTGCACTTCGCCAGCGAGCAGATCCGACGTAAGCGAGGTTATCTGGAGTACCAGTGGCAGGGCAGCGACGATGACAGCCTGCGCAACAAGGCGCTCTACATGAGCTACTTCGAACCCTGGGACTGGATCATCTCGGTCTCCTCCTATCGCAGTGAATTCCACCAGCTACTCGATCCCCGGGACTTTGACTCCGCACTGGAGAAGATGAAAATTGGCCAGACCGGTTATCCCTTTATCGTGGATCGCCAGGGGAACCTGATTGCAGGAAAAAGCCAGGATCACCTCTCCCCCGAGGAGTTGCAGCCACTACTGGTGGCAAATTCAGATGATCTGAGCCTGAGCTTAAGTAACAAAGGAAGAGAGATCCAGGCAATATCTCACTACCTGCCCGACATGGGCTGGTATGTGATTGCGGTTGCCTACCCCGATGAGCTGAACGCCCCACTGAAGACCTTCTCACTACTTAACATCCTGGGGGGTCTCCTGATTTTACTGCTAATCCTGCCCCTGTCTCTTCTCATCAGTGCCTCCATCATCTACCCGATGCGCCAGCTTTTACGGCGAATGCAAAGTGCCTCGACCGGCGACCTATCGGTTCGGATTCCAGAGGAGCAGGCTGGCCAGGATGAGTTTTTCCAGCTTGCCCAACTTTTTAATACCCTGATGGAGGAGCTTGAGAAATCCAGCGCCTCGTTGCGCCAGGAGGTCAATGAGCGTCAAAAAGCCCAGGATGAGATGGAGATGCTCAATTTTGAGCTTGAGCAACGAGTTGCCGAACGAACCCAACGGATGCAAGCCTCCCTGCACTCCCTCAAGCAGGCCCAGAAGCAGGTAGTTGAAACCGAGAAAATGGCATCGCTCGGAACCGTTGTCGCGGGGGTAGCCCATGAGATCAACACCCCGATTGGCACAGCCATTACCGCCGTGAGCTTCTTAAATGAGCAGGCTGAAGGGCTAGCCCAAAGCCTTGCCGAAAACAAAATCGGCCGACAGCAACTAACACAGTTTATTGAGCAATCGATTGAGCTAACCCAATCGGCCAAAACCAACCTGCACCGTGCCGCCCGGCTGATCCAGAGCTTTAAGAGCATCGCGGTTGACCAGGCGAAGGAGCGCCCGTCGCAGTTTAATCTGTCTGAGCTTATCCGTGATTACATGCAAACCATCCATAGCGAGCTTCAAGAGAAACAGATTGAGGTCACGGTGAACTGCCCCGAGCACCTGATACTGGAGAGTTACAACAACGCCTTCATGCATATCCTGGCGAATCTTTTTACCAATGCCATCAGTCACGCCTTCACCGACCGGGGAGGTGAGATTATCCTGGAGGTGCAGTGCGATAGCGGCGATCTGGTGATCGACTTCCAGGATAATGGCAAGGGGATGAGCTGGGAGCAGCAGAAACTTATTTTTGAACCCTTCTTCACCACCAACCGCAACGATGGAGGGACCGGGCTTGGGATGCACCTGGTGTATAATTTGATCACTCACCTGCTCCAGGGGCAAATAAGCTGCCAGAGTCTGCCGGATCTGGGCTGTCGCTTCACCATTCAGCTGCCGATCGCCATCGTCCTTAATGCCGAGTGATCCCTCTCTATCCTGTTTTCTCCTGAACACCGTCCCCTGTTCCGCTCATAAAACCGACAGAGCTGTATAGCTTGCAGGCAAAGTTTCTATTTTTTATCCAACCACACCACAAAAGCTGTTTTTTCTCAAAAAAAGGGTTGACCCAATCTGCGCATATTCGCATAATACGCCCCGCTTCCAACGAGAAGCAAAGCAAACTTGAGTGTGGCTATGTAGCTCAGCTGGTTAGAGCACATCACTCATAATGATGGGGTCGCAGGTTCGAATCCCGCCATAGCCACCAGTCTGCTGGGATATCGCCAAGCGGTAAGGCAGCGGGTTTTGATCCCGCCACTCCCAGGTTCGAATCCTGGTATCCCAGCCATATTTTTGCTATTTTTTGATTGCTGTTGGGATATCGCCAAGCGGTAAGGCAGCGGGTTTTGATCCCGCCACTCCCAGGTTCGAATCCTGGTATCCCAGCCATATTTTTTGTTGTTGGCTATGTAGCTCAGCTGGTTAGAGCACATCACTCATAATGATGGGGTCGCAGGTTCGAATCCCGCCATAGCCACCAATATCTAGAGTTTTGCGGAAGTGGCGGAATTGGTAGACGCACCAGATTTAGGTTCTGGCGCCGCGAGGTGTGAGAGTTCGAGTCTCTCCTTCCGCACCATCACAATTGGGATATCGCCAAGCGGTAAGGCAGCGGGTTTTGATCCCGCCACTCCCAGGTTCGAATCCTGGTATCCCAGCCATTCAAAAAGCCCACCTCGTGTGGGCTTTTTTATTTCCGGATCACTGCAAACCCTGCCGGGATCCAATTCTGATAATCACTCTCAATCAGAAAACAATTGATTATTATTGCGCCATATTATAGAGTCGTCTGACTGGCAGCTCCCCTGTTGTGGCTCTTCGGGCAGCGCCTATCGGTGATCCTTTCTCAATTTACGATTTCCCCGGTCAGTTTTCCGCTGCTCCGGTCGCTTCCCTTGCTTAAAAAACGCTTATTACAAAAAGGCAAACCATGTCGAATAACAAGCATAATTACATCATTCTCACCCTGATCGTCACCATAGTGATCGATATCATGGGGTGGGTCTGGTCTTCCCTATTCTGCCCTCACTATTTTTCGGGCAGGGCTCGGTATTCCCGATGGGGACTCCTCACGCTGAGCTGTGGGCTTACTCGATCGCCCTGGCGGTCTGGCCATTCGGCCTGTTTGTTGGAGGACCTGTGATCGGTGAGCTCTCGGATAAGTTTGGCCGTAAGCCGACCCTACTGATCGCGCTGAGCCTGACTGCCGTCGCCTATGGACTCTCTGCAGCCTCGATCCTCATCGGTAACTTCTGGCTGTTTGTGGTAAGCCGCCTGATGAGTGGTGTGGTGGGTGGCGCCTATGAGGTTGCTCAGGCCACAGTGGTGGATATCAGTGATAAAGAAACCAAGGCTCGTAATCTGGGGTATGTAAGCATGGCCGCCTCCATCGGCTTTGTTATCGGCCCTGTGGTGACCAGCCTCTCTACCAGCGGCTGGCTGAGCTGGATGACCATCAGTACCCCGTTCTGGATCGCCATGGGATTAGCCGCCATCAATACCCTGTCGATTCTAAAGCTGCTGGAGCGGGACAAGCCTAAACACCCGGATCTCAAGCTGCATCCCATCGGAGCGGCTAAGACGGTTGGTTTTTTGTTTCTGGACAAGCGGGTGCTGTATATCGGTGCCATCTATCTGCTACTGCAGGCGGGCTGGGGATTCTATACCCAGGGGGTTGCGCTGTTTATGCATCACTACTATCACTATGACACTGGCAGTACCGGCTACTTCTATGCCGCGATGGGGCTGGCGGTTGCACTCTGCAGTGTCTCGGTACAACCCTGGCTGCTCAAGCGTTTTTCGCCAAGGACTCTTTACAGTGTGATGGGGGTCATCTGTGCACTGCTGCTGGTGATAGCTATGCTCAGTAAGCCGCTGGTTGTCCAATGGATCACCGCAGTTTTAGGTTCGGCCACCCAGTTCATCTGCTATACCGTGGTGCTGATGCTGCTCTCCGGCAGCGTCTCTGAGAAGGAGCAGGGTAAGGTGATGGGTAGTGCGGGCGCAGGCTTTGGCCTGGCCTGGGGATCAATGATCTATTGATGGGGGTGCTGACCCAGCACTCTGTGGCCCTGCCGCTGGCCGCCGGTGCCATCCTGCTACTGATCAGCGTGGTGATGATCCAGGGCTATCGCTCCGCTCAATCCAAACAGCTGTTAACCGGCAACGCCTGATCTCACCCGGGGGAGTCCTCTCCCCCGTCAGCTATACTAATTAGCCAGAACCTCTGACGTTGGGAAACCTTGATGCGGTTGCGTTACTCAATCGCTCTTCTGGGTCTGCTGATCCTACCCTCATTACTCTTCGCTCAGCAAAGAGAAAGGATCTCTGTGACCTTTATCAATCCGGGCGTCTCAGATACCAAGCATGCGACCGGAGGGTTCTGGTATAAGGTCAGTCACTTCATGCAGGCGGCGGCTGCCGATCTCAATATTGATCTCGAAGTTCTGTACGCCGAACGTAAACACACCCGGCTCACCCGTCTTGCCCGCGAGGTCAGCTCCAGAGACAAAAAACCTGATTATCTGATCATTGTCAACGAGATGAAGCAGGGAGCCCCCCAGCTCGTCGAGGCGGTGCAGGCAAAGATCAAAACCCTGATGATTCTTAACACCCTGGTCAATGAGACGGATATCGCGCAATTCGGAACTCCCCGGGAGGTTTATCAAGAGTGGATTGGCTCCCTGGTTCCGGATAATCATCTGGCGGGATACAAGGTGGCAACATCGATCATTAACCGCTTACTTGAACAAAAAAATCCCTCGGACTCTGCAAAGCTTCAGATGATAGGTCTCACCGGTGACTTTGCCACTCCGGCCGCCCTCAGCCGTAATGAAGGGCTTAAACAGGCAATCAAAGAGAATGAGCAGCTGGTTGAGCTGAAACAGCTGCTGGTCTGCAACTGGTCACGCAAGGTTGCAAGCCACAAGACTCAACGAATTTTACATCGCTACCCGGATATCTCCGGGATCTGGTCTGCCAATGACCCCATCGCATTAGGAGCGATGTCCGCCGCAAAACGCCTGCACAGGCAGCCAGGCAAAGATATTTTTTTCGCAGGCTTGAACTGGGATCAGCCAGCCTTAAGAGCCATCCAAAGGGGGGAGCTGGTTTCGAGTATGGGCGGACACTTCATGACCGGGGGCTGGGCGCTGGTACTACTGCATGATTATCATCATGGCAAAGACTTTGCTCAGCCGGGCGCCGCCCTCAAGATGCCGATCTTTGATGAGATCAATGCCTCCAATGTGGACAGCTACCTGGAGATGTTCGGCGATCAGGACTGGCAAAAGATAGACTTTACCCGTTTCTCCAAGGTGTATCACCCAGAGCTTAAAAACTATGAGTTTTCTTTAAAAGGGATTTTGAAAACTCTACCAACAAAAAGCTAAGCAACTCACAGTTGATGAGCTCCTCCCACTCGCTGATATCCCTCCTCTCAGGCATAGTACTAATAAATAGACTATCCGGGAGTGTTATTCATCGCTATTCTTAAAAACCAGCTCTCAACCCAGGTAACCTCGGAAAATTAACCATGATTCGCCATATTCTATTGATCCAATTCAAGCCAGATGCCCAACCCGAGGCGATTGAGGCGCTCCGCCAAGCCTTTCTTCGCATGCCAGATAAAATAAGCGGTGTACTGAGTATCGAGTGGGGAGAGAACGACAGCCCGGAGGGGAAAAACCAGGGATTCACTCACTGCGTGTTGATGAGCTTTGCCGATGAAGATGCACGCCAGCGCTACCTGCCACACCCGGAGCATGAGGCTCTCAAAGCTATCTTTAGACCGGTTTTGCAGGAGATCATCGTGCTGGATTACTCCCTTAGGTGAGACACAACTTAGCTCCCCAGGCGTTAAGCTGCTGATCAACGGGTCGAGTTAAGATACACTCCAGCTCAGAAAAATGAACGGGTTAAATGGGATCCTCAATGAAGAGACGACTCAGAAAGAAAAAGTTTTTAGGTGAATTCAAGGTCTTCGGTGCTCCGCTGGCAATTAAACGTAACACCACCAGCGAGATGGATGATTTCATCGATGCTTTGCTGCAAGAGGCGATTGAAGCGAACCATTGTATCGCCTGTATCGGCGGCCACGCCGACATGCTTGATGGCTTTATCGAGCTGGGTACCCAGGATAATAATCCTGAGCAGGCGCTGGCACGGATCAATGAATGGCTCAAGCAACGCAGCGACATCGAGCGCTTCTTTGTGGGTGAAATCATCGATGCCGAATATGGCCCCTTTGATGAGGTAGATCAGATCGCCCATAAGCTGTAGAGCGCTTGCAGCTGCTGACCGCAGGTCAAACTGCGGTCTTTCTGTATCCTGCGGATGGCGATGTGTGGCTACCGCCACAGATGTCGGGGCGCCGACAGCGCCCTACTTTTGTATCGTCAAAAGTAGGCAAAACCTCACTACGCGCGATGTATTTATCATCCCTGATAAATCTCCCCAGCTCGATATCCTATCTCGCGTTACGTTGCTCTGAGGAGCAACTTCACCCTTCCATCGAACTTCGCGGCTCGGCGATTATCATCCCTGATAATCCTCCCAGCTCGGTATCCATACCTCGCGTTTCATTGTTCCGGGAGCAATTACACCCTGCCTCGAAAAGGACAGTAGTTATCAACGGCTTGCCTCGGCGCTTGCTCACGGGGGGTAAACTTCCCCTTTGATTCACACCGAAGAGTCACATTGGAATTTGAGATTGAAGGATATGGATATCCTGAAAGCAGGGCCGAGCCATGGATGGCTCGTTTCTGCGAATCTCAAAAGCCAGTGCCTCTGAGGAACGATGTGAATCGGGGGCACCCTCGGGGTTGTTAGGGGGACTGGGTGAGCAGTCCCCCTGACCCGCCGCCGCTCGGCAGCGGCTATTGTGCCGCAGGCACAAATCAGCTGACCGCAGGTCAAGCTGAACCTGCTTTATCCTGCGGATGGGTGTTTGTGGCTACCGCCACAGGAGTGCCGGACTGGCCGGCGGCAGGCAAGAAGGGGCGCTCGTCCTCCCCCTCTTGCATCTCCCGGGACGCCCCGGATCTCGCTTTATCTTCACAATAACAGGGAATTCGAGGCACCAAACAAACGGGATGTCCCTATCCCGATTGTTCTCTCACAACTTCCTGTTGTTCGACCTCAAATTCCCAATTATTGCTCAGCACTCGCTCACGGGGGTTAGGGCCCCGTCGATTTGCTCCGAGAGCTTCAGATGGGAGTAGAGGGTAAGCGGTATGGATACCGCGAAAAGGCAGCCAGTACAGGGAGGTACTGTTTGTCTGTACCTTTGCGAATTTGAAACTTAAGGATGAAGCAAATCCCGGGGTGTCCTTGGGAGTGAAGAGGGTATTGGACAAGCAATACCCTTTTCCCGCCACCGCTCTGCAGCGGCATCTGTGCTGAAAGCACAAAACCTTCTGACCGCAGGTCAAGCTGAACCTGCTTTATCCTGCGGATGGCGATGTGTGGCTACCGCTACAGATGTCGGGGCGCCGACAGCGCCCTACTTTTGTATCGTCAAAAGTAGGCAAAACCTGGCTACGCGCGATGTATTTATCATCCCTGATAAATCTCCCCAGCTCGATATCCTATCTCGCGTTACGTTGCTCTAAGGAGCAACTTCACCCTGCCTCGAAAAGGACAGGAGCTATCAACGGCTTGCCTCTGCACTCACTCACGGGGGGTTAGGGCCCCGTCGATTTGCTCCGAGAGCTTCAGATGGGAGTAGAGGGTAAGCGGTATGGATACCGCGAAAAGGCAACCAGTACAGGGAGGTACTGTTTGCCTGTACCTTTGCGAATTTGAAACTTAAGGATGAAGCAAATCCCGGGGTGTCCTTGGGAGTGAAGAGGGTATTGGACAAGCAATACCCTTTTCCCGCCGCCGCTCGGCAGCGGCATCTGTGCTGAAAGCACAAAACCTTCTGACCGCAGGTCAAACCAACATGATTACCCGTAGTCCGCGGCCGGACAGTTGTGCCGTAGGCACAAAATCAGCTTAAAGCGAGCCTCACGGCCGAGGCCGCATGTATTTGCGTCGTATCATAGAGAGGCACAGAGGTGTGTTGCTGTTGCACCAACAATGCGATCTCGGTGCAACCAAGGATGACCGCCTGGGCTCCCCTTTCCCTGAGTCCATCTATGATGGTGAGATATTGCGCTCTGGAGCTCTCTCTAACTTCTCCACGGCAGAGCTCCTGGTAGATGATGTGATGGACCTGCTCACGCTCCTGAACATCGGGAATCAATACCTCAATTCCAAACTCATCTTGCAGGCGTCCCCGATAAAAATCCTGCTCCATGGTAAAGCGGGTCCCCAGCAGGCCAACACGGCGGATGCCCGCCTCGGCTAAGCGAGTCGCCGTCGCATCCGCAATGTGAAGCAGCGGGATCTGGATCGCCTGCTGAATTTTCGGGGCTACCTTGTGCATGGTGTTGGTGCAGATCAGCAGAAAATCAGCACCGGCGGCCTCCACCGACTGGGCCTCTCGGCTGAGAATTTCGGCGGTTTCATCCCAATCTCCTGCGTGCTGCAGCGCTTCAATCTTGGCGAAATCGACACTCACCATGGTAATTTGGGCACTATGTAACCCCCAAGCTCCGCCTTCACTCCCTCATTGAGAAGCTTGTAATAGCTAAGGGTCGATTCCCAACTCATGCCCCCGAGTAACCCTATGGTCTTCATTCGTATGCTCCGCTTTATCTGATTGAAACAGGGACTCAATCTTATAGCTTCTGTCTCAAAGATAAAACGAAACAAGGGGAGCTAAGCTCCCCTTGTGAGGTTTAAAGTGCTCCCCTGATCAGAGCAGGGCGTCGATGGCCCGGTTGAGGGTCTCACTCGGACGCATCGCCCGGGAAGCAAGCTCAGGGTTCGGGTGATAATAGCCACCGATCTCCATCGCCTGTCCCTGCACCGCATTGAGCTCATCCACTATGGCTTGCTCATTGGAGCCCAGGGTTTCAGCCAGCGCGGAGAACCGGGATTTGAGCTCTGAGTCCTGCTCCTGCAGCGCAAGCTCCCGAGCCCAATACAGCGCCAGATAGAAGTGGCTGCCACGATTATCCAGCTCTTTAACCTTGCGCGAAGGGGAACGATTCTCCTCAAGAAAACGTCCCGTTGCCCGATCCAGAGTATCCGCCAGGATCTGAGCCCTGGGGTTATTCTGGCTCTGAGCCAGATGCTCCAAAGAAACGGCCAGTGCCAGGAACTCTCCCAGAGAGTCCCAGCGCAGATGGTTCTCTTTGGTAAACTGCTGGACATGCTTCGGTGCCGAGCCGCCTGCTCCGGTTTCAAACAGACCACCACCATTCATCAAAGGTACAATGGACAACATCTTGGCGCTGGTTCCCAGCTCCAGAATCGGGAACAGATCGGTCAGGTAGTCCCGCAATACATTGCCGGTGACCGAGATGGTATCCTGCCCGGCCCTCAGGCGCTCCAAGGTATGTCGGGTCGCCTTGGCGGGTGCCATGATCTGAATATCCAATCCCCGGGTATCATGATCCTTAAGATACAGCTCAACCTTCTTAATGAGCTCGGCGTCGTGAGCCCTGGAGCTATCTAACCAGAAAATCGCCGGAGTGTCGGTTGCCCTGGCCCGGTTGACCGCAAGCTTAACCCAATCTTGGATCGGCGCATCCTTCACCTGGCACATCCGCCAGATATCCCCCTGCTCCACTCTGTGCTCGAAGAGTTGGGCACCGTTCGCATCCACCACCCGCACACAACCCGAGGCTGGGATCAGGAAGGTTTTATCATGGGAGCCGTACTCCTCGGCCTTTTGTGCCATCAGCCCGACATTAGGGACGGTTCCCATGGTTTTGGGATCGAAGGCACCGTGGGTCTTACAAAAATCGATGGTCTCCTGGTACACCCCTGAGTAGCTGCGATCCGGGATCACTGCTTTGGTGTCCTGAAGCTCTCCAGCCGGGTTCCACATCTTGCCCGAGGAGCGGATCGCCGCCGGCATCGAGGCATCGATGATGATATCGCTGGGAACATGCAGGTTGGTGATCCCACGATCAGAATCCACCATCGCCAGATCCGGACGCTCGGCATAGCAAGCCTTGAGATCATCTTCGATCTCAGTGCGCCAGGCCTCGGGAAGATCAGCAATTTTTGAATAGAGATCGCCAATCCCATTGTTTGGGTCCACCCCGAGCTCAGCCAGCAGCGCCGGATGTTTATCAAACACAGGCTGATAGAATACCCGTACCGCCTGACCAAAGATGATGGGATCGGACACCTTCATCATGGTGGCCTTCATGTGCAGGGAAAAGAGCACGCCCTGCTCTCTGGCCTGCTCAATCTGCTCCGCCAGGAAAGTCCGCAGCTTCTCACCACTCATCACAGCTGCATCGAGCACCTCGCCAGCCTGCAGCTCTATCTTCTCTTTGAGGGTCTGTAGTGAGCCATCTTCGCTGATCAGCTCAACTCGCACCGAGGTGGCCTGGGGTATGGTGGTGGACTGCTCACTGCCGTAGAAGTCGCCCTCACTCATACTGGCAACATGGGTCTTTGAATCCGTGCTCCAGCTTCCCATGGAGTGAGGGTTGTTGCGGGCATATTGCTTGACCGCGCCGGGAGCCCGGCGATCCGAGTTCCCCTCACGGAGCACAGGGTTAACTGCACTGCCCTTAATCTTGTCGTAGCGAGCCTTGATCTCCTGCTCCAGGGCCGTTTTAGGTTCTTCCGGGTAATCTGGGAGATCATATCCCTGAGATTGTAACTCTTTGATGGCAGCATGCAGCTGAGGGACAGAGGCGCTGATGTTCGGCAGCTTGATGATATTAGCCTCGGCAGACTGAGTCAGCTCTCCAAGCTCACTCAGGGCATCGGCAATCTTCTGATCTTCTCTGAGGGCTTCTGGGAAATTGGCAATGATCCGCCCCGCCAGGGAGATGTCACGGGTCTGGACATCAACTGCGGCAGGTGCAGTGAAAGCCTTGATAATCGGCAGTAGCGAGTAAGTGGCTAACGCCGGAGCTTCATCAGTTTGGGTGTAAATAATCCTTGATGTCATCTTTTATCCTGTTGCTATCGTGATAACCGCATGAGTCCACACTGATTCAGGGAACAACTCGGCAGAACCCACGTTTTAACAAATCCAAAAAGCAAACTCAAAGATTTTAACAAGATAGGGTGCGACAGTACTTACAAGTAAAGAGAGCTGAGACAGCCACTCAGTGGCTCTATGGGAAAGCAGATTTAGCCAGCTCAGCTCCACTCCCAGTGCTGGATAAACTCAATCCAACCCGTTGGCAGCAAGGAAGCTGTCAACGGGCCAACAGAGACGTTTTTACGATAAGATTTGATTGAGCCTATATGGGTAGCAAAGCAGACTGCCATCACCCAAGAAAAAGGATATTCGCTTAAAGCCCCAGGGCATACTTCAGGGCCCGCTTTTTCAGGGGGCCGCTGTGCTCAGCGCCCCATAGCCCGATATTACGTAACACCTTTAGCGGAAAACGCTCACAGCCAAAACCCAGATAGAAGAGATCCATGGCACTCTGCATCAAAAGATTGTCGCGCTTACGCTGCTTTTGATACTGAGCCAACCACTCCAGCCCGGCCCAATCTGAAGCTTTCCAGGCCTGATGAAACAGCTCACTCAGGCAGGCCACATCTTTAAAGCCAATATTCACCCCCTGGCCGGCCATGGGGTGGATGGTGTGGGCCGCATCTCCGAGCACCACCACCCGGCCCTTGTGATACTGCTGGGCATGACGCCGGGTCAGTGGAAAGCTGCCCGCAGCTTCAACCTTGATCCTTGCGAGCCTGTGCGGAAAAGCCTCCATGATGATCTCGGCCAGTGCATTATGCTCAAGTTTCATCAGAGCTTTTATTTTTTGCGGGCTGTCATACCAGACCAAAGAGGCCTTATTGCCCCCCAGAGGAAGCAAGGCCCTCGGGCCTGATGGATAAAACTGCTGCCAGGTACAGGGCTCAAGGCTCTGCTCGCAGCGCACATTGATCAGCATGCAGTGCTGGCGATAATCCCATTGGGTGACCCCGATTCCACTCAACTGACGAATCGCGGAGTGAGCTCCATCTGCCGCCACCACCAGGTTAGCCTTAATCCGCTCCCCCGAATCCAGGGTAAGCTCGGCAAAATCCGGCTCCTGATGAAGCTCTGCCACTTTGGCCGGAAGGCGCCAGCTGACATTGGAATGAGCCTTAAGTTGCTCCCACAGTCCAAGCTGGATCAGTCGGTTCTCCACCATGTAGCCAAGATGAGAAAGCCCCAGCTGGGAGCTATCAAACAGCAGCGGGTTTTGTTCATCCTCCCAGCAAGTCAGCTGGGTGTAGGGGGCAGCTCGCATCCGGGCAATGCTGTCCCATGCACCACACTGCTCCAGGAGCTTAACCGAGTTCCTGCTGATCGCCGAGACTCGAAGATCCATCGATTGCTTAGGTTCAAAAGGGATCGGTGTGCTCTGCTCAATCAAACACAGGGAACAACCGCTGGGGGCTAACGAGGCCGCAAGGAGTGCGCCGGTCATTCCCGCCCCGACGATGACGATATCAAACTGTTGCATACTGGCTCAAAATAGCTGGAGGAGTCATGAATTTTAATCCGCCTCTTCTTCGTCCGCCATCGCAAAATGTATCCCCAAAAAAGGATCTGCATACAATCTGGCCAGATGGCGAACAAACCGTTAGAATAGCCGGCTATTTTCCAGAAACCACGTTCCCTAGCGGTAGTTAGCTTCATGAGTAAAAAAGTTCATATCAAAACCTGGGGCTGTCAGATGAATGAATACGATTCATCCAAGATAGCCGATCTTCTCAATAGCACTCTCGGTTACCAAGTCACCGAGGAGCCTGAGCAGGCGGATCTGCTGCTGCTCAATACCTGCTCAATCCGTGAGAAGGCACAGGAGAAAGTGTTTCATCAGTTAGGACGCTGGAAAAACCTCAAACAGAACAAGCCAGAACTGGTGATCGGCGTCGGTGGCTGTGTTGCTTCCCAGGAAGGCGATCACATCCGTGCCCGCGCTCCCTATGTGGATCTGATCTTCGGTCCCCAGACCCTGCACCGCCTGCCGAGAATGATTACCGAGGTTCAGTCAGGCCATGGTAGTCAGATGGATATATCTTTCCCTGAGATTGAAAAGTTCGACTCCCTGCCGGAGCCGCGCGCCGAAGGCCCGACCGCCTTTGTTTCGATCATGGAAGGCTGCTCCAAATACTGCTCTTACTGCGTGGTACCTTACACCCGTGGCGAAGAGGTGAGCCGTCCTCTGGATGATGTGCTCTATGAAATTGCTCAGCTGGCCGATCAGGGGGTGCGCGAGATCAACCTTCTGGGGCAGAATGTCAACGCCTATCGGGGTGCCACCTTTGATGGTGAGATCTGCCGCTTCTCCGAGCTGCTGCGCCTGGTAGCCTCCATCGATGGCATCGACCGCATCCGCTATACCACCAGCCACCCGATGGAGTTTACCGACGATATCATCGAGGTCTACAAGGATACCCCTGAGCTGGTGAGCTTCCTGCACCTGCCGGTACAAAGTGGCTCCGATCGGGTGCTGACCATGATGAAGCGGCCTCACACGGCTCTTGAATATAAGTCAACGATTCGTAAACTGAAGAAGGCGCGCCCGGATATCAGCATCAGCTCCGACTTTATCGTCGGCTTCCCGGGCGAGACCCAGGATGACTTCGAGCGCACCATGCAACTGATTAGGGATGTGAACTTCGATCAAAGCTTCAGCTTTATCTTTAGTCCGCGCCCCGGAACACCAGCGGCGGATATGCCCGATGACACGCCGATGGAAGAGAAAAAGCAGCGCCTCTATGAGCTGCAACACCAGATCACCCATCAGGCGATGCTGATCGGCCGCCAGATGCTTGGCACCACCCAGCGAATTCTGGTTGAAGGTCCCTCCAAGCATAACCCGATGGAGCTGCGTGGCCGCACTGAAAATAACCGGGTGGTCAACTTTGAAGGACCCCACTCCCTGGTCGGTAAGTTTGCCGATGTTGAGATCACCGAGGTGATGCCGAACTCGCTGCGTGCCACCCTGATCCGGGGTGAAGATGAGATCGAACTGCGAGAGCAGATGGCTCCGGCAGAGGCGATGGCCAAGTATGGCCAGACTCAGGAAGATGAACTGGGTGTCGGAACCTTCACTCCTGTCGCTTAATCAAAACATAAAACAAAGAGGCGATCGTGACCCAATCGATCCTGACCCTCGAGCTTGAACTGGAACCAGCCGACGATCGTCGGCTGGCAAGCCTGTGCGGTCCACTCAACGATAATATTCAACAGCTGGAGCGCCGGCTGGGCATTGAGATCAACTCCAATAATTACCATTTCCAGGTCATCGGCAGCTCCCGTAATGTCAGGGCCTGCATCGATATCCTTAAAAAGCTCTACCTGGACACCCAACCCCTCAAAGGCAAGGCAGTTCCGGATATTACCCCGGAGAAGGTGCACCTGGCGATTCGCGAGGCGCGGGTGCTTGAACAGAACGCCACCCCAACCCCTTATGGCAAAGAGGTGACGATCAAGACCAAACGGGGCCTAATCAAACCACGGACCCCAAACCAGGCTCAATACATCGGCAATATCCTGCGCCACGATATTACCTTCGGGATTGGCCCTGCCGGAACCGGTAAGACCTACCTGGCGGTAGCTGCGGCGGTGGATGCCCTGGAGCGCCAGGAGGTACGACGTCTGCTGCTAACCCGCCCGGCTGTTGAGGCCGGTGAGAAGCTGGGCTTTTTGCCAGGCGATCTCAGCCAGAAGGTCGACCCCTACCTGCGCCCCCTGTATGACGCACTGCTGGATATGCTGGGCTTTGAGAAAGTTGAAAAGCTGGTCGAGCGTAAGGTGATTGAGATAGCACCTCTCGCCTACATGCGTGGCCGAACCCTCAATGATGCCTTCGTGATCCTGGATGAGAGCCAGAACACCACGGTTGAGCAGATGAAGATGTTCCTCACCCGGATCGGCTTCAACTCTAAGGCCGTCATCACCGGAGATATCACCCAAATCGATCTGCCGCGTAACCAGCGCTCGGGGCTGCGTCACTCGCTGGAGGTTCTCAGGGAGGTTGACGAAATTAGCTTTAATCTGTTCTGCGCAGACGACGTGGTTCGTCACCCTGTGGTGGCCCGGATTGTTCAGGCCTATGAGAAGTATGAAGCGGATCACCGCAAGGAGCAGCAGGCATGAGTATCACCCTGGATCTGCAAATTGCCTGTGACGAACAAGCGTCCCTGCCAACGGCAGAGCAGTTTCAGCACTGGTGTGAGGCCGCCATTTTGCCGTTTCAGGCCGAGGCGGAGCTGACGGTTCGCATTGTAGAGAGTGAAGAAAGTCAGCAGCTAAACGCCCAGTATCGGGGAAAGGACAAGCCTACCAATGTGCTCTCCTTTCCCTTTGAAGTACCGGATGGTATAGAGCTTCCATTGCTCGGCGATCTGGTGATTAGCCATCAGGTAGTTGCCCGGGAAGCCCGGGAGCAGAACAAGAGCGAACAGGCACACTGGGCTCATATGGTTGTGCATGGCTGTCTGCACCTGCTGGGCTATGATCATATTGAAGATCAGCAAGCCGAAGAGATGGAACAGCAAGAACGGGAGATCTTGGCAGATCTGGGTTATGCTGATCCATATCAGGATGACGAAAGCTGAAGGAGAACCACAAAACTCATGAGCGATGACCACCCTCACTCGAGTTACGATTCAACGAAGAAGTCCTGGGTCAGCCGTTTAATTCAGCTGTTTCAGGATGAGCCAAAGAACCGGGATGAACTGTTTGAAGTAATCCACGATGCCGAAGAACGTGATCTAATCGACCAAGACACCAAAGATATGATTGAGGGCGTCCTTGAAGTCTCAGAGCTTCGGGTCCGCGATATCATGATCCCTCGCTCACAGATGGTCACCATAGATATCACCCAAACGGTACATCAGTTCCTGCCGATCGTGATTGAATCCGCTCACTCCCGCTTCCCTGTGATCAATGAAGATAAGGATCACATCGAAGGGATCCTGCTGGCCAAGGATATGCTGCAGTATGGCTTTGATGCCGATCTGCACTGCTCCATCGATAAGATCCTGCGGCCGGCCGTTATTGTTCCTGAAAGTAAGCGTATCGACAAGCTCCTCAAGGAGTTTCGCGAAAAGCGTTACCACATGGCCATAGTGGTCGATGAGTTTGGCGGCGTATCAGGACTGGTCACCATTGAGGATATTCTTGAGCAGATCGTCGGTGAGATTGAAGATGAATATGATGACGCCGATGATAACACCGCAGAGATCCGCCCCATCAGCAAACAGCTGTATGCGGTGGGTGCTCTGACCCCCATCGATAATTTCAACGACATGTTCGGAACCCACTTCAGCGATGAGGAGGTGGATACCATGGGTGGCTTGGTGGTCCAGGCATTTGGCCATCTTCCAAAGCGTGGCGAAGTCGTCGAGCTTGAAGGCTACCAGTTCAAGATCACCCATGCGGATCGCCGCCGGCTACTGCAGCTCCAGGTTAAGACTCCCGAACAGCAAACGGAACAACAAGCCGATCACTAATCCATGTTGACAATAGCTAGAGTCAAACCGGCAGGTGCCCTGATTGCAGGGGCACTTGCCGTCTTTTCATTCGCCCCCTTCAATATCTGGCCACTGGCACTGCTATCCGTGGTAGCCCTCATCTGGCTGCTGGAAGATCTGTCCGCGAAAAAAGCCGCCCTGTGTGGCTTTTGCTACGCCGTGGGGTTATTTCTGGCGGGCCTGTGGTGGATCCATGTCAGTATGACAGAGTTCGGCGGGCTGCCCCTGATTGCGGCCTTTGCCCTGATCCTGCTGCTGAGCCTCTATCTCGCTCTGTATAAGGGGCTGGCCTGCTATCTGCTTAACCGTTTCTTCCCGGCGGGTTGGTCACGTTACCTGCTGGCTTTTCCGGCCCTGTGGCTCATCGCCGAGTGGGCCAGAGGCTGGGTACTCACCGGGTTCCCCTGGCTGTGGATGGGATATGGGCAAATCAACTCTCCGCTGGCTGGCTGGGCTCCGCTGCTGGGAGTTGAGGGGGTCACCCTTGCCCTGCTGTTAAGCTGTGGCGGTCTCTACCTTGCCTGGCGCCAACGCAAACTCTATTGGCTTATCCTGCCGATCGCTATGTTTGGCGCCGGAGCTCTGCTCAAGCCCATCAGCTGGACCAAGCAGCTCCCGGCCATCGATGTTGCCCTGGTTCAGGGCAACATCCCCCAGGAGCTCAAATGGGATCCTAAACAACAAAATGCCACCATCAGCAAGTACCTGATGCTAACCGAGCAGCAGAAAAAAGCGGATCTCATCATCTGGCCGGAGTCGGCACTGCCCCTGCTGGAGCAGGATGTCACCGGGCTGCTGAGCTTTGAGGGCAAACAGCTTGCCAAGAGGCACCAGGCTCTCATCACAGGGGTGATTCATTACAATGATGTGACCTCGCGCTTTTATAACGCCATGGTGGTACTGGGTGAGTTTGCTCCCGGATCTAAGGCGCAGTATCGCTATAACGGGCCCAACCGCTACTATAAGCATCACCTGGTTCCCATCGGCGAATATGTTCCCTTCGGTGAGTACCTAAGGCCCCTGGCGCTTTTTTTCAACCTGCCGATGTCCTCATTTTCAGCCGGTGGCTATGTGCAGCCCAACCTGCTGGCTGCGGGCTGGCGCCTGGCCAGTGCGATCTGCTACGAGATCGCTTTTGGTGAGCAGCTCAGGCACAACATTCATGACAACACCAACTTCATTTTGACCGTCAGCAATGATGCCTGGTTTGGTCGCTCTATCGGTCCATGGCAGCACCTGGAAATCGCTCAGATGCGAGCTTTGGAGTTTGGCCGCAGCGTTCTTCGGGCCACCAATACCGGGATCACAGTCGTTATTGATGCCAAGGGCAAAATCCAGGCTGAGCTACCTCAATTTAAGTCTGGGGTGCTCACTGCCAAGGTGCACCCTGCGACGGGGCAAACACCCTATAATCGGTTTGGCTCATGGCCACTGTATCTGCTGGTCATGCTCGCCTTGATCACCGGCCTGCTGATAGAGAAGCGCCGTTCACTCTGATCGCCCTTCCGGCTTAGGCTCTGTTGGCATAGCAGAGCCTAAACCAGCTCCCCTGAGCACTTTTCACCCAAAATGTTGACATATCGAAAATGGAGCTATTTGCGTCTATCCTATTAACAATGTAGTTACATCCTGAAATCTGATGCCTCTCATACATAGGAGAGCTGGGCTGATGAGTATTCTGAGAAAAGAGGGTCCATGGATGGAGCTGAGGTTATGGCGGACCTTGGTTATTCTGATCCTGCTGGTTTCCGGCACCCTGCTGATCACCCTGATGATCTATCTCACCGAGCGCTCGATGCGCAATGATCTGCTGGGGCGTGCCAAGCTGGTTGCCAGTAGTATCAAGTTCGATCAGCTAAAAAACCTCTCCGGCTCGGTCACCGATCTCAATTCGGATGACTACCTGCTGCTCAAACAGCAATTTGCCAATGCCAAAGAGGCCTGTACCAACTGTCGTTTCATCTATCTGATGGGGCGTCGCAGCGATGGCCAGGTGTTTTTCTTTGCCGATAACGAGCCGCAGGGATCTGCTGATGAATCTCCCGCGGGCCAGCTCTATGAAGAGATCTCTCCTGAATACCTCAAAGTGTTTGAAGGCTCTCAGTCGAAAACCGTCGGTCCGATCTCCGACCGTTGGGGTGAGTGGATCTCGGCATTGGTCCCAATGGCCACACCGGAGCAAACCGGTAACGAGCCTATTGCGGTATTGGGCATGGATATCGACTCCCAGGTCTGGTATCTGGATATTGCCAAGAAAATAGCGCTGCCGCTCGGGATCATTATCCTGGCCGGGCTATTTGGTTTTACCCTGGCCCTTTTGAAAACCTGCCGCAACCTTAGATCCCGTCATGCGGAGATCGCAGATAATGAGCTGTTTTTGCAAACCCTCACCGAAGGGTTGCCCGATTACATCTTTGTTCTCGATAACAGAGGGCAGATTCAGATGGCCAATAAGGTCCACCCTGATCACCTGAAACAAGATGTGATCCATAGAAAAGTCACAGATTTTATTCCGGCCCGCTACCAGGAGGTTTTTGAGCATCACCTGAGCGAATCCAATGCCAGCAAGGCCCCCCAGACGATGGAGGTCATCGCAGAGTTACCGGATGGAGAGCACCACTTTCTTACCCGTTTGACCCCCACTACCCTGCCAGGGCTCGAGAGTGCAATAGTGATGGTGGCGACCGATATCACCGAGCGCAAGCTGGCCGAGTCAGAGCGAGATGAGCTGATCAGCGAAATCACCGAAAGAATGAAGGAGCTAAGGTGCCTGTACCGGGTCAATCAGGCGCTCAGCTCCAAGCAGAGTATTGAAGATATCCTCAGCAAGGTAACCCGCCTGGTGCCCCCGGCATTCCTCTACCCCGAGAACTGTTACTGTCAGATCCTGTTTGATGGGGTCCGCTACCAGAATCAACCCTTTGAAGAGAGCCGCTCTAAACTATCTGCAGACATCATAGTGAAAAGTGAACTCAAGGGGATGATTGAGATCTATTACCTCGAAGAGTATCCCAAGCAGGATGAGGGACCCTTTTCACATGAAGAGCGCAGCCTTGTGGATAACATCGCTAAAAATTTAAGTGAAATGATCGAGCACCAGGTCGCAGAGGAGCTTCTTCAGAGTAAAACCCAGGCCCTGCTGGAGAGTCAGAGTAAGCTGATGCAATCTGAAAAACTCGCCTGCATCGGCGTATTAGCGGCGGGAATCGCCCATGAGATCAATAATCCGCTGAGCTTTGTGAAGAGTAATCTGAGTACGGTCAATAACTACCACCAGCGACTGCTAAACCTCATCGAGTTTTGCTATCAACATCAAAATGAGAGCAAGCTGACCAGTTTACTGAAACATAAGCTCCGGGAGATGGAGCTTGAGGATCTTCCATTTATTCTTGAGGATATCACTCCGCTGACAGAGGAAACCCTCAAAGGAGTTGAGCGAATTCAGGAGATCATCAATGGATTACGCTGTTTCTCACGGGCCGATCAGCAGCAGAGCGAGCAATTTAGTCTTAACCAGCTTATTGAATCATCCATTCAGATGGTATGGAATGAGATCAAATACCACTGCCAACTGCATAAAGAGCTGGGCCCTCTGCCCCTACTCAGCGGTAATCCGGGCCGGATCAGTCAGGTGCTGGTCAATCTTCTGATCAATGCTTCTCAGGCGATAGAGGAGAGCGGAACCATCTGGATTCGAAGCAGGGCCGAAGAGGAACGGATCATTCTTGAGATTGAAGACAGTGGCCACGGCATGTCGGAAGAGATACAAAAGCAGCTGTTTACCCCATTCTTCACCACCAAGCCCGCAGGCAAGGGAACCGGGCTGGGACTTTCCATCAGCCATGGGATCATAGAGGAGCATGGCGGAAACATTGATGTAAAAAGTACCTTGGGGGTCGGAACCACTTTTACCATCACCTTTCCGCTATTAAAGCAGGATAGTAATTCGGAAAGGCTTTCATAGAGTAACGCCGGGAGAGTGTTGCTCAGTAAAACCAGATCAATATAGACAAAGGTGATGCATGGAAGATGTGATATATAAAGAGAGGGAATTTTTCGATACAATTCAATCCATGCCTATCCATTGCGGTCACCACATAACAAAGAGGCTGATGACTCTTAAGCAGCGGGTGATGATGGCATATCGTGATGCACATCAGGTTCGGAGGCCCGCATGAACATTAGGCATCAGATCATAGCAATACTCATAGTGACTCTCATTATCTGTTTGGGAATCGGCTTTTTCTCGGTACAAAATGAACGAGAGTTTATCTCAACGAAAACGATTGAATTTCAAAAAAAGCAACTTAACTCAGTGAGTTACTTCTCTTCTCAGCTCAAGAACGAAGTCACTAAGCTGCAGGCAGTGCTGGCGAACCTATCGCAAATGCCAAAGCTCCAGTTTCTCAATAAAAATGAATCGCTTCTGCACATGATCCGAGCCTATAAATTGAATAAGAATTTGGTGACCGGAATTTTCAGAGTCGATTCGAAGAACAATTTATATGCCTCCTATCCTGCATCAGCAAAGATACTTCCGAAACATGCCCTGGATGCTCTATTTAATAAATCAAGAATGACAGGGAAACCCGGGGTGAAAATATTTCCTCAAATCGATCCTTCCAATGATTTTATGGTGATAGCTGTACCTGTTTATACCATTCAGGGCACCCCAAAGCTTCACCCGAATAATAAATTCTCCGGACTGCTCTACTTTACGGTATCCATATCGAATCTATATAACAGGGTCTATAACCCAAATGCATTTGGACAAAACAGCCTGCTCTGGACCATGGATAAAAATCATCATCTGCTGTGGATCTCATCTAAAGAGAACAACAGCGATGTAATCGATGGCATCATTCCAAATCAATTCAACGACCTGGATAGAGAAAATCTCGAAAAAGTGCTCTCTGAAATCAGCTCAGGAAAATCAGGAAATATCATTTATAAGCATCAGTATCATGAGAGCTCTGGCACTTCCTCATCGGAGCTAATGGATAGCCAGCAAAATTTTTACCTGTCACCTATCAATAGATTCCATAGCTTCACCACCAATTATATTTCATATACTTCGACCTCTATTTATGGGCAGACCTGGTATACCGCGGTGATCAATGGTCAGGATGACATTACACTTTTAATCGATAAATCAATCTATAATCGGCTGATCAATACCCTGGCTCTTCTGGCAACCTTTATTGGGATGATCTCTATTCTGCTTTTCATCATCAAGCGCAATCATAAGCTGCAGCTCGAAGAGATCAATAAGCGACAATCGGCTCTGATCCAGTCCGAGAAGATGGCAAGCCTTGGTATCCTGTCTGCCGGTATTGCCCATGAGCTAAACAACCCCTTGAGTTTTGTAAAAACTAACCTCCACATGGTGAACGATTACCATAAGCTGTTCACAGAATTAATTGGTGTTTGCAACGAATATCATGATCACCCTCAGCTTCCTGCGCAGTTAAAAAATCGACTGCAAGAGCTGGAAAACAAGGATCTCTCTTATATTAAAAATGACCTGACCCCCTGATGGAGGAATCGATTTATGGTATCAACCGGATGCAGGAGATCATTGGAGGGCTCAAAGATTTTGCCAGGGCAGATAAAAATAATACCGAAGAGATTGATATCTCCAGCCTGATCCACTCAACCCTCAACATGGTCAGAAATGAGCTGAGATACCACTGCCAGGTTCACCAGGAGCTCCATGAAGTTCCTCCCGTCATCGGATGCAGAGGGAAAATATCTCAGGTCTTTGTCAATATGTTGATCAACGCCTCTCAAGCGATCAAGGAGCAAGGAGACATCTATATCCGCACTTACAGCGAAGAGAACAGGGTTGTTATTGAGATCCAGGATACAGGCTGTGGGATCCCCCAGGAGCATCAAGAGCATCTCTTCACACCATTTTTTACCACTAAACCCCTGGGCAAGGGGACTGGGCTGGGCCTGTCTATCAGCCATGGAATCGTCAAGGATCACGGTGGAACCATTGGTGTTGAAAGCACTGTGGGGGAAGGCACGACCTTCATCATAAAACTTCCGGCAGATCATCGCGAACCGGATAGCGGAACCCCCGAGCCAAACTATAGCGAAACAGATGTCAATCAAGACTCTTGAGCAAATACAGATCATCAGGAAGTACTTTGCCGAACTCGGGTGACAGAGCTTCTCATTGAGGTTCATCTTAAAAATAATTTCCATATTTCTGGAAATATGGTTATTATCTGTTTTTTCCAACTCCATCCGGAGTCTTTTTACTTAGGAGATCTTAAGATGACAACTCAAACAAGCTGCTGTGGCGCCGCCGCCAACAAACAAGATAGTGACTGTGGCTGTGAAGCCTCCTCGGATGATGAATCGGCGCCCGCTCATGGGAAGTGTTGCGCACAAGGCACAGCAACACCTTCGGCAGCCGGTAGCTGCTCCCCCAAAATCGGCAAAATATACTCCCTTAAAAAGAACCTCCTGATCACCCTGGTACTGCATGCTCTGATCATCTCGGTCTGGCTTAACCTCGAAACCATAGCTGACTTTCTCACCTATCGGGTATTTGGGTTAGCTCCGGGATCACACCTGGCGGGCTCGGTGCATTTTTTCCTAAAAGATATGCCCTTTATCTTCATCCTGCTGGGACTTATCGTATTCTGGATGGGGATAGTGCGAACCATCTTATCCCCGAGAAGATGCGCAAAATGCTGGTTGGAAAAAACCAACTGACCGGCAACTTCCTGGCCGCCATGATAGGCTCTATCACCCCCTTCTGCTCCTGCTCTGCTGTTCCCCTGTTTATCGCCATGACCCAGGCCAGGATCCCTTTAAGCTCGACCTTTACCTATCTCATCGCCTCGCCGATGATCAATGAGGTTGCGTTTATTCTGCTCTGGGCCACCGTCGGCTGGCAGGTTGCGTTAACCTACTACATCACGGGCCTTATTTTTGCCCTGATCGGCGGTTATGTGATCGGCAGGCTCAAAATGGAGAAGCATGTTGAGCCCTGGGTCTATGAAGATCATGTGAGCTCTGCCGGCTGCTCTGGCAATGCCATAGGTTCAGGCTGGAGTGAGCGTCTGAGCTTTGCCCGCGCCGAATCTATCTCTATGATCAAAAAAGTGGGCCTGTACGTGCTGATCGGAATCGGCATCGGCGCCGCAATCCATGGTTATGTGCCGGAGTCTGCGCTCTCCACCGTGATGGGAACCGCCTGGTGGGCCGTGCCTGTCAGCGTACTGATCGCCCTGCCCCTTTACGATAATGCCGGAGGAGTGATCCCCGTGGTGCAGGCCCTGCTGGCCAAGGGCGCTGCTCTTGGAACCGTCCTCTCATTCATGATGGGGATCACCGCCATGTCGCTGCCTGAGCTACTTATTTTGAAAAAGGTGATGCGCCTACCGCTCATCGCAACCTTTGTCGGCGTGGTTGGCATAGGGATCCTAATCATAGGTTACTTTTTCAATTACCTGTTTTCATTAGGGATTATCCATATCGCCCTCAGGTGATCCGTAAGGGGGAGCTTCCCCCTTTCATTCCAGCTAAAGTTCTTTTTATCCTGCGGATAGCATTTTGCAGCTGCTCTGCATAACGAATCAGGATAATTTGACCTGCGGTCAGCAGCTTGCGCCTACGCACGAATGTCCGGCCGCGGACTGCGGCCAGAGGGGATTGCTTGTCCAACCCCCTCTGGACTCCTAAGGACACCCCGATATTTGCTTTTCCCTCAAGTTTCAAACTCGCAAAGGTCCAGGCAAACAGTACCTCCATGTACTGGTTGCCTTTTCGCGGCATCCATGCCGCTCCCCCTCTGCTCCTATTTTAAACTCTCGGCGCAAATAGACGGGGGTAACTTCCGGTAAGCGAGTTAGTCGATACGACCTCTGGCTTGTCCTTGTATTGTTATTTTCCTTGAAAACATCAAACATCAAACATCAAACATCAAACATCAAACATCAAGATTGACCCAAGAGTATCTCTATAGCTGAGTCGAAGAGTTGATTTATCCCCCGTGAGTGAGCGCTGAGGCGAACCATAGAGGAGTAAGGTCGAATCACATGGATGTGATGAGAGCTTAGCCGCGACAGGGAACTGCCGCCATCCATGGCTCTCGTTCCATTGGCGCAACCCCTGTGCGGCAGGAGTCGCGTCTAAGCTGTGCCTTAATCATCAGGTGAGCCGAAGATAAAGCGAGGTCGGGGCGCCCCGGGAGATGCAAGAGGGTGCGGGCGAGCGCACCTTCTTGCCTGCCGCCGGCCAGCGCCGGCATATGCAGCGTAGCTGCAAATAGCTATCCGCAGGATAGAAACTGAAAGCTATTTAAATTCCTTTCGATGAAATGCCTGCTCACCGCATTTGCCACAGGCGGTCACCACATCCGGATGTTTGAGGAGCTGCTCCTCACCGCACTTATCACACTTAAGGCGTGCCGCAGCGCTCCACTCTCCAGCTTTGACCTCATCATTGCGCTCAGCCTGTATCAGGGCCAGCTCGGACCATTCGATCCGGGTGTGATCCGCCACCTCCTCCAGCCAGTGCCACAGTGTCTCTTTGAGAGCCAGGTAAAAAACTCCCTCACGAAACGAGCCCCGACTCTGGGAGATCTCTTTGGCCAGTGCCCCAGATCGTTTTTGACATAGCAGGCGATGAGCTCCGCTTCATCCTTGGTGAGATCGCCGGCCGCGGTCAGATATTCCTCGGTGGTATCAATCAGCTCCTCGAGCTGTTTTTTCTGAAAGGTTTCAGTCTGTTGCCAGTGCTGCTTCAGGTGATTGACAAAAAGCGTATAACCGCTACGTTTTCTTTCCATAATACAACTCCCTCTTATCCCTCAAACAGGCGCTTGAAATCGCCTATGGGCCACCAGCTATCTCACAACCAAAATCCACCGCTGGCTATTGTTGCAACCGCCGTGTCTAAGGTATTCTATGGCGATTTTATGACTTCTTCTTAGCAATTTATAACCCGGGTATCGCCGATGCAAGAGCAATATACTCCTCAGGAGATTGAATCCAAGGTTCAATCCCACTGGACCGATCACCAAACCTTCAAGGCTACTGAGCAAGAGGGCAAAGAAAAGTTCTACTGCCTGTCCATGTTCCCCTACCCATCCGGGCGACTGCATATGGGGCATGTGCGCAACTACACCATTGGTGATGTGATCGCCCGCTACCAACGACTGCAGGGCAAAAATGTTCTGCAACCGATCGGTTGGGATGCCTTTGGTCTGCCTGCAGAAAACGCTGCGATCAAGAACAATACGGCTCCGGCTCCCTGGACCTATGAAAACATAGAGTACATGAAGGGTCAGCTAAAGATGCTGGGCCTTGGCTATGACTGGGATCGGGAGCTTGCGACCTGTGATCCTGATTACTACCGCTGGGAGCAGTGGTTCTTCACCAAGCTCTATGAGAAGGGACTGGTCTATAAGAAGACCTCTTCGGTCAACTGGTGCCCCAACGATCAGACGGTACTGGCCAACGAGCAGGTAGTTGATGACCGCTGCTGGCGCTGTGACACACCGGTCGAGCAAAAAGAGATCCCTCAGTGGTTTATCAAGATCACCGAGTATGCCCAGGAGCTACTGGACGATATCGAAAAGCTCGAAGGCTGGCCTGAGATGGTCAAGACCATGCAGCGCAACTGGATTGGCCGCTCCGAAGGGGTCGAGATGACCTTCAAGGTGGCAGATTCAGATCAGAGCTTTGATATCTACACCACACGTCCCGACACCCTGTTCGGGGTGAGCTACATGGGAATTGCCGCAGGCCACCCACTAGCCCAGCAAGCCGCCCACAACAACCCTGAGCTGGCCGCCTTCATCGAAGAGTGTAAGCACACCAAGGTCGCCGAAGCAGAGCTTGCCACCATGGAAAAGAAGGGGATGGCCACAGGCCTTCATGCTATCCATCCTCTGACCGGTAAAGAAGTTCCAATCTGGGTCGCTAACTTCGTGCTGATGGATTATGGCTCGGGTGCGGTGATGGCGGTTCCCGCTCACGATCAACGCGACTATGAGTTCGCCGGCAAATATGGCCTGGATATAATCCCTGTGATCAAGCCTGCCGATGGCAGTGCGCTGGATATTTCAGAGCAGGCCTTCACCGAGATGGGTGTGCTGTTTGATTCTGGAGAGTTCAGCGGTCTGAGCTCCGAAGATGCCTTTGATGCAATCGCCAATAAACTCAATGAGCTGGGTCTTGGCAGCAAGCGGGTGAACTTCCGCCTGCGTGACTGGGGGGTTTCTCGTCAGCGTTACTGGGGAGCACCAATTCCGATGCAAACCCTGGACAATGGTGAGGTGGTTCCGGTACCTGCCGAAGAGCTGCCTGTGGTGCTGCCCGAAGATGTCGTCATGGATGGGGTTCAGAGCCCGATCAAGGCCGATAAGAGCTGGGCACAAACCAGCTACCAGGGGCAGAATGCACTGCGTGAGACAGATACCTTCGATACCTTCATGGAATCCTCCTGGTACTATGCTCGCTACTGTAGCCCCAACTACCAGGACGGCATGCTCAACCCTGAGCAGGCTAACTACTGGCTGCCGGTCGACCAGTACATCGGCGGCATCGAGCATGCCTGTATGCACCTGCTATATGCGCGCTTCTTCCACAAGCTGCTGCGTGATACCGGACTGGTCAACTCAGATGAACCGTTCAAGCGCCTGCTGTGTCAGGGAATGGTACTGGCGGATGCCTTCTACTACCTCAATGACAAGGGTGCCCGGGTGTGGGTTAGCCCTGCCGAGGCGATCCTGGAGCGCGATAACAAGGGACGCATCACCAGGGCAACCGATCAGCAGGGCAACGAATTAACCCACGCGGGTATGACCAAGATGTCCAAGTCGAAGAACAACGGCATCGACCCACAGCTGATGGTGGAGAAATACGGTGCAGACACGGTGCGTCTGTTCATGATGTTTGCCTCTCCCGCCGACATGACTCTGGAGTGGTCTGACTCGGGTGTTGAGGGGGCTCAACGCTTCTTGCGTCGCCTGTGGCGCCTGGCTCACCAGTACAAGGAAGCTGGCGAACATCCGGCTCTTGATCTCAGCACTCTGAGCAATGAGCAAAAAGTTCTGCGCCGGGCTCTGCACAAGACCATAGATAAAGCCAGTGATGATATCGGTCGTCGCCAGACCTTCAACACGGCGATCGCTGCCGTGATGGAGCTGATGAATCAGCTGGTGAAGGCACCTCTTGAGTCTGAAAATGACAAGGCGCTGATGCACGAAGCCCTGACCGCGGTTGTCACCATGCTCTACCCCATCACCCCGCATGCAAGCTTCGCGCTGTGGAAGGAGCTGGGTCACGAAGGCGCCATCGACCAGGCCCAGTGGCCAAATGTCGACAAGGCTGCCATCGTTGAAGATGAGAAACTGGTGGTGGTTCAGGTCAATGGTAAGGTCCGTGCCAAGCTGACGGTCCCTGCCAATGCCGAGCAGTCACAGGTCCAGGAGCTTGCGCTGGCGGAAGATAATGTCAGCAAGTTCACCGACGGAAAGACCATTCGCAAGGTGATCTTTGTTCCCAACAAGCTACTTAACATTGTTGCCAACTAAGGAGCACAAGTGAAAAGAGCGCTTCGCCTCTTGCCACTGCTGATTGCAGGTCTGCTGTTGCAGGCCTGTGGTTTCCAGATGCGCACCGCACCGCCCCTGCCGCCTCAGTTAAAAACCCTGCAGGTGGTGGGTGATCAGAATAGTAACCTCTATCGTATGGTGGTGAACCGTTTGAAAATCGCCGGGGTCGATCTGGTCAGCAAGGCGGATAAGAACACTCCAATCCTCAGGGTAAATCCCCTGAGCCAAACCTCAACGGTTGCCTCCCTGACCGATACAGGGACAACGGCCGAGACTGTGGTTGAGGTCTACAGTACCTATACTCTGACCGTCCCGGGCGAGGAACCTCAGCTCTACAACCTGCACTTCACCCGAAGCTATATTAACCAGTCAAATCAGGTGCTGGCTTCGTCTGAATCAGAAAGCAGCCTGAGCTCAGAGATGGAGATCCAGGCTGCCAATCAAATCCTGGCCCAACTGAGCCGGTATAAACCTTGAAACGTGTCTATCCCGAGCAGCTGAATCAGCAACTTAAAGCAGGCCTTGCGGCCTGCTATCTGTTGTTCGGGGAGGAGCCCCTGCTCAAGCAGGAGAGCCGGGATGCGATCGCCGCTACCGCCCGCTCCCAGGGGTTTGATGAACAGCTGCATTTTAAAGTAGAAGGCTCATTTGACTGGCAACCGCTATTTGAGGCCTGCCAGGAGCTGAGTCTTTTTTCCTCCAGACAGCTGATTGAACTGGAGTTTCCTAAAGTTCCGGATCACAAGGTAGCCAAACAGCTGGAGCAACTATGCGCCCTGCTACATGCCGATATTCTGCTGATCCTGAGCGGCCCGCGCCTCAACACGGCCCAGCAAAAGAGTCAGTGGTTTAGCCGCTTCGCCAGCCAGGGAGTCTATGTGCCGATCGCCCATCCGGATCATCAGCACTTTCCGCGCTGGATGCAGCAGCGCTTTAGGGCACTGAACCTCAATCCCACTCCCGATGCGATCACCTTCATGTGCCACGCCTTTGAGGGGAACCTGCTGGCGGCCAAGCAGACCCTGGAGCTTCTGCCACTACAACAGCTTTCATCGCCGATTGAAGTCCGGGAGCTGCAGACGATCGTTGAGCAGCACAGTCATTTCTCCCGTTATCAGCTGATCGATGCCCTCTATGAGGGAAGGATCAAACGGGCCCGGCATATTCTTCGCCAATTGAAAGCCGAGGGAACCGAGAGCGCTCAACTGATCTGGCTGTTCCACCATGAGTTGGAGCAGCTCTATCCGCTGTGTGCCCAAAAGAGCCAGCGTCAGCCTTTGGGAACCCTGTATAAAAAACTAAAGATCTGGCCCTGGCGACAAAAGCAGCTTGAAAGAGTCTTGAGTCAGCTTACCCTGAGCCAGCTCAGCTACCTGCTCCAGCTCTGCGCTAAGGCTAATCTTGCGGCCAGCCAATTTGATGAGCCACAAAGCTGGCGTCTCCTGGAGCAGCTGTGTATCGGATTTGCTCACCCAACCCTCCCCATAGCTAACAGCATATGAAACAAGCCATAGGACTCATTGGTGGGACCTTTGATCCCATCCATATCGGACATCTTTGCCCCGCCATCGAAACCCGGGAGCAACTTGGTTTACAGAAAATTCTGTTTATTCCCAACTCGATTCCTCCGCACCGGGATACTCCTCACTCCTGCGCCGAACACAGGCTGAAGATGGCCCGACTCGCCATCCGCGATGTTGAAGGATTTGAGGTCGATGATCGCGAGCTTAAGCGCCTCAAACCCTCCTACACAATCGATACCCTGCAATCGCTACGCGCAGAGTATCCGGATACCCCCCTGTGTTTTCTGATGGGAATGGACTCTCTATTAAGCCTTGCCAGCTGGCACCGCTGGGAGGAGCTGACCGACTATGCCCACCTGGTTATCTGCCACCGCCCGGGATGGAATCCAGAGTTTGGCGAGCCCATTGCCAGCTGGCTCAAGGCGCACCAGGATCAGACCCTGGGAGCCCTGCAGACCCGACTGTGTGGCCTGGTCCAGTTTGTTGAAAACCGAACCTTTGACATCTCTGCCACCGAACTGCGCCAAAGGATCCGTGAGGGCAAGGAGTGTCGCTATCTGTTGCCCGATGCGGTCCTTGACTACATTCGCCAGCAGGGCCTGTATCGGCCCACTCGACCCCAGTGATATAATCGCCGGCCTTTCGCCAACGAACAGGAGAAGAACCTTGCAAAGTCAGCAGCTATTATCCTTTAGCATCGAAAAATTAGAAGAACTAAAAGGGCGGGAGATTGTCACTTTAGATGTGAAGAAGCGCTCCAGCGTCACCGATTACATGGTGGTCTGTTCCGGAAACTCGGCCCAGCATGTTCGCTCCCTGGCTGCCCATGTCACCCATGAGGCCCGGACTCTTGAGCAGCCGGTGCTGGGCGTTGAGGGGGAAAATGCCGGTGAATGGGTGCTGGTCGACTTAGGCGAGGTCATTGTGCATGTGATGCAGGATGATTGCCGGGATTATTATCAGCTGGAAAAGCTTTGGGGTGAGAGCCAGGCAGGAGCACACGGGGAATGAAGATACAGCTGGTCGCCGTCGGCACTAAGATGCCGGGTTGGGTTGAGCAGGGATTTAGCGAGTACCAACGGCGCTTTCCCAAAGATATGCCATTGGAGCTGGTTGAGATCGCGGCGGGTAAGCGGGGCAAGAATGCCGATATCGCGCGAATTTTGCAAAAAGAGGGCGAGCAGATGCTGGCTGCCATCCCGCGCGGCAACCGAATCGTCACCCTGGATATTCCGGGCAAGCCCTGGACCACTCATCAGCTGTCAACCCAGCTCGATAAGTGGAAGCTCGATGGGCGAGATGTGTCGATCCTGATCGGTGGCCCCGAGGGACTCTCCCCCGAATGCAAGCGTGCCGCAGAGCAGAGCTGGTCGCTGTCGCCCCTGACCCTGCCGCACCCCCTGGTTCGGGTGATCATGGCTGAGAGCCTGTATCGCGCCTGGAGCCTGAGTACAAACCACCCTTATCATCGGGAGTAGTGGATGCTGAAACAGCGGATCGCCATGCAGGATCACAGCAAGGAGGCGGCTCTTTATTATCGCAGAACTCTAATCGCCTGCCTGGCGGTGTGCGCCATGATCCTGACCTTGCTGGTCAATCTGTATCACCTGCAGATAGACTCCTATCAGCAATACAAGACCCGCTCCCGGGATAACCGGATCAAGCTGGTTCCGGTCGCGCCGACCCGGGGCCTCATCTATGATCGCAACGGCATCCTGCTGGCTGAGAACCGCCCCTCTTACAACCTGGATATCCGCCGGGATCAGACCAAGGATCTCAAACAAACCGTTGCCGAGCTGCAGAAGCTCCTCAAGCTGGATCCGGATCAGATCGATGATTTCTACAAGGAGCTGCGTCGCCACCGCCGCTTTGAGCCAGTGACCCTGGCAGAAGATCTCACGGAAAAACAGGTCGCCATCTTCAGCGTGCAGCGCTATCGCTTCCCCGGCGCCTCTATCGAGGCCAGGCTACAACGCTACTACCCCTATGGCAGTGTGTTGACCCATGTGCTGGGGTATGTCGCCAAGATCAACGACCGTGACCTGCAGCACCTGGAGGAAACCGGCGAGCTCTCCAACTACGCCGGTACCCATGATATCGGCAAGCAGGGGGTCGAAAAGTATTATGAGAATGTGCTGCATGGCAAGGTGGGCTACCAGGAGGTTGAGGTTAACAATGTCGGGAAAGTGGTACGCACCCTCAGCTATCATCCGCCGGTTCCGGGGCACGACATCTATCTCAATATCGATCTGCGCTTGCAGATGAAGGCCCAGGAAGATCTGGCCAACCGCCGTGGCGCGGTGGTGATGCTGGAGCCCAAGACCGGGGCGGTACTGGCGATGGCATCCAGCCCCAGCTACAACCCGAATCCTTTTGTCCATGGCATCAGCTCCAAGCGCTATACTTCGCTGCTGGATAACCCCAACCATCCGCTGATCAACCGGGCCACCCAGGGGATCTATGCCCCGGCATCCACGGTGAAACCCCTGATGGCAATCATGGGACTGGACACCGGCCTCATCACTCCACAGATGCGCTTTTTCGGCGCTGGTTACTTCCAGATCCCAGGCACCAAGCGTAAATTCCGCGACTGGCAACCCTGGGGTCATGGCTGGATGACAGTGTATAAGGCGATCGAGCAATCTGCCGATACCTTCTTCTACAACCTGGCCTATAAGGCAGGAATCGACCGTATCCACAAATATATGCATCTGTTTGGCTTTGGCCAGTATACGGGGATCGATCTTCACGAAGAGCGTAAGGGAAACATGCCGTCGCGGGAGTGGAAACAGGCCCGCTATCGCCAGCCCTGGTACCAGGGGGATACCATCTCGGTTGGGATCGGCCAGAGTTACTGGACCGCCACCCCGCTACAGATAGCACATGCCTTTAGCGTACTGATCGATCACGGCAAACGGATCGAACCGAGATTACTTAAGAGCATTGCAACTAAAGATGGGATGCTGTCACCACCACCGCAGACCCTGCCACCGATCAAACTGAAAAATGACAAGGATTGGCAGGTCTCCCTGGATGGGATGTACCTGGTGATCCAGGGTAAGAGTGGTACCGGTCGCCGCGCCTTTGCCAACCTTCCCTACAAGGCGGGAGGTAAATCCGGTACCGCCCAGCTGGTGAGCCGGAGAACCGATGTGGAGAAGCTGATAATCACCAAGGAGCGCCACAAGGATAACGCCCTGTTTGTCGCCTTTGCCCCCTTTAATGCCCCCAAGGCCCTGGTGGTGTCAATTATTGAGAATGCTGGTGATGGCAGCTCTCCGGCCGCGGACATCGCCCGCAGCATGCTGGATGCCGTGATGCTCCCACCCAAAGATAACAACAGGAATAAACCATGAATCACTCCCATCAACAGGAAAAGTTCTGGTACCGCTGCCACATCGACCTGCCGCTATTCATCGGCCTGTTACTGCTGATGATCGTCGGCCTGCTGATCCTCTATTCGGCCTCGGGCCAGAGTATCCCGATGACAGGGAAACAAGCGGCGCGGGGAGTACTGGCGATCGGGGTGATGCTGATCATGGCCCAGCTTCCGCCGGCCTTCTACGCTCGCTGGGCTCCGCCGATCTTCGGGGTCGGCATAGTACTGCTGGTGCTGGTGCTGATCTTTGGTCATATCGGCAAGGGGGCGCAACGCTGGCTGAACCTTGGATTTTTTAAGTTCCAGCCCTCCGAAATCTTTAAGCTGGTGATGCCGATGATGCTGGCCGCCTGGTTTAGTCAGCAGCCGCTACCACCTAAGTTTCGCCACCTGTTGGTCGCCCTGGTGTTGCTTCTGGTGCCCACCCTGCTGATCGCCAAGCAGCCGGATCTCGGGACCTCACTGCTGATCGCCTCCTCCGGGATCTTTGTGCTGTTCCTGGCCGGAATGAGTTGGCGACTGATTGGCCTGGCAGCGGCAGCAGTTGGCGCATTCGCACCCATCTTATGGTTTTTTCTGATGCATGATTACCAGAGGGAGCGGGTACTGACGTTTCTCAACCCGGAGCGGGATCCGCTGGGGGCCGGCTACCATATTATCCAGTCCAAGATAGCGATTGGCTCCGGCGGCTTACTGGGCAAAGGCTGGATGCATGGCACCCAATCCCAGCTTGAGTTCCTGCCGGAGCGCCACACCGACTTTATCTTTGCGGTATTTGGGGAGGAGTTTGGCCTGGTCGGCGCCGCGGTGCTGCTGGTGCTTTACCTGTGCATCATCGGCCGTGGCCTGTATATCGCAACCCAGGCCCAGAGCACCTTCGAACGCCTGCTGGCGGGCTCGATCACCCTGACATTTTTCGTCTATGTATTTGTAAATATCGGCATGGTGAGCGGCCTGCTGCCGGTGGTTGGAGTCCCCCTCCCCCTGGTCAGTTATGGCGGTACCTCGATGGTGACACTGATGGCTGGATTTGGCATTCTGATGTCCATCCATACCCATCGCCGTTTGCTGAGAAAATAGGGAGATCTCATGAAAGCATCCATCCTCGCCCTAACCCTGTGCACCCTGCCAGGGCTAGCCATGGCTGCACCGGTTGCTCCGGTGAAGGCCCAGTTGGAGTCTCTGGCTAAAGAAACCAAGCTCCCCTATTCTGAGCTCAGCAAGGCGGTCGAGAGCGCCTCGCTCAACCCCAAGGTGATCGATGCGATGAATCATCCCTGGGAGAGTAAGCCCTGGTATCAATACTCCAAAATCTTTCTCACCGATAAGCGGGTGAGACTGGGAGTCGATTTCTGGAAGGCCCATGCCGCAACCCTCAAGCGGGCAGAGCAGGAGTACCAGGTGCCGGCAAACCTCATCGTGGCAATTCTCGGAGTCGAAACCTACTATGGCGAGCGAATGGGTGATATTCCCGTATTGGATGCCCTCTATACCCTGGGTTTTCACTATCCCAAACGCAGCGCCTTTTTCAGTAAAGAGTTTGCAGACTATGTCAAACTAAGCAGCGAAGAGAAATGGCCCCTGACTTCGATGAAGGGCTCCTACGCCGGGGCGATGGGAATGGGCCAGTTTATCCCCTCAAGCTACCTCCACTATGCCGTGGATTTTTCGGGAGATGGCCAGAGGGATCTCTTTAATAACCCGGATGATGCCATCGGCAGCGTGGCCAACTACTTCCACCAGCATGATTGGCAGTACAGCCAGCCGGTTGCCTATCCGGCCCATGTCACGAGTGATAAAGCTGATGCCCTGCTAAGCCCGAAACTCAAGCCGGAACTCAGCTGGAAACAGTTGGCGAAGGATGGAGTCAGCGTTGATGCCAAAATACCGGCCGATGCCCAGGTTAAGCTTCTCAAGCTCAAGGGGAAAAAGTCCCCCGACTACTGGGTGGTACTGGACAACTTCTATGTGATCACTCGCTACAACCACAGCCCGCTGTATGCGATGGCTGTCTATCAGCTCAGTGAGCAGATCGCCCGGGAGTACCATGCAACCAGTTAAACTCTTTGGCCTCATCATGCTGGGATTGCTGCTAAGCGCCTGTAGCAGCAACCCGAAAACCTCTTCCGATCGTTACCATCTGGATCAGGATCGCCCACCGGCCCGTACTCTGGATCCCGATACCCTCAAAGATGCGGTGCCCCACTATGAGCCATATAGCCGGGGCGGCAATAAGGATTATCAGGTGTGGGGGAAGTCCTACAAGGTGTGGCGTGGGATCACCCAGTATGATCAGGAGGGCGTGGCCTCCTGGTATGGCGTCAAGTTTCATGGCTATCACACCTCCAATGGTGAGCTCTATGATATGTACGCCATGAGCGCCGCTCATAAGCACCTGCCTCTGCCCAGTTACGTGAAGGTGACCAACCTGAGTAACGGTCGCCAGGTGATCGTCAGGGTCAACGATCGAGGGCCGTTCCACGATGATCGCCTCATCGATCTCTCCTACGCCGCCGCAGCCAAGCTGGAGATGCTCAAGACAGGCACGGCACCGGTGCGAGTGGAGCTACTGCACTTCTCTGCGCCAACCAAGCTCCCCGGACGCCTGGCAGAAACAAACGCTCCCCCTGCAAACGCAGTCAATACCACAGCAAAGACCAAACAACCTGAGGCTACTCAGGACTCAGCCTCGCAGGCAGAGCAACCCCCAATCGCCACTTTGGATAAAACGGCCAAGGCAGAGTCCTCAGAAAAGATCCCCTCCTCAGGGAAGGAGGGGAAGATGATCCAGCTGGTCGCCACCTCCTCCGAGAGCCGGGCACACTCTTTAGCCGAGCGCCTCAAATCGGAGCAACTGCCGGTCAAGGTGGTTCATCAGGGCAAGCTATACAAGGTTCAGACAGGCCCCTATTCCAACCCCAAACGCCTATATCAGACATTAACTGAGGTTCAGCGTGAATTTATTCACGCTTTTGTTGTCCAATGACGAATGGTGTCGTTTGGCTAGTCCAGACACACCATCGATTGATGCCATATAGAGCCTGACATCGTCAAAATCCATCTGTTATAGTGGATGACGTTATATCGCTTTTTAACCTGACATGAAAGAATCGAGGACAATGAAACTATCCATCCGTATCTGTTCGCTTCTGGTTGTCGCAGGAAGCCTGTTAAGCAGTGTAGCGAGTGCTGCACCCACCATAATCCCTAAGCCACCAGAGGTAGCAGCCCGCTCCTACATCCTGATGGATTACACAACAGGCAAGATCCTGGCAGAACACAATGCTGATGAACGCCTGCCTCCCGCGAGCCTGACCAAGATGATGACCTCTTACATCATCGGTCAGGAGCTCAAGATGGGGAATATCAAACACGATGATAAGGTCACGGTGAGCCGTGCGGCATGGGCCAAGAACTTCCCCGATTCATCCAAGATGTTCATCGAGGTGGGTAAGCAGGTTACGGTTGCCGATCTCAACCGCGGGATCATCATAGATTCCGGGAACGATGCCTGTGTCGCCATGGCAGAGTATATCGCCGGTAGCTCCAACTCATTCGCCGATATGATGAACGTGTGGGCCAAAAAGCTTGGGATGACCGAGAGTCACTTCGTCAATCCCCACGGTCTGTATAGCAAGGATCACTACACCAGCGCCCGGGATATGGCGATTCTGGGACAAGCACTGATCCGCGATGATCCGGAAGAGTACAAGATCTACGCTGAAAAATCCTTCACCTATAACGGGATCACCCAGTACAACCGTAATACTCTGCTGTGGGATAAATCCCTGCACGTGGATGGGATCAAGACAGGCCATGTCAGCGAAATCGGCTATAACCTGGTCGCCTCGGCCAAGCAAAACGGGATGCGCCTCATCTCTGTGGTAATGGGCGCTAAGAGTGAATACGCCCGGGGTGCCGAGAGTAAGAAACTTTTGACCTATGGCTTCCGCTTCTACCAGACCCTGACCCCATATAAGGCAGGCCAGACCCTGACCACTCAGCGGGTATGGATGGGAGATAAGGATGAGGTCAAACTGGGTGTCTCCAAGGATGTTGCCATCACAATTCCTCGTGGTCAGAGCAAGAACATCGAGGCGAGTTTCGAGCTGGACAAGGTCCTCAAGGCACCTCTCAAGCAGGGTGAAACCGTTGGCTCTGTTATTCTCAAGGCCGATGGCAAAGAGATCGCCAAAGCGCCTCTGGTTTCGCTGGAAAATGTGGAGAAGGGCTCGATCTTTTCCCGTTTCAAAGACTATATAGTGCTGCTATTCAAAAGCTGGTTTAGCTAACCACTAAGCCTTTAGGTTGCCGCTTCCTGTGACCAAGAGATCCGGGGAGCGGCTGCTGACTTACCCAAAGTTCTGTTTCGGCAGGCTCTCACTTCCCCTCCTGCCGAGCGATGAATCAACCCAATGGACAGGCAGGCCCTCATGAACCACAGAGTATTTCTCAACGGAGATTTTATTCCCGAGCAGCAAGCCCTGATCCCTGTGATGGACCGGGGATTTCTGTTTGCCGATGGCGTCTATGAGGTGATCCCCGCCTACCGGGGAAAGCTGTTTGGAGTCCTCCCTCACCTTGAGAGGCTGCAACGCAGTCTCGATGCACTGAAACTGACCAATCCCTATAGCCAATCCCGGTGGCAGAGCATCTTCAGGGAGCTGCTGCCAGCCCAGGAGGATGCGATGATCTACCTGCAGATCACCCGTGGCGCTCCACAGGAACGTCAGCATCACTGGCAGGGGCAAACGATGGAGCAAACGGTGCTGGTGAAGTCTTCAACCATGGTTAGCCCACAGCAGCCAAAAGCCAACCAGGGAGCTATCCTGGTGGAGGATCAGCGCTGGCAGCGCTGCGATATCAAATCGATATCCCTGCTACCTAACATCCTGGCCCGCCAGCAGGCCGCCGAGCAGAATGCTGTCGAAGCGATTATGCACAGGGATCAGCAGATCACCGAAGGCTCCGCCAGTAACCTGTTTATGGTTAGTGATGGCGAAATAATCACACCTGAGGTATCATCGCACATCCTGGCCGGCGTCACGCGCAAGATAGTGCTGCGCTTGCTTGAGCGAGAGGGGATCCCCTATCGTGAAGCAAGAGTAGATCAACAACAGCTGATGCAAGCCGATGAGCTGTTTATCACCAGCTCAACCAAGGAAATCTGTCCTATCACCCGCCTCAATGCACAGCCGGTGGGCGATGGTGAAGTCGGCAGACTCACCCAACAGGTTTTCCTGGGCTATAAGCAACTGATCCATCAATTAGTCACAGGTAGTATCAATGAATACGAAATTTGATGAACTCCTCGAATTTCCATGCACCTTCCCATTTAAAGTGTTGGGTGTCGCCGATCCGAGCCTTCCCGATCGTATCATCGAAGTCTTACAGCAACATGCCCCCGGTGACTACTCCCCTACCGTTCGTCCCAGCACTAAGGGTAACTATCACTCGGTGACAGTGCCGGTGATCGCCCAGAGCAAGGAGCACCTTGAGGCCATGTATAAGGCGCTCGGTGACATCGATCTGGTGCGGGTAGTTCTGTAACCCGATTATTAATAGCGACAACCACAAGACAGACAGCATGAGCGAATCATCTCCCGTTTTGATTGTTCGCAAGCTGGGGATGCAGCCCTATCAGGATATCTGGCAGGCGATGCACCAGTTTACCGATAACCGAACTCCTGAGACGATGGATGAGTTCTGGCTGCTTGAGCATACGCCGGTCTTCACCCAGGGGCAGGCCGGCAAGCCAGAACACCTCTTGGATCCCGGGAATATACCCGTGGTGCAAAGCGATCGCGGGGGCCAGATCACCTATCATGGGCCCGGTCAGCTGATCCTTTATCTGCTGATCGATCTGCGTCGGATCAAACTCGGGGTGCGCGAGCTGGTGACCGCGATGGAACACAGCGTCATCGCTCTGCTGCAGCAGTCGCAAATTGAGGCCTATGCCAAACCCGATGCCCCCGGGATCTATGTGGGAGAGGCCAAGATCGCCTCTTTGGGGCTTAGGATCCGCCGGGGCTGCAGCTTTCATGGGCTGGCCCTGAATATCGACCTGGATCTCGCCCCATTTTTACAGATCAACCCCTGTGGCTACGCTGGCATGCCGATGATCCGCAGCTGCGATCTGGGCGGGCCACAAACAGTTTCACAAGCCGAGCAGCCTCTGGTTGAGCTGCTGGCACAGCGTATTGGCTATCAACACATTCAGTACCTGGAGAGCAATCTATGAGTAAAACGCCAACCATTGAACCCGGCGTCAAGTATCGCGATGCAGATAAGATGTCACGCATTCCAGTCAAACTGATGCCAGATCCCAATGAGGAGCGCCTCAAGAAGCCGGACTGGATGCGAATCAAGCTGCCCGCCACCAGCCAGCGTATTCAACAGATCAAAGATGTGATGCGCAAAAATAAGTTGCACTCGGTGTGCGAAGAGGCCTCCTGCCCCAACCTGGCCGAGTGTTTTAACCATGGTACGGCAACCTTCATGATCCTGGGCGCCATCTGTACCCGTCACTGTCCCTTCTGTGATGTGGCCCATGGCAAGCCCCTGGCACCGGATGAAGAGGAAGCCCGTCACCTGGCAGAAACCATCCAGGAGATGAAACTGCGTTATGTGGTGATCACCTCGGTTAACCGCGACGATCTGCGCGATGGTGGCTCCAGCCACTTTGCCCGCTGTGTGGCCGAGATCCGCAAAGAGAGCCCGGAGATCAAGATTGAAACCCTGACCCCGGACTTTCGCGGAAGAATGCAGGAAGCCCTGGACAACCTGGAGCAGGGGCTGCCGGATATCTTCAATCACAACCTGGAAACCATTCCACGACTCTATACCGTGGCCCGTCCCGGCGCGAACTATCAGTGGTCCTTGAAGCTCCTTCAGGAGTTTGGCAAGCGCTATCCGGGGATCCCAACTAAGTCCGGCCTGATGGTTGGCTTGGGCGAGACCAATGAAGAGATCATCGAGGTGATGAAGGATCTGCGTGCCCATGGCGTCACCATGCTGACCCTGGGACAGTACCTGCAACCGAGCAAGCACCACCTGCCGGTCAAGCGTTATGTTTCGCCAGACGAGTTTGATGAACTCAAGGCAAAAGCACTGGAGCTTGGATTTACCCAGGCGGCATGTGGACCTTTCGTGCGCTCCTCTTACCATGCGGATCTACAGGCCGCAGGAAAAGATGTAGGCTAGTGCAGCTAAGCGTTATTACCTATACCGCTTATCTGAGTGTTGTGATTCGCAGCTACGCTGCATGATTACCGGGGTGCCGGCGGCACATTACTTTTGTGCCGCCAAAAGTAATCAAAAGCTCGCTCCGTACTGTGAGTCCCTCCACAGAACTACGCAGCTCGACATCCTGTCTCGGAAAAGACATTGAACAGTTCGCCTCCACACTCACAGGCTGAACAACTTTCCCAGAGACCTACATAGCAGAGTCTCCCCTAAACAGGGTGACTCTGCGTTACACAACCCCATGACCTGCAGCTATGCATTCTTTTCGGGGATCAAAAAAGGGGATTCTATCCCCTTTTTTGATCCCTGAATTTGCCTGGTGGATGTTTGTGACGATTTATCCCCATGCTATAAGTTGAGCTCTTTTTATGACCGAGCTTATCTTTTATGTCTTTAACTTTTATCAAGCGCATCGCTCTATGCGTGATCTGTTTTGTGGTGAGCTACTATCTCGCCATCTTGCTCCATGAGTACGCCCACAGCTTCACTGCTTACCTGCTGGGAGGACGGAGCAATCCTCTGGCCATCGATTATGGTCATTATGGGATCTTATATCGGGTGGATGAAGCCAATCATTACGATCACATGATGGCGCAAGGAAAACATCTGGTGGTCGGTATCTCCGGTATTGCCGGACTCATCATGAGCTGGCTGCTGGTTATGTTGGCTATTCGTCTCTGCCGTAACTCCGGGACCAATCACTCATCTCTTGGCATGGTTTTCTCGTTCTGGCTGGGAACCCTGTCTCTGGTGAGTGTGATTGGTTATATCCCTTTTGGCAGCTTTGAGAAAACCGGCGATATAGGGCGGTTTTGCCAGGGGCTCAATATCCCGCATACCCTGGTTTATCTCATCGCCCTGCCACTGGTCTTGCTCACCGTCTATTTTTGGATGAAACACTGTATCAGCGCTATGAATCGCTATCTTGGACTCAACTCGCGTATTGCAAGATTGCTATTTCGAGCCCTGTGCCTGCTGATCCCCCTGATGCTGATGCCGACGCTGTGGATGCTCATCAACCAGGATTTTAACCACCTGCTTGTGTTTGATAGCAGCATGCCGATGCGTTACCTGATGTTTATCAGCGCCCTGCTGGTTGGTGAGTTAATCGATAAACAACCTGCAAAGAGGATGGCAGCAACAGCCCCATAATATTTCCAGGCCAGCCTCGATCCCCCCTCTTCCTGAGTCCGGGATTGAGGCTCAGTTATAACTTGGTTAAACTGGTGCGACACAAGGAAAACGAAGTGGCTTCCTTCCGGGAATTCACTCTCCCCACTCATAAGGAAACTCCATGAGCTACGATACCCTGATTGTTCTGGTGATACTGGTCCTGGTGGTACTCGCCATCCTGTTCTCCACCATCAAAGCTGTTCCCCAGGGCTATAACTGGACCGTTGAGCGCTTCGGTCGCTACACCAAGACCCTGACCCCAGGTCTGAATATCATCACTCCCTTTATCGAGCGTGTCGGCCAGAAGATCAATATGATGGAGCGGGTGCTGGATATCCCGGCTCAGGAGGTCATATCCAAAGATAACGCCAATGTCACCATAGATGCGATCTGCTTTGTGCAGGTCATCGAAGCAAAACAGGCGGCCTATGAGGTCAACAATTTGCTGGATGCGATCCGCAACCTGGCGATGACCAATATTCGTACCGTGCTGGGCTCGATGGAGCTCGATGAGATGCTCTCTCACCGGGACTCAATCAATGAGCGACTGCTGCGCGCCGTCGATGAAGCAACCAATCCATGGGGCGTCAAGGTTACCCGGATCGAGATCCGCGATATCCAACCCCCCGGGATCTCATCGAGGCGATGAATGCCCAGATGAAGGCGGAGCGTCAAAAGCGTGCCGAAATCTTAGAAGCCGAAGGGATACGTCAATCACAGATTCTCAAGGCCGAAGGTCAGAAGCAGTCGGAGATCTTAAGAGCCGAGGGTGAAAAGCAATCGGCGGTACTGCATGCCGAGGCCCGGGAGCGGGAAGCCGAAGCAGAAGCCAGGGCGACCCAGATGGTCTCTGAGTCTATCTCGGCGGGGAATGTGCAGGCGATCCACTACTTCGTCGCCCAGAAATATACCGAAGCCCTGGCGAAAATCGCCGAAGGAGATAACAGCAAGGTGGTGATGATGCCTCTGGAGGCCAGCAGCCTCATCGGATCCGTCGGTGGTATCGCTGAGCTATTCCAGCAAACTAAGACTAAGTAGGTGAAACTATGCTGATCCTGTTGGCGCAGATCAACTTCTGGCACTGGCTCGCCTTTGGTGGACTGTTGCTGCTCGGTGAGCTGCTTGGTGCGGCCGGTTTTCTGTTTTGGGTCGGGCTGGCCGCCCTCGAGATTGGCGTCATCATGCTGATCTACCCCATCGGCTGGGAGATCCAGTGGCTGCTGTTTGCGATTCAATCGCTGGTGACGACCCTGCTGTGGTGGCGCTATCAGCACAGCAAGGATCAAAAAGCCCAGCAGGAAACCACCCTGAACTTGAGAGCGAAATCCTGCGTCGGTCAGCAGGCACTGCTGCTGATGGATGTCGAAGCAGGGTATAGCCGGATCAAGCTGGAGGGCACCACCTGGCGGGTACGTTGCCCCGAGGCTCTCAAAGAGGGGGATCTGGTGGAGGTCACCGAGTTTGAGGGCACCACCCTGGCCGTCAAAGGCGCCTGAGCCCAACCTCCAAGACCCGGTTTCTGCAACCGGGTCTTGTGTTTAACTCAGACAACGGGCCTTAGCGCCTTACTCAGCTCCAGAGAATATCGACTCTGAATCCACCCTGCCGCTGGTTATAAAAGTTGGCTTTCATCCCATGCAGAGCAGCTATGCGTTGCACAATTGAGAGCCCAAGGCCACTACCCGCTTTTTCCTGCCCCGGAGGACGAAAAAAACGCTCGGCGATGCGCTCAATAAACTCCTGCTCCACACCACAGCCATTGTCGGCAACGCTAAACCCTCTATCCCCAATGGTGACCCTGATTTGAGTTGCACCAACACCGTAGCGGATCGCATTATCCAGAAGATTCCGCGCCAACAGGGCCAGCAACAGCGGCTGCCCCATCCGCGGCTCAGGCTCCTGCTGCACATCCAGGATCAGCTCAACCCCAGTTGATTGTGCCTTATGGTAGTGATCCATCACCGCACTTTGTAGGATCTCTTTGAGGTTCACCGACTCGACATCCTCCAATCCATACAGAGAGTCCAGCCTGGACATGGTCAATAGCTGATCCACCAGGCGGGTGGCCCGATCGATTCCAAGGCTCAGGTTCTTAAGGGCATTTTCACGCATCTTTTTATCATCCTCAGCCAACTGCACCACTTCGGTCTGAACCTTCAGTGCCGCCAGTGGACTGCGCAGTTCATGGGCAGCATCCGAAGTGAAGCGTCGCTCCCGGTTGAGCATCTCTTTGGTGCGGTGAAATAAACTATTGAGAGATGCCACAATCGGCTTAACCTCCGAAGGGATAGCCTGCACGGAAAGCTCTGAATCATCATCAGGCTGGCGCTGCTTGAGGCGTTTTGCCAGTCGCCTGAGAGGCGCCAGCTCACGACTGAGTAGCAGAAATAGTAGCAGGAGCATCACGGGCAGGGCGATCAACCATGGCAAGAGCTGGGCCTTGACCGTATCCAGGGCCATATCATTGCGATACTCCCACTCCTGGCCCACAACCACCCTATGTTTATGATCCTTAGAGGTCAGCCACACCAAGCGCCACAGATCATCATCGCCACGGCGATGACCGTCGGTGAAACCATCTCGCCGATAATCATATTTGAGATCCGCGCCGTTTTCGCCATCGTTAAGTACCATCTTGCCGTCCGTGGTGTAGATAGCGAACGCCAGCGCATCATCATCCAGATCTCCCCGGTGATGCTTCACTAGTCGCTTGGTTTTGGGAAGCTCCTTTGTCCCCCTGTCGAGCTGCGCCAGGTTCAGCGTCACCAGGCGCTTGGCAAATAGCATCTGCTGGGTATCAAACATCTCATTGATGGTGTCTCGTGCCTGGTACCAGGCCAGCAGGCTTGCGGCCCCCCAGGTCAAAAGTGCCAGCAGGGTAAAACCGAGGATCAGGCGAACTCGCAGGCTTTGATTCAGGTAAAGCCAGCTCATGATGGCTCTCCCAGGGTATAGCCTATCCCATGCACAGTGCGGATAAACTCTTTCCCTAGCTTGCGTCTGAGGTGATGAATATGAACCTCCACCGCATTACTGGAGACCTCCTCATCCCAGTTATAGAGCTTCTCTTCGATCTGAGCCTTGGGTAGCACCCGGCCACTGTGGCGCAGTAACAGCTCCAACAGGGCAAACTCCTTGGGCTTGAGGGTGAGAGGCTCCCCGTTGAAACTGGCGGTTAGCCGGGCAGGATCCAGCTCCAACCCGGCATGACTCAGGGTATTTTGCGCCTGGCCATGGCGGCGGCGGATCAGTGCCTGCAGCCTGGCAGCTACCTCTATCAATGCAAAAGGCTTACACAGATAATCATCGGCCCCGAGCTGCAGTCCATCGACCCGCTGCTCCAGGGCATCACGGGCGGTCAGGATCAGTACCAGCTCATTGCGCCCGGCCTGGCGCCACTTTTTCAGTATCTCCAGCCCATCCATACCCGGAAGGCTCAGATCCAGGACCACAGCATCGTAAGGAGCCGCATCTAACGCCATATACCCCTGCTTACCGTCGCTGAACCAGTCCACGCTAAATCCCATCTTAACCAGTCCGGCCCTGATGCCATCACCGATCAGGGCATCATCTTCAATCAATAAAATTCGCATGACCGGTTCCTTTATTTATTTCCAGATAAGCCATATCTAATGGCAATTCAGGCATGTTGTACAGAATAAAAACGCTGCAATCCAGTCAGTTAGCCATTTTTGAAAAAAATAGTCATCCCACCGGCTCCCTTAAGAACTCCTTAAGATCTGTTTGCTTTAATCAATCCTGAAACAAGGCGCAGCACCTCTTAAGCTGCAACCGAGTCTGACTGAGGAAGATGATTATGAAAAAAGTAGCAGCCCTGACCGCAATCCTGACTATCTGTAGTGCATCCGCTTTTGCCAGTGGCTTTGTTGACTCATCTAAACATGCAACGACTAAGGGTGGATTTGTCGGAGCAGCAGATACCCTGACCACTGTAGACAAGGCTAAGACCCAAAGTGATGACACCTGGGTCACCCTGCAGGGGAAGATTGAAAAGCGGGTCGGAAGTGATGACTATATCTTCCGTGATAACACAGGAACCATTAATGTCGAAATCGATCACAAGCGCTGGGAAGGCCAGACCGTTACCCCGAAGGATACGGTGAAGATCCAGGGAGAGATCGATAAAGACTGGAACTCAGTGGAAGTTGAAGTGAAACAGCTGCAGAAGATCTCCTAAGCACACCAGAGACAGCAAGGCCGGATATGAATCCGGCCTTGCTGTCTCTTTTCAATCTAAATTCAGTCTTTTTCCGTGTCGCCTCCAAATGACTCCCGCTCCGGGATAGGGTCACGGTCGCCAATCGCCGCCGAGAGCAAATCTTTCCAGGAGATGATCCCAACCAGGCGCCCCGCTTCGAGCACCGGCAGGCAGGAGATCTTGTACTTCAGCAAGATTCGCGAGGCCTCGGGAATCGTCATTGAGGGGGATGCGGTGATGGGATTACGCTGCATGATCTGATGCGCCCGCTTGGTGAGAGTCTCCCGATCCCGGGGAAGCTCGGCAATGGTATTTAAATAGGGGCTGACCGCCTTCATCATGTCCCGGTCTGAGATGATCCCCATCAGCTCATGCTCATCCACCACCAGCAGGTGGCGAAACGGTGCCTGTTCGAAAATATCCCGGACCACCTCAAGACGATCGTCCATGGAAACACAGACCAGGCGGGTCGTCATGATATCAGCAAGGCGCATTTTTCACTCCAGACAAGGCTTTAACCAAAATTTAGTACACTCCTGAGCCCCTTGCCTGCCACCTCATCGATTTAGCAGCTAATACACTATGCGATAGCTGATCACTTCTCTATTGTGATTGGTAATACTTTTGTATCGCCAAAAGTGCTCAAAAACTTATATGGACTCCCGGCGGCGAGCCCGACTGCGGCTCCATAGCCAGCACAAGAGCAACACCACAGCCAGGATTGGAAATAGCTTAATAAAGACCGCCAGCATCCCAACCAAAAAGAGCACAAACACAAACAGCGCCGCCACCAACAGCATGCTCACCAGGGTAAAGCCAGCGATAGCCATGCCTATGAGCACCACACACAAGATTAAAAATTCGAACATGATCTAACTCCAGAAAAGCGAGCTGCGACCTCAGCCCGCAAAGAAAACTGCCCTACAATACTCAAGATCCATACCAAAAGCATTTTTTCTTATAAAACAAGGGGTGAGCACCCGCTATGCCCACCCCTCATATCCAATAGTGGCTAAAGTAGCCACTTTAATTGGCGAAATTAGCTTTATATTGCTCCAATCGGACTCATCACCAACTGCCCCTGCTGCAGATTCAATCGCTGCTGATGGAAATGTGCCAGGGTCGAGCGGTGAGCAATACTCACGATCGTGGTCTCTTCAAGCTCCTCAAGCAACAGCTGATACAGAAGCTGCTCGGTCTGCTCATCAATGGCTGAGGTTGCCTCATCGAGGAAAAGCCAGCGCGGCCTCTGCAGCAGGGCCCTTGCAAAAGAGAGTCGCTGCTGCTCACCCGGTGACATCACCTGGGCCCAATGCTGTACCTCGTCCAGGGCTCCCCTGAAATGCTCAAGGTGACAGAGACTCAAAAGCTCCTGAAGCTTCTCATCACTGACAGCTCCGGAGAAGCCGGGGTAGAGCAGTGCATCACGCAGGGGGCCGATCGGCAGATAGGGACGCTGCGGCACAAACAGCACAGATTCAGGGCGGGTCACCTCCCCATCCCCAAAGGGCCAGATCCCGGCCAGCACCCGGAACAGAGTACTCTTACCGGTCCCCGATGCCCCGGAAACCAGCAGGTGCTCACCCGGTGTCAGCTCCAGGTTAGAGCGGTTAAGAAGCACAGAGCCTCCTGGCAACTGGACCTCAACTTCCTTGAGAGTACAGGCATCACCTCGCTGGTAGCGAAGATGGCTCTGCTTCACCATCTTCTCAAAGGCCATATCCATTCCCTGGTTAAAGCTCAGCAGACGATCCGTGGTTGCCTTCCAGGCCGCAAGCGCGGCATAGGCATCGACAAACCAGCTTAATGAGCTCTGCACCTGGCCAAAGGCGTTGAGGATCTGCATAAATCCACCCAGCTTGATCTGCTTGGCAAAGTAGCTTGGCGCCGCCACCAACAGTGGAAAAAGAACAGCGGCCTGATGGTAACCCGCGGTAAAAGCGGTCAGGTTTTTCTGCCAACGCATGATCCGCCAATAGTTTTGCCAGACCTGGGTAAAGCGCTTGCCTAAGCGCTTTTTCTCGGCGCTTTCACCATCATAGAGGGCGACACTCTCGGCATTCTCCCGCAGGCGGACCATGGAGAAGCGAAAATCCGCCTCATAGTGCTGCTGGCGAAAGTTGAGTTTTATCAGCGGCCGACCGACAAAATGGGTCAGTACACTACCAAGGATTGCATAGATAAGAGCCGCCCACACCAGAAAGCCCGGAATATGTACCCCGGGACCAAAAAAGGTGACCGTGACCGTGTTTGACAACCCCCACAAAATGGTGACAAAGGCGAAGAGGTTCACTATGTTACTCAACAGGCCCAGGCTCAGATCCAGGGTGTTATCGGTAAACATATTGATATCTTCGCTGATCCGCTGATCCGGGTTGTCGGTCTGGTTTCGGTTAAGCTCCAGCTGATAGTAAGCCTTCTTGCCGAGCCAACGATCAAAATACTGGTGAGTCATCCAGCGGCGCCAGTTAATCTTCAGCGCCATCTGCAGATATATTTTACAAACCGCTGCCACGATAAAAATTGCAGCAAGAATGCAGAAGAATTTCACGAGGGGCCAGAACTGCTCCTTTTGATAGTTCTGGAATACGTTAAACATATCCCGGTTCCAGGCGTTGATCTTCACCGAAATATAGATCAACAGCAGATCCAGAGCGATCACGATAATCAACAGGCTCCAGGCCTTGAGCCACTCCTCGCTGCGCCAATAGGGATAGGTAAGCCGCCAAACCGACTTGACGAAAGAACTAGATTGAGACTGTTGATTCATCCGTGAGCTACTCTCCGGTTAAAAAAGAATAATTATCCAGAATAAAACTGAGCGCAGACTGAAGCGTCTGCCTGGAGGGCGGCAGAAGTGGGTAGGCTGCAGGATCAAAAACGCCCCGTACGGGGCGTTCGGTTATTCTTGGTCGTCGTCTGGCTCGGCAAGCCAGATCTGATGGTCCGGATCCAATTCTTCAGACACGGATACACTCACCCCCATGTCCAGTAACTCTTTCAGGGTCAGATCATCAGCCAGGTTCATAACTTCGCCGACTTCGTTTGTAAAGCGCATAGTTCTCACCTCCCAAAAAATTACCTTGCACCCATAATCATGGCAGAAAATAACTCAGATCGCAGCCCCAAAAGTGCAACTATCTTGACTAATTTCACCCCTCATCTTCGACAAATTCAACCGCCAGGTGATAAGCACCATCAACGGTCTTAGCCCGGATCACCCGAGCCTCGGCAAGAAAAGGAGGAAGCCGGTTGCTGGCCGTTGCCAGGTTGACCTTGATGAGCTCCCCCACTGTAAACAGGGGCTCAGAGAGTTCTATCCCCATCCCGTGGGCACTGAGATCCCGGCAAACCCCTGTCACTCTGTGGGTCTGGCCGATAATCTGTAGCGGAGAGTTAATTACCATGCGACGAAACTGTCGCCGTTCATCATGATTGTTTTCCATAAGATCTATCATTCCCTGACGCCAATATCTGGTGTCGAAAACTGGTGTTCGTTACCAAACGTTAATACAATGTGCGCCGTTTCTCAAACTTGAATCATCCTTGATGCCACGCGCCATGGAGGCAATATTTGAAGGGGCTGGAGCAGACTTCAGCGCCTCGAAGATGGCTCACTCATCCACTATGGGGAAAAGATGTGAAAAAATTATTATCCTTTATGGCGATACTCCTTGTCGCAAGCTCGGTTCATGCCGCGCCAGCTAAAACCCTGACCATCTACACCTATAGCGCTTTTAGCTCCACCCCTGAACTGGGGCCTGCCATCGCCAAGGCGTTTGAACAAAAGTACCACTGCAAAGTCAAACTGGTTGGCCTAGATGATGGGGTCAGCCTGCTCAACCGGCTGCGTCTGGAGGGAAAACACAGCAGAGCCGATATTGTGCTGGGTCTGGATAACAATCTCATCAGCGCGGCTGAAAAGACCGGGCTTTTTGCCAGCAATGATATCAACCTTAGCAAGCTGAGTGTGCCCGGTGGTTGGAACAACACTAGCTTCATTCCTTACGACTATGGTTATTTTGCCTTTGTCTATAACCAGCAAAAACTAAAGAACCCGCCCCGGAGCCTGAAAGAGCTGGTCGAGCGAAAAGATATCAAGATCATCTATGAGGATCCCCGTACCAGCACTCCCGGGCTGGGCCTGTTACTGTGGATCCACAAGGTCTATGGCGATAAGGCAAGCCAGGCCTGGCAGCAGCTGGCGCAAAAAACCATCACTGTCCCCAAGAGCTGGAGTGATGCTTATGGGATGTTTCTCAAAGGCGAGTCGGATATGGTGCTGAGCTACACCACATCTCCGGCCTATCACATCATGATGGAGCATACCGACACCTACCAGGCAGCCGATTTTAAAGAGGGTCACTATATGCAGATTGAGGTCGCGGCCCGGCTCAAGAATGCGCCAAACCCGGAGCTCGCCAAAGACTTTCTGCGCTTCATGTTGACGCCCGCTTTCCAGGAGCGGATCCCGACCGGCAACTGGATGTACCCGGTCACCAGGGTCAAGCTGCCCAAGGCGTTTAACCAGCTTCCTGTCCCGGCCAAAGCTCTGAGCTACTCACCACAAGAGGTTGCTAAAAACCGCCAGGCCTGGGTTCGACAGTGGCGTAGCGCCGTTACTCAATGAAGCACAGACCCCTATGGTGGCTGCCGGCAACGGTCGCCACCTTGCTGATCCTTTCGGGAGCTATCGCTCCCTTAGGTGCGCTGTTACTTCAGAGCTCAGATAGCTCACTGTCGATGACACTGAGTGATCCCTATATCATTCATGTGATAGTTTTCAGCCTCAAACAGGCTACCCTGTCGACTCTGCTGAGCCTGATACTGGCGATCCCCATCGCCCGGGCCCTGGCCCGCCGCTCTTTTCCCGGGCGATCCTTGCTACTTCGACTGTTTGGCCTGTCTCTGGTGCTGCCGGTGATCGTGGCCGTATATGGTATCGTCAATGTCTATGGCCATGATGGGTGGCTCAACCAGCTACTGGAGTTACTACAGCTGCCCCGCTGGGGAAGCCTGTACGGACTGCAGGGGATCCTGCTGGCTCACGTTTTTTTCAACATGCCACTGTGTACCCGGATGCTCCTACAGGGGATCGAATCGATTCCCAGTAATAACTGGCGCCTTGCCAGTCAGCTGGGAATGAGTTCAGGAATGATTTTCCGCCTGCTGGAGTGGCCGGCGATGCGCTCACAGCTGTGTGGGCTGATAAGCCTGGTATTTATGTTGTGCTTTACCAGTTTTGCCACCGTGATGGCATTGGGTGGCGGCCCGGCCAGTACGACGCTGGAGGTGGCCATTTTTCAGGCCCTTCGCTACAACTTTGACCTGCAGAGTGCCGGTCAGCTAGCGTTGATTCAGCTGGCCCTCACCTGCGTCGTACTCCTGGTAAATCAGTGGTTTAATAAGCCTCTGCCCTCCTCTGCAGACAGCTACTCTAGTCAGTTAAGACCCGACCGCCACACTCTCAGCTCCAAGTTCTGCGATAGCCTGCTGATCCTGCTTGGCATTCTCATCTACCTGCCTCCCCTGCTGGCGATTGTTATCTCCGGGCTGAATCTTCAGCTTGTGAAGGATCTGATGCACCCGGTGCTTTGGCAGGCCTGCTGGACCTCTTTAAAGATTGCCGTTAGCTCAGGGCTACTGTCACTGCTACTGGCGGTGCTGATGCTGCTTACAACCCGCCACCTGAGGATCCGGATGCAGTGCAGGTTGCCGGCAACCCTCCTAGAAAGCTGTGGATCAATCATTTTGGTGCTGCCGGGAGTGGTCCTGAGTACCGGGCTGTTTATTCTGCTGATGCCCTGGCTTGATGTCTTTGGTGTCGGATTCTACCTGGTGATCCTGGTGAACGCTCTGATGGCTCTTCCCTATACTCTGCGAACCCTCAACACGCCGATGCAGTTACTGGTACAAAACTATGACAAACTTTGTGATAGCCTCGGGATCACAGGCCTGAGGCGGTTAAGAGTGATCGAGTGGCACCAGTTAAGGCGCCCGATTGCAATCGCCCTGTCACTGGGCATGATCCTATCGGTTGGCGATCTGGGAGCGATCGCTATGTTTGGTAGCGATCAACTACAAACGCTTCCCTACCTGCTGTACCTGCAGCTTGGGAGCTACCAAACTCAACATGGTGCGGCGACAGCCCTTATTCTGTTACTGCTGTGCTTTTTCATCTTCTGGTGCGTCGAAAAAGGCTTGGGAGGGCAGAATGCTCGAGATTCGTAACCTGACTTACCATCACGGCTCTGTGCAGTTTAAGTTTGATCTCAGTGTAAATACCGGGCAGATCCTCTGCCTGCTGGGGCCCAGTGGCGCAGGTAAATCAACCCTGCTGGATCTCATCGCAGGCTTTTTAACTCCTGAGCATGGTGCAATCGAGTTTTGTGGAGAGGATCTACTGCTATCGGCTCCGGCTAACCGACCGGTCACCTCACTGTTTCAGCAAAAAAACCTCTTTTTGCACCTCAAGGTTCGAGACAACCTGGCGCTTGGGATCCACCCGGGGATGAGACTCACTTCCGCGCAAAAAAAGCGTCTGGAGGAGGTCGCCCGGATGACAGGGCTCATGGAGCAGCTAGATAAATACCCACAACAGCTCTCCGGGGGACAGCAACAACGGGTCGCACTGGCACGCTCCCTGCTGCGCAACAAGCCCTTGCTGTTACTGGATGAGCCTTTCAGTGCCCTGGACCCTTCACTGCGCTCAGAGATGCTGCGCCTGGTAAGGCAGCTGGCCCGGGAGCACCGGCTCACTGTGCTGATGGTGACTCACCATCCCGAAGATGCAAAAGTGGTTGCCGATGAACTGCTATTTATCATCCTGGGTAAGAGCCATTGTCAGGGCCCGGTCTCACTTTTGGATAATCCTCCAAGCCAGGAGATCCGTGATTACCTGGGACAGCCAGACTCTAAGTAGCAGGTTAAAAGGCACAAGAATGCCGCCAAGCCAAGCTCGGCGGCATTTCGGGGGCTCGCTCTGTAGATGTCACAAACGGTGAGCCAAAAACTCTCCCCTAAGACAACTACCACTGACCGTATTTTTTCAGGATGGTCTGCATCTGCACCAGATCGGCCAGCACCTCATTCAATGCCTTTTGAAAATTGGCAACTCGCTGTGGGTCGGTATCACGATTAAAGGCAAAGCACAAAGGGTTACTGGTCACGACCCACTTCACCTCAAAGTCATCGGCTTTTTTCCCCAACTCCTGCAAACTGGTTAACAGGGGTACCCTGCCTCCGACCAGCAGATCCGTTTTATCCTGGATCAAGGCTTCGGCCATCTTGCGATTACTGTCGACACTTTCCAGATCGACATCATTGAAGCCGGACAACAACATTTTTTGCTCTCCGACATCGGACTTGGCAACCATCAGACGGTAATTTTTGGCATCATCAAGCTGCTTGAGCTCAATGCCATCCTTGCGATACCCAAGGATCACCACCTCCATAAAACCTATGGGACAGGCCCATTTAAACAGAGTCTCCCGGGACTTGATGCGGGTCGTAGAGAACAATACCGTATGCTTTTTCTGCAACGCCAGGTAATAGCCTCTATCCCAGGGAAGAAAGCGTATCGCCTGTTTGGGTTGCCCCAGACGTTGCCAAACCAGATGCAATATATCAACCGCAATTCCCTTGAGCTCACCCTGCTCAACATAGTTATAGGGGGGATACTGTTCTGTGATGTATTCGAGCTTATGTTGGGTCGCCGCCTGGAGCGAAAAACTCCCAAGGCAACTACATAGCATGATCCAAAACAGTCCTCTCATTTCGCTCTCCTTAAACGCCCTCAGGGGGCGAGTAATCCATATTTTTGCAAGATTTTCATATAGACCCTGGAGTTGGCGTGAACCTGGTTCAGTGCAAACTGAAAGGCCTCCACAGCCTCATCACTCACACTGCGGTTAAATGCAAAACACATCTGCTCTGAACTCAGGGTCCACTTGACCTCAAACCGGTTCGCATCCAACCCGAGATCGTGCAGGGTTGAGATGATGAAGGGCTCACTCCCCGAAACCAGATCGGTGCGGTTGCGCGAGAGCAGTTTGAGGGCATTTCCAAGCTTATTGACGGCGTGGATCTGCAGATCACCAAAACCATTTTGTAGCAGAACCTGCTCTCCCACATCGGAACGCAAGGCGGCCACCCGATACTTCATGGCATCCTTGAGGCTGTGAAGCTTGATACCATCGGATTTGAGTCCAACCAAAACCAGGCGTTGAAAGAAAATGGGACAGGCCCACTTAAACAGCTTCTCCCGGGACTCAATTCGGTTGGTGGCAAACAGCATGGTTTCAGGTTTTTGCAAAAGCAGGTAGTAACCCCGGGCCCAGGGCATAAACTCAATCGGTTGGGGCTCTATACCGAGCTTATCCCAGACCTTCTGTAAAATATCCACTGAAATTCCGGCAGGGTTACCTTTTTCATCTTTGAAATTAAAGGGGTGTGCCTGCTCGGAGAAGTAACTCAGCCGGACCAACTCCTCAGAAGGGGTAAGAGCTGCGCCCTGAATACCAAAAGTAATCGCAAGTAATCCCGCCAATAGCAGCAGCTGCAGTCGTTGCCTCACAACAGGACTCCTTTCCCGTTTGCTTTTAATTAAGTGTATATGAAATCACAAAGCTCAAACGGCAAAACAGGAACTCAGACTAACTTCAGAGACCTGGTTGTGTCTTCAACTGTGAAGTAGTCCATATTTTTGCAGTAGTTTATGAATAAACTGGCGATCACCCTGAACATCGTTGAGGGCTTTTTGAAAGATCCGAATTGTTTCATCATCCATGTTGCGGTTAAAGGCATAGCACAATGGATTAGACTCCAGGGTCCACTTCACTTCATAGTCCTCTGGATTACTCCCTAACTCCTTGATTCGGCTAAAAATTGCAACCTCCCCCCCGACAACAGATCCATGCGATCCCGCTCGAGCATCTTGAATGCGTTATCGAGCTGGTTAGCCAAGTGAATCTTGGTGTCATCCACTCCTCTTTCCAGAAGCATCTGCTCACCAACATCGGCCCTGACGGCAACCAAGCGGTATTTACTCAGATCATCCAGGCTCTCAAGGGATATATCGGCGGATTTTTTGGCGACCAGGACAACCCGCAGATAAGCGATAGGACAGGCCCATTTAAACAGGCTCTCTCTTGAGTCGATGCGAGTAGTTGAAAAAAGGACGGTATTGGGCTTTTGCAGTGTCAGGTAGTAGCCCCTTGCCCAGGGAAGTACCCGAATATCCTGCTGTTTAACTCCGAGTTTACCCCAGACTTTTCTGAGAATATCAACCGCGAGTCCCCGGGTGTCGCCCTTCTCATCCACATAGTTAAAGGGCGCATACTGCTCTGTGATATAGCCTAATTTATCCAGGTTATTGGCCTGAGATGGGCTTGATGATAAGAGTGCGATGACGCATATGAGTAAAAGATACTTCACGGTTGAGCCTCCCTGTCCATCTGCCTTAAGTGTATATGAAAAGTCCAATTTCGAAGGTTTCTCAGAACAGGGGAAGTTGATAACCTAGAAAGAGAGTATGAAGGAGAGCTTATGGCTAAACCGATACCTGTAGAGATCCGTACCAAAAGAACCCTGATCCGGGTGCTCGCCCCTGAGCAAGCCATTTTGCGCCAACGCTACTTCATTGAGAACCAAAGGCACCTTTCTCCATGGGAGCCAAGAAAGCCGCCACAGGCGATGAACCTTGGATTCTGGACTCAATTTCTCCTCAACACCAATCAGCAGTATGCCGAGGGCAGCCTCCTGCCACTCACGGCCCTGACCCCGGATGAAAGCCAGGTCATTGCGACCTGTAATTTCAGTAATATAGTGTATGGGGTCTTTCAGGCTTGTCATCTTGGATACTCAGTGGCAGCCAGCCATCAGGGCAAGGGGATCATGTATGAGGTCGCAACGGCTGCCATCGAATACCTGTTTGAGCGTTACCAACTGCACCGGATCATGGCCAACTACATCCCAACCAACCAGCGAAGCGCAGTGCTCCTCAAGCGCCTTGGCTTTGTCAAAGAAGGGTACGCAAAGTCTTACCTGAAGATTAATGGTCGCTGGCAGGATCATGTATTGACCTCGCTTATCAACCCTGCCCATAAGAGCTGAGAACCACACTCGCAGCTCTTATGGGCCATGCTACAAATCGCTTATTGGGATTTATGGTGTGCCGGTCATGGCAGCCCTAAACATCAGCAACTGGTGTCCTCCCTTCTAATGGTACAGGCCAAGTTTTGCTATCTGGTGAGCTACCGGGGGGATACGAATATCACTGGCTCCCGGAATCCTTAGTTTTTATTCCAGCGACTTATGAAAATATTATTAACGTCAAATTATGCCACTGCATTTAATAAAAGATAAAAAAAACATATACAGAGGTGAAATTATGGGTTACATTTGCGCCGGTAATTATTAAGGTAAGCGCAATGGAGGGATTTAGCCATGCGTCATTTTTTTAACTCCATAAAAAATTCCCGGCTTCACTGCCGCAGGGATGGCCTTGCCTTGTGTTACAGCTTCTCTAAGATCAATCACTATAATCGCCCCAATATTCATCCCGAAAGTCTGTTGATGCTGCTCTATCGCAGTGAGCAACTTTCGGCTCCTCCAAGGCGCAACGCTCTCATCTAAGCTCTGAAAAACCAGTCTACTCAAATGGTTAACTGAAATTCGGTTCCCAGTAGCGGCTGGTTTGTAACACCAGGAGCAGTCGATTGCTTGTCTGGCTGCACACAACCTCTGAGCATTTGAGAGCACTCCCCACACCATAGCCCAGGACCTCCTCGCTGAAATATCAAAGCCTGAGGCAACTGGCTCCTATGGTGATTTCTATATTAATCCATTACATGAGCTTCGCTCTCCATGTAATTAGATTCTTATTGCCCAGTAAAAAGGGAATAGAAAAATGCGCCTGTTTATTATCAAAGTTATTAAATTTCTTCAACCGGATCGGCTGGATGTAATTATTAACGATATTCTCGCCCCTGTTGAAAATACAGGGGATAACTCAGCTCCAAATAAACCTGAAGAACCTGGAACACTACGATTAGTACAGCTGAAACCTGTAGCAAAAGTTAAGTCTGATAGCACTTTTAAGGCGAGTGAATATCACCCACCGGTTCGCCAGGTCCTTCCCTTTAGTAAAAAAGAGCCGGGAAAAAGACAAGCCTGGGCTAACTGAGCCTGAGTCATGGATTCGATCATATAAGGAAAAAAGCATGCCTTATACCATAGCTACACCACTACAACCCCCTGGTTATTGATCGCTCTGCGGTATTGGTTCCCCTGGCCTGATCCCGGGATAAACACCTCACCGCTCGAAGATTAACTTATAAAACAATTGCTTATTAATTACTCTATTTTTGAGGGTATCCCTATGCATGGAATAAAATCTGTTTCCAAGCTGGATCAATTTTCTGCTCAGCTATCTCGAATTCTAAAAATGCGATTTAACTATCAGGATCTGCCTGTTCTCATCATTGCAGGGAGCTGCCTGTGGCTCTACCTTGTTGGCTGGCACGATATGCACACACAGTTTCTGCCTGATAGCCAGCTTGCTCCAATCACCCTGGATCCGGCAACACTCCCCTATTACACCCTGCGCACCAGCATGCGATTAATCATCGGAATGCTATTCTCTTTTGTATTTGCAATAGTCGCAGGTTATGCCTGTGCTAAAAACAAACACATTGCCCGCATCATCCTACCCCTTATCAACTTTATGGAATCAGCCCCCCTGATCGGCTTTTTGACCTTTACCACGGCTTTCTTTGTATTCCTTTTCCCCAATAACCTGATGGGTCTGGAAGCTGCGGCAATCTTTGGCGTCTTTACCGGCCAGGCCTGGAACATGGCCTTAGTGTTCTACCAGACCCTGAGAATTATTCCCCGGGAGCTAGAGGATGCAGCCCGGACATTTCATCTTAATGCCTGGCAGAAGCTGTGGCGTATCGAGCTTCCTTACTCAGTACCAGGCTTACTGTGGAACACCATGGTTTCTCAATCGGCAGCCTGGTTTGCTCTGGTTGCAACCGAGGCGATCCCGCTGGGAGGCCGGACAGTGATGCTCCCCGGCGTTGGCTCCTATATTCAGCTGGCCCTGGATAAGGCAAGCCTACCTGCTCTGCTATTCGCAGTGCTCGCTATTGTTTTGAACATTATTCTCTTTGACCAGCTTCTGTTCCGGCCTCTGGTCAAGTGGTCCGAGAAGTTTAAATACGAGAGCATTCGCTCTCAAAGATCGCATAGTTCCTGGTTTTATAACCTGATCACCCGGGGTGTCTTCACCCATGCCATCGGCTCTGTGTGTCAAAAGGCTCGCTATCTGTTTGTGAATACACCGACTCTCATTGCACGTCGTATGTCTCTCAAAGCGATCGCTGTGCCGCAAACGCTTCGTCAAAGTACAACCCTGCTCTGGTATGGGGTGATCATCACAGCCTGTATCTACTATGGGCATCTGCTCTGGGATTTTTACCCAAGTGGTAGCATGGGCTACCTGATCCCCCTGATGTTTAAAACAAGCTTGCGGGTCGCTGTGGCGATGCTGCTCAGTATCGTTATCTTTACGCCCCTTGGGATCTGGATTGGCCTGAATCCTCGCCTGACCCGGATTTGCCAACCCGTGATTCAGATCATGGCCGCCCTTCCGCCCAATATCTTTTTTCCGGCCATCATCCTGGCACTGCTTATCACACACCAGCCACTCAACCTTTGGACAATCCCACTCATCATGCTGGGCACTCAGTGGTATGTGTTATTTAACGTGATCGCCGGAGCCTCCTCGATACCACAGGATCTGCTCGAAATGGCGCGCAGCTTTCGCATTTGTGGTTGGAACTGGTGGTTCAAATTCATGATCCCAGTGGTCTTTCCCTATGTGGTCACCGGCATCATCAGCGCAGCTGGCGGCGCCTGGAATTCAGCTATTGCCGGCGAGTTCCTGCAGTGGGGAAGTAAAACCATTGCCGCAGATGGCCTGGGAGCATTGATCGCTCAAACAAGCGCAGATAACCAGCTTCCCCAGGCTGCACTCGCCGTCAGTACCCTGTGCTTTCTGGTTGCTCTGTGCGTCATCTTTATCTGGAAGCCTCTGTATCGCCTGGCTGAAACCCGCTACAAAGTTTAGGAAGTATCATCATGCAAAAAAATATCAATACGCAAGACCGTCAGCCGCTGCTGCACTGTAATAACCTGAGCCAGACTCTGATGAGCGAAGATAAGCAGTTTCATCACATTCTCGATGGCATCAACTTTCAGCTCTATGATCGTGAGATTGTGGCGATTTTAGGTAAATCAGGCTCAGGAAAATCCACCTTCCTGAGGACGCTGGCGGGCTTGTTGCCCCCTTCAAGCGGTCATGTCTATTACCAGGATCAACTCATTCTTGAACCGCGCCAGGAGATCTCCATGGTGTTTCAGAGCTTTGCTCTGCTTCCCTGGCTAACCGTCCTGGAAAATGTCCGTTTCGGGCTTGACGCCCTGGGGCTACCTAAGAGTGAAAGTAATGCCAAGGCGATCGAAGCGGTCCGTCTGGTTGGACTCGAAGGATATGAGAATGCCTATACCAAGGAGTTATCGGGAGGAATGCGTCAGCGGGTTGGGTTCGCCCGGGCCTTTGTGGTTGAACCAACCATTCTTTTGATGGATGAACCCTTCTCCTCCCTGGATATCGCCACCGGGGGAAAGCTCAGGGAAGATATGCTCCGCTTATGGCAGCAGCAGGGGATCCATACCCGCTCTATGGTGATTGTCACCCATAGCGTTGAAGAAGCGGTGGAGATAGCCGATCGGGTGATTGTGTTTGATCACAACCCAGGAAGAGTTCTCTTTGAAACCAGGATCGTCGAGGAGCACCCAAGACAGAGCCACTCCCCCTACCTTCAAAACAAGATAGATCTCATCTCGGCTCAGCTAATAAAGCCGCTGAGCGAGCATGACAGCCCAACTGAAATTGCCCTTATGCAGGATTGAGTGCATCACCAGGGGTTCCACATCCACGAGGCCCTGGTTCACCTCAGTACCCGTTAGATCAAGCAAGGAGCAAAGCAACTATGTACTCTTCTAACAACAATGAACAACGCCGATTTTTGGCGGTCTACCTACACCTGCAAAAGGGCTATAGCCAATCTCAAACTGCCCGGGCCATAGGTGTCTCACAGGGAAGTATCAGCCTATGGTGCAAGCAGGTCAGATCCGAAGGACTCGGGCGACTGAAAAACCGACCGCATACCGGCAGAAAGCCTCAACTCGACTCAAATGAGATAAAGGAGCTATTTCGTCTCCTCAAACAACAAAGTCCTGCAGCTTACGATTTGCAGGCAAAACGCTGGTCGAGCCGTAGTCTCTCAAAGGCGATTTGGCTGCTCAAAGGAGTTAAGTACAGTCACTCCAGGGTCAATCAACTGATGAAACACCATGGTTTTAATCCAAAAAAAGATGGAGACCCGAGGTCTCCATCTTAGGCTCTTTTGCCTTATTCGGCTTTGAGGCAAACCTGGCAGCTTCATCGTGCATGGTCAAGCCTCAATCTGTGTTCAGGAGGCAGGCATCTTCTGGGAGGGCAGCGGCTCGGGACGCTGAACCTGAGAGTTCAGCTCCTCAAGCTTGCCCTCCATCAGGCGACGGCAATGAATGTTCAGCTTTCGGGCCGATTCACGCTGCGGAGCATCTTTAAGAATCGGTGGCATGATCTCAATTAAGATCTCACCGTTGTTCCAACGATTGAGATCGATCTGCCCGACATAATCGGAGCACACCACAGGTACCACAGGCACCTCAGCCTGCACCGCGGTATGAAACGGACCATTTTTAAAAGGCAGCAAGCCACGGCCACGGCTACGGGTTCCCTCAGGGAACATCCAGACCGACATCCCTTTCTTTTCGCGAATGCTCTCAACCACCTGGCGAATGGTATCCGCCGCCTTGCGCTGTTTCTCACGGTTGATCAGAATATTTCCGGATAACCAGTAGAGCTGGCCAAAGAAGGGAAGCCAGGCCAGGCTGCGCTTTCCCACAGAAACCACGCCCGGCTGCACCGCACCAGTCAGGACAAAGATATCAAAGTTACTCTGGTGGTTAGCAATATAGACCGCAGAGCCCAGCTCCTTGATCTCATCAGCAACCTTGAGTCGAACCTTAACCCCTAAAAAACGGGTCGCCCAGAAAAAGAAGCGCGCCATAGTATGGACATTCTTATGATTTCTCGGGCGGAACAGGCAGTAGATACAACCAAAGACCGCAGAAATCACAATAAATAGTGCCAACAGCACAATACGGATAAGCTTGAGCATAGCAACAACAATCTCGAACAAAGTCAGTGGCGGAGTATACTGATCGCCACTGTACAACACAATGAATAATCGTTTAAAAAAACGACCACTATTTAGCAGGTGCTTCCAGCTCACAGCCGGTGACCCGCTGTAGCCCTCTCGGTAGCTTGGCTCCACGTCGCCCGCGCTCTCCCCGGTAAAACTTCAGATCGGAAGGCTTCAGGGTCAATTTACGCTTTCCTGCATAGAGAACCACGCTGTGCTCCGGCGGAACCACCAGCAACCACTGCAGAAACTCTTCACGGGCCTTGACCCGGGCCGAAGGGATATTGAGGATCTTATTCCCCTTGCCCTTGGCAAGAATCGGCAGATCTTTAAGCGGGAACAGCAGCATCCGCCCCTCGTTAGAGATCGCCATACAGAGATCCTGCTCAACTGAGCCCACCGGCTGAGGTGCTAACAGCTCTCCCCCCTGAGGAACATTCAAAAACGCCTTACCGCTTTTATTCTTACCCAGCATGTCCTGTACCGTGGCGATAAAGCCGTAACCTGCATCACTGGCGATAAGGTAATGGGATTTTTCATCGCTCATCAGCAGATGATGGATCTGCTCTCCCGGGCTCAGGGTAAAGCGCCCGGTCAGGGGCTCTCCCTGGCTGCGGGCCGAAGGCAGGGTATGAGCCTCAAGGCAATAGCTCCGCCCGGTGCTGGAGATAAAGACCACCGACTGGTTGCTCTTGCCCGAAGCACTGGCACAGAATTTATCGCCGGCCTTATAGCTGAGACTGCTGCCATCAACCTCAACTCCCTTGGCACTGCGGACCCAACCTTTCTCCGAAAGCACCACGGTCACGGCTTCACTGGGCAACAGCTGTTTTTCGGTGAACGCCTGAGCCTCTTCACGCTCAATCAGTGGAGAGCGACGCTCATCCCCATATTTCTCGGCATCCGCCTTGAGCTCCTTCTTGAGCAGGGTATTGAGGCGACGATCCGAGCCAAGAATAAGCTCCAGCTTATCCCGCTCCTCGGCCAGCTCGCTCTGCTCACCACGGATTTTCTGCTCTTCGAGCCGGGCCAGGTGACGCAGTTTCAGATCGAGAATCGCCTCGGCCTGCTTATCACTGAGCTGAAAGCGGCTCATCAGGACCAGTTTAGGCTCATCCTCATTGCGGATGATCTCGATCACCTCATCGATATTCAAAAAGGCGATGAGTAAGCCATCCAGGATATGCAGCCTGGCTTTGACCTTATTCAGACGGTAGCTCAGGCGTTTTCGGACCGTCTCCCGTCGATAGCTGAGCCATTCGCTCAGAATCGTCTTGAGGCCCTTGACCTGAGGCCGGCGATCCAGCCCCAGCATGTTGAAGTTCACCCGGTAGTTCTTCTCCAGATCGGTGCAGGCAAACAGGTGCTTCATCAAAGGCTCAATATCCACCCGGTTAGAGCGCGGCACGATCACCAGCCGGGTCGGGTTTTCATGATCGGACTCATCGCGAAGATCGCTCACCATGGGGAGCTTTTTCGCCTGCATCTGGGCGGCGATCTGCTCCAGGATCTTGCCACCGGAAACCTGATGGGGAAGCGCGCTGATCACCACTTCTCCATTTTCCCGGGAGTAGACCGCACGCATCTTGATGCTGCCGCGGCCTGTCTCGTAGAGTTTATGCAGCTCGGTGGCCGGTGTGATGATCTCAGCCTCGGTTGGATAATCCGGCCCCTTCACATGGCTAAGCAGATCGCTCAGTTCAGCCTTGGGGTTCTCCAAAAGCTCAATACAGGCGCTAACCACCTCACGTACGTTGTGAGGCGGGATGTCGGTTGCCATGCCCACCGCGATCCCGGTCACCCCATTGAGCAAGATATGCGGCAGCCGTGCCGGCAATAGCTGGGGCTCACTGAGAGTACCATCAAAGTTCGGTTGCCACTCGACGGTACCCTGCCCGAGCTCAGAGAGTAGTACCTCTGAAAAGCGAGATAAGCGAGCTTCGGTATAACGCATGGCGGCAAAAGATTTAGGATCATCGGGTGCCCCCCAGTTTCCCTGGCCATCCACCAGGGGATAACGATAGGAGAAGGGCTGCGCCATCAGCACCATGGCTTCATAACAGGCACTATCTCCGTGGGGGTGATATTTACCCAATACATCACCCACGGTACGGGCCGATTTTTTGTGCTTGCTGGCCGCCGAGAGCCCAAGCTCACTCATCGCATAGATGATGCGTCGCTGCACGGGTTTGAGGCCATCCCCGATATGGGGCAGCGCACGATCCATGATCACGTACATGGAGTAATTGAGGTAGGCTTCTTCGGCAAAACTTCTCAACGGAAGTTGCTCGGTTCCCTCTAAATTCAGATCGCTGATATCACTCATGACTAAATACTTTGGTACTCCAGAGAGTCGAAATTTAGGCTGCCTGCGGTTTTAGTTGTACAGGCTCAAAGAGCTGGCGATATGCCGATGGCCCTTTGCTGATAACAGGGAATATTAGCATACTCCGCCCCGCCTCCCGAGCCTTTTAACGCCAGCCAGACCGCAGATCAAAAATGCCAGCCCCGAAGGCTGGCATCTTATCCAAACTTAACGCTGGATTACTTACTCATCTTCTTATATTTGATCCGATGTGGCTGCAGCGCTTCGGCGCCAAAGGTCTTGCGCTTCCAGTCCTCATATTCGGTAAAGTTCCCCTCAAAGAAGTTCACCTGACCCTCATCGTTATAATCGAGGATATGGGTCGCAATCCGGTCGAGGAACCAGCGATCGTGTGAGATCACCATGGCGCAGCCGGGGAAGTCCAGCAGGGCGTTCTCAAGGGCTCGCAGGGTTTCAACATCCAGATCATTGGTCGGCTCATCGAGCAGCAGCATGTTACCGCCCGCCTGCAGCAGCTTGGCCAGGTGAACCCGGTTACGCTCACCACCTGAGAGTTCACCAATGCGTTTTTGCTGGGAGGAGCCCTTGAAGTTAAAGCGGCCTACGTAGGCACGGCTCGGGATCTCCAGGTTGCCGATGCGCAGAATATCCTGGCCATCCGAGACCTCCTGCCATACGGTTTTGCTATCATCCATGTGATCGCGGAACTGCTCCACAGAAGCCAGCTGAACCGTATCTCCAAGATCGATAGAGCCAGAGTCCGGAGTCTCCTGACCCGATAACATACGGAACAGGGTCGATTTACCGGCGCCGTTGGGGCCGATGATCCCGACGATCGCGCCCTTAGGAATCGAGAAAGAGAGATCATCAATTAACTGGCGATCGTTATAGCCCTTACACAGGTTTTTGACCTCCAGAACCTTATCCCCCAGGCGAGGCCCAGGTGGAATGAACAGTTCATTGGTCTCGTTCCGCTGCTGGTAATTTTGAGTATTGAGCTCCTCAAAGCGGGCCATCCGAGCCTTACTCTTGGCCTGGCGACCTTTAGGGTTGGAGCGCACCCACTCCAGCTCTTTCTCAATCGACTTCTTACGAGCCGCTTCTGAGGAAGCCTCCTGTGCCAGACGCTGATCTTTTTGCTCCAGCCAGGAGGAGTAGTTGCCCTCCCAGGGGATCCCCATGCCACGGTCAAGCTCCAAAATCCAACCGGCCACATTATCCAGGAAGTAACGGTCGTGGGTGATCGCAACCACGGTTCCCTCATACTGATGAAGGAATTGCTCCAGCCAGGCTACAGATTCTGCATCCAGATGGTTGGTCGGCTCGTCGAGCAGCAGCATTTCCGGCTTTTCAAGCAGCAGACGGCACAGGGCAACCCGGCGACGCTCACCACCGGAGAGCACATCCACCTTGGCATCCCACTCGGGAAGACGCAGCGCATCGGCGGCCCGGTCCAGCTGATACTCCAAATTGTGGCCATCTTTGGCCTGGATCAGCGCCTCCAGCTCTCCCTGCTCTTTGGCCAGGGCATCAAAGTCAGCATCGGCCTCGGCGTATGCAGCATACACCGCATCCAGGCGGGCCAGCGCCTCTTTGACATCAGCAACCGCCTCTTCAACACACTCACGGACCGTGGCACCCTCTGTGAGCTGAGGCTCCTGAGGCAGGTAGCCAATTCTAAGCCCCGGCATCGGGCGCGCTTCACCCTCGATCTCTTTATCAACACCCGCCATAATCCGCAGCAGGGTCGACTTACCCGCACCATTGAGACCCAGCACACCAATTTTGGCGCCGGGGAAGAAGCTAAGAGAGATATCCTTCAGGATATGCTGCTTGGGGGGAACAATCTTGCCCACCCGATTCATGGTATAGACAAACTGAGCCATGAAAGACGACTCCTCTGAATCTGAAAACTGCCCGAAACGGGCCGGAAAATAATGCAGCCGATGATACCTGCTTCATCGGTGAACGTCAGCTTTTTTAAAGAGAGTGGGTCTCCAAGCCATAGCAGAGCTCAGGATTAATCAAGGTACTCCCGCACCGAGCGGCGATAGCCATTATGTAGCGATTGATAGTTTGCCTTTAATGTAAAAAGACTATAGTCAGTTCCGATATCATAGATGTCGACTTTTTCGTAGCGCTTAAGTGCCTTGGCTGCTTTCACAGCAAAAATAACACCTATACACTCAATTGCTAACTTTATTAACCAAACAGCAATAGCAACATCAAAAATATGCTTTACATTATAGAGCCCATGGAATGCTGTAAACGCAAAAAACAAACTATCAATAACAGATGATATAAGTGTAGCTATAAAAAAACGTAATGCCGTCAAACGACCGTTAGTTAGCACTTTTAGCTTTGAGATGATATAGCTGTTAATCGGTTCTGAAACCAAATAACTAAAGAATGAGGCTATAATTATTCTCTCATTCAGTCCCAGTATTTTATCAATCTGTTGGTTAGTCGAAGCTGCATAATCAGGGGATGGCATACTTACAACCAAATAGGTATAGCCAATAAATAGAATGTTACAGAATAAAGCAGCCCAAATAGCCCGTCGGGCATGGCGATACCCATAAACTTCAGTGATAATATCAGAGATTAGAAATGTTAGAGGAAATACAATAGTACCCGGACTAAAAACGACCCCATGAACAGATATCAAGCGGGCATCAAACCAATTGGACATCACCATAAACATGGAGTAAAGCAAAACAAGAAACCATAATAAACGGAAGTTACAAACACAAACATGTTTTTTTTCTGTATCACTCATTAAAATATAGCTCCCTGTATATACACTACATTCCCAAGGTGCTCTCCATTATCCGCATAATTAAAATGTTTCATCAACTTATTCTTTTGATAAAATCCTTTAAGAAAAACATGCTGTTTAATCGATTCCTTTTGAAAATAAGCTTGAATTTCTCCCCCTGGACTACATTTGTCTGTATTGACAATAAAGACAGTACCGGGCTTAAAGATCCCAAGCTGCATCGTTTGAAAACGGATTGCCAGTAGATATTGTGAGTCTAAGTTCGTAGGATTCACCAGCCAATCACTAGCCTTATCTAGGCTATCACTTTCGAAGAGGGGTATTTTCCTGGCAACAGATGAGGCTGCTCCAGCCACAAGTTCATCCAGACTAAGAGTAAACCCTAGCTTTTCCAGGCGTGACTTTATTTTTTTAAGACTCTGCAGACTGGGGTTCTCCCGCTCCTCAGCCGGTAACTCCTTATCAATTAGTTGCAACACTGATGGCTCATCTTCGAGAGCTTGGTTTAAATTAGCCGCAAAGCCGATAGTCGACCTGTCTGAATCCTTTTTTTCGTCGAAAAAAAATTGCCCCCACTGCATGAGATGCGAGGCGATCGCTCTGATGATGGACATAATGTCAGTATTGCGCAACACTTCCTGTGGAAAACCCGAGATTCTACGCGATCTTTTCAACCAGAGTAAAGAGTGACCAGTGCAGAACTGCTAATATTCTGTAATAAATTGATAACTTAAAAGCATTTTTTCATTTATAGGAGATAACTAACTTTCAACTGAGTCTTCCGGGTCCGAGCAGCTGGGGACGGAAGAGCCACTCTCCTCACAGGCAAAGACCTCCAGTGACTCCATAATAGAGCAGTGCTCGGCACTCTCAGGACCTCCGCAGCAAGCCGATGAAAGAGCAACCAGTGAGCGCTGAAACTGTTCGAGGACCTTAATCTTCTCCTGGATCTCGCGAATCTTACCATCTGCAATATCTTTGACATCCATGCAGGTCTTATGAGATTTATCCACACGGATCGATAAAAGCTCATGGATATCGGCAAGAGAGAATCCCACCTGCTTACAGCGCAGGATAAATTGAAGCCTCGCATGATCTTCCCGGGTATAGAGTCGATAGCCTGACTCACTGCGGGCACTTGGGGTCAGCAGGGCATTTTTTCATAAAAACGCAGGGTATCAGCCTTGATACCACACAGCTTCGCCAGCTCACCGATACGATACATCTACTCACCTCCCGCAAAACCTGCAACAAAGCTCATGTTAGGCTCTCCTCCAGTGTTGAGCAAGCTCCTTCCAAGGAGAGCTCATGGCTTCAATGGGCTCAGGCTCACAGTAATCAAACCTGACAATAGTTATCATCCCGACTCCCCCCGATATAATTAAGCTAACTCCCTTTTCGAGAATTTCTATCTTTTTTCAGGAGAGACGATGATCAAAATCATCCCCTTGATGACCCTGGTTCTGGCTATCTCGATCTCAGTCATGGCTGCGCCTAAACATGAGAGCAGTTTTGAGCTAATGCAGGCTATTCCACAACACACGGAGCAGATATTTTACCAGCCCGGAATCCACTCCACCGCTAAGGTGTGGCTTAACATGATCAACCAGGCACAACATACCCTGGATATTGGGACCTTCTACATAGCCAACAAACCTGGAGAGGCTCTTGAGCCCATCATAGCGGCCATCAAAAGTGCCGCTCATCGTGGGGTTAAGGTTCGGATCCTGACCGACAGTATGCACATTGGAGGTAGCAGTGATCCTCAGAAACTATTTGCCAGTGAACCCAACATTCAGGTGCGAAAAATTGATTTTGCAAAAGTTTCCGGCGGGGTGATGCACGCCAAATATATGGTGGTGGATCAAAGAAATGTTTCCCTTAACAGCGCAAACTGGAGCTGGATCTCATTGACTCAAATCCATAACCTTGGGGTCAGGGTGCTTAGCCCCGAACTCGCAAAAACCATTCTCGGGATCTTCAATCTGGATTGGCGACTTGCCAAACATAATAACTCTGCTCAGGATCACGCCCTGCTCAATCAACATCAGAGCAGTAAAGTCACAGAACTCAGACCGATAAAAATCAAAACCGCTAATGAGACCCTGCTGATCCATCCCGCCTTCAGTCCGGTTGGCTTATTATCACAGGGTGTTGATAGTGAAATATCTCAGATGCTCGGCGCCATCAATCAGGCTCAGCACTCACTCAAGATGCAGGTGATGACCTTTAGCGGCTTTAAGAAGTATGGCTATGTAGGGTACTGGAGTGAATTGCAGGATGCGATTGCCAATGCAGCAATGCGGGGCGTCAAGGTTCAAATCATCGTCTCAGACTGGAATAACAAGCATCCGGATATCAATTTTATGAAGATGCTCTCCCTGATCCCGGGAGTCCGGGTCAAAATCAGCACTATCCCTGCTCTTGAGGATCGCTACATCCCATACTCACGGGTCGAACATGAAAAATATTTCGTGGTCGATAATGATCTCAGCTACCTGACCACCAGCAACTGGGAGTGGGGGTATTTTTACAACAGCCGCAACATTGCACTGCTGATCAACGGCAAACAGCCCGCCAGGGCACTCAATCGCCTCTTCGATGCAGACTGGAATGGCCCCTATACCCAGCCAATCAAGCTCAACCATGACTACAGGGTGCCAAAGCACAACTAGACAGCTAAAAAAGTGGCACCTGGGTGCCACTTTAAACAAGCAGTAAGCGGTTAGCTTACAACCGCTTCCAGGCCACTCTTCTTGAGAGTTTCAGCCTTGATATCATCTTTACTTTCCAGATAGTGCTTGAGCCCCTTGTGGCGAAGCAGGCAGGCAGGGCACTCGCCACAACCATCTCCAATCACACCGTTATAGCAGGTCAGGGTGCGTTCACGCACAAACTGCAGCTTGCCATAGTGGTCGGCCAGGGCCCAGGTTTCAGCCTTGTCCAACCACATCAGAGGTGTTTTGATTTCAAGCTCATAGTCCATCCCCAGCAGCAACGCCTTGGCCATCGCCTGGACAAAGCTATCCCGGCAATCCGGATAACCAGAGAAGTCGGTTTCACACACACCGGTGATCACCGTCTTGGCGCCCAGCTGATAAGCGAAGATCCCAGCCAGGGTCAAAAACAGGATATTACGGCCGGGAACAAAAGTATCAGGTAAGCCATTTTCCTGAAGCTCATGGCTCACCTCGATATCAGCACGGGTCAAGGAGGAGATCGCCAGCTCATTGAGCATGGTGACATCCATCACCTTGTGGCTCTTCACCCCAAGCTCTGCGGCGATCTCTTTGGCAACCTCGATCTCAAGCTTGTGGCGCTGATCATAGTCAAAGGTGATCGCGTGCACCTCATCAAACTGTTCAAGGGCCTGCGCCAGACAGGTTGTACTGTCCTGTCCTCCACTAAAAACAACAACACATTTATTCATCAGAACTTTCCCTGGTAAGTAAGAAAGAAAAACCAACGGACTATACCACAGTCACAACCAGTGCTCATCTAAGCCTCAGCTGAAGCAGATAGAACGAGATGCTGCGCACACAAATGCAGATCTGATAACCATGAAAATTGCATGGATTTCCCTTTCACGGCCCATTCACCTATGATCGCGGCTTTGGTCCAGGTTCAACTCGCTGTTCGAAAGATGTTACTCCCAAAACTCAAACTCTCTGTGGGGAAAGTCATTTTGCTGTTACTGCTATTGGTCACAGCCCTTGCCTGGCAACACTACAGCGAACAGTGGCTCACTCTGAGCAACCTGAAAAACCACCAGCTTCAGCTAAATGCTCTCCTTGAAGCTCACTATTATCACTGCTGCCTTATTTTTATTGGGATTTGTTTCATGCTAACTGCCCTCTCTCTACCTGGCAGCGCCGTCATGATGAGCCTGGTCGCCGGCGCCCTGTTTGGCTTTTGTTGTGGAACCCTGATGGTACTGTTCGCAAGCTCATTGGGAGCCCTGTTCGCCTTTTGGATCTCACGCTTTGTGTTGCGAGACTGGCTTAGGAAAGGTTTTAGTCACCACTATCAAAAGGTCGATCAGGGCCTGCAGAAGGAGGGGGCAAGCTACCTGCTGACCCTTAGGCTGCTTCCCATTATTCCCTTTGTGGTGCTCAATCTGGTGATGGGATTAACCAGCATCCCGGCCCGCCGCTATTACGTTTGGAGCCTGCCGGGGATCCTGCCCGGAGTCATGGTCTATGTGAATGCGGGGACCCAACTAGCCAACCTGCAAAAACCTTCGGATATTCTGACGCCCCAGGTTTTAACAGCCCTGCTGCTGCTCGGCATCCTGCCGCTGCTATGCCGCAAGGGAGTACAAAAGGTTAAGGGCCTTGCCCTTCACGGCAAAGCATAGAGATGCCAATACCCAGCCCCTCTGCTCAGGGTCGCTTATCCCCCAGCCAATCCCCTGAGGGCCTCTTGCTGACCAGAGTTTAGAACCAGTCATTTTTCTCAAAGAGTCCCCGCTCCCCCTGGTGATCGCGGGCAGCCGTGGTTTGCCGCTTACACAGACAGGGCTCCAGCAGCAGTTGAGATTCCTTTAACTCCTCTCCCCTGAGTTTTTTCACCAACAGCTGACCTGCCTTTACTCCCAGCTGCGCCAGCGGCAAAGCCATGCTGGTCAGTCCCGGGTGTAGAGTTTGCGCCAGATCCTGATCGCCAAAACCAGCCAAAGCGAGATCTCCCGGGATCTGAATACAACGGCGCTGACACTCAAACAAAATCGCCGCCGCCAGCTCGTTATGACTGCAGATCAGCGCATCCATATCCGGCCAGCGCAACAAAAACTCCGACAGGGTCGCCGCCGCCGCGCTATAGGTCATCTTCTGGGAGAGATGGATGATGGTATCAGGTGAGTAATCCTGCTCAAGCAGGGCCCGCTGCCAGCCGATCACCTGCTGCTGAGTCAGCCAGGATTGCTGATGCAGCGCAAAAAAACCAACCCGTCGATACCCCTGCTCCAGCAGATAACGGGTCAACTGATAACTCGCCTGCTGAAAGGAGATCCCCACATTGAGCCCCATGGGGGCAGGCTGCTCGGCCAATAGCTCCAGTACCGGGAGCTGCGCCTGCTCAAGCATCGCCTGAGTGTTTCCGGAATGCCTCCCCGCCATCAGGATCACGGCGTCGGGAGACAGGGGCAGAAGCTGAGCAAGTTGCTGCTCTTCATCTTCCCAGGAGCTTCCTGAGATATCCAGCTGCAACTTGATCCCCTGCTGCTCCAGAGTCTGCTGTAGCAGATCGAACAACTCAGCATAAGCCCGGTAATCCTGAGAAGATATCGCGGCGGCAACCCGCATCGCCTGGCCCGGATGGGACTGGCTAACCGAAGGCACCCCATACCCCATCTGTAATGCCACACGCTGGATCTCACAACGCAACGGCTCCGAGACCTGCTCCGGTGTTCGCAAGGCGCGTGAAACCGTCATGGTTCCTACGCCAACCTGCTCGGCAATATCCGCCAGAGTCACCTTTTTCTTTTTTCGAGAACCCGATTTAAAACCCACAACACTCAATCCTGCCCAAACCAAGGGGATACTTGTTTATCAAAAAGTGTGACACAGGCACCATAATTATCAAAAAATCCAACATGAATGATAAAACTATCATTCATGAATCAAATTTGGCGATCTTTATCACGTTAACTTCCCTGTCTTTCAGAATATCCTGATATAAATACAGGAGGCCCCTATGTTACATCCATTACTGCCAAAATCATTGATCCGGATTGAATCCTCGGCCAAAAACTGGCAACAGGCCGTTGAGCTGGCCACAGAAAAGATGACTCAGCAGGGCTATATCGAGCCCGGCTATACCCAGGCGATTATCAAATCCCATCAGGAGCTTGGCCCCTACTATGTATTAGCTCCGGGAATCGCCATGCCCCACGCCCGACCCGAGGATGGGGTCAATAAGCTTGGGCTGGCCCTGACCGTCATTCAACAGGGCGTTCACTTTGATGCCGAGGAAAATGACCCGGTGCACCTTTTAGTCACCCTGGCAGCAACCGACAGCGACTCCCATGTCGAAGCCATTTCCCAGCTGGCGGAGTTATTTATGAATCAACAGGATGTGGATGCCATCTGTGCCTCCCAAAGCATCGAACAGATCGAAGAGATTATCGCTCGCTATTAGCGATAGCCTCCCCACAAATACACCCTGAACAACCAAAGAGAGACGATGATGAAAATTACTGTTGTATGTGGAAACGGATTAGGCAGCAGCCTGATGATGGAGATGAGCATCAAGAAGGTGATCACTGAACTGGGTATCGAGGCCGAAGTTGATCACCTGGATCTTGCCTCGGTTGGCGGAAGCGTCGCCGATATCTATGTCGGCACCCGAGACATCACCTCACAGCTTCAGGGAGTGAATGGTGAAATCGTCACCCTGGATAACATAGTTGATAAAAACGCGATGAAAGAGCGTCTGGCAGCCGCGGTCAATACCCTGGCCTAAATCGAGTTGTAAACTTCCCGGGGGTGAAAGATGAGCAGTTTTTTCCATTTTATAATCTATGATGTGCTGGCCGTTCCTGCGGTACTGGTTGGGCTTATCGCCCTCATCGGCCTGTTGATGCAGCGAAAACCAGCCACCGACTGTATTAAGGGTACGGTCAAAACCACCATGGGTTTTTTGATCATTGGTGCAGGTGCCACTATCGTCATCGGAGCGCTGGGAGATTTCTCCAATATCTTCCAGCACGCCTTTGGCATTCACGGGGTGGTACCGACCAATGAGGCGATCGTGGCGATCGCTCAAAAATCCTTTGGCAAAGAGATGGCACTCATCATGTTCTTTGGCATGGTGGTTAACATACTGATCGCGCGCTTCACCCCCTCAAATATATCTTTCTGACCGGTCATCATACCCTGTATATGGCGGTGATGATCGCAGCGATTCTGGCTGCGGCAGGGATGCATGGTGTTGCCCTCATCGCCCTGGGCTCAGTGGTTCTGGGCGCCATCATGGTGTTGATGCCAGCCCTGGCCCAGCCCTATATGCGCCAGATCACAGGCTCGGATGATATCGCCCTCGGGCACTTCTCAACCTTCTCTTACGTTTTGTCTGGATTTATCGCCAGCAAACTGGGCAACAAGACTCACTCTACCGAAGATGTGAATGTTCCCAAGGCCCTGATGTTTCTGCGTGACACCCCGGTTGCCATCTCCTTTACCATGGCGATTATCTTTCTCATCTCCAGCGCCTTTGCCGGCCCTGGCTTTGTAGAAAATATCAGCCAGGGTAAGTCCTGGTTTATCTTCTCCATCATTCAATCCATCACCTTTGCCGCCGGGGTCTACATCATACTGCAGGGGGTCCGGATGTTGATCGCTGAGATTGTTCCGGCCTTCAAGGGGATCTCAGACAAGCTGGTGCCCAATGCCAAACCTGCGTTGGATTGCCCCATCGTCTTTCCCTACGCGCCAAATGCGGTGCTGATCGGCTTTATCAGCAGCTTTGTCGCAGGCCTGGTGGGAATGATGATCTGCTACCTGCTAAACATTACCGTTATCATTCCCGGCGTCGTTCCCCACTTCTTCATCGGAGCCACCGCCGGAGTATTTGGTAATGCGATGGGCGGCCGACGCGGCGCCATCATCGGCTCCTTTGCAGAAGGCTTGCTCATCACCTTCCTACCGGTTTTCTTGCTGCCTGTTCTGGGCAACCTGGGTTACGCCAACACCACCTTTAGTGACTCAGATTTTGGTGTCGTCGGCATTCTGCTGGGACATATTGTTCAGCTGGTGCAGTAACAGTCTTCTCCCGGGAGCCTTTCACGGCTCCCGGTTATTTCCCTGCCCCTCCTTTAGTTCTCCCTTCTGCGGCCGATAGTCAAATTAACAGCCTGTCATAAGGTAAGTGGTGCGTGGGACTCATAATCAATACCAATCTGGCTGCACTCTTTAGCCAACGCCAGCTGACCCGTAGTAGTAACGGGCAGACTCAGGCGATGGAGCGCCTGTCCTCCGGGATGCGGATCAACAGTGCCCGAGATGACGCGGCCGGACTTGCGATCGCAACCGGAATGAGCTCACAAATTCGAGGATTAAACCAGGCGATCCGTAACAGCAATGATGCTATCTCTGTCCTGCAGACCGCCGATGGAGCCCTGAACTCCATCACCACCGATCTCCAAAGGATCCGCGAACTATCGATCCAGGCCGCCAACGAAACCAACTCTCTACAAAACAAACAAGCGCTTCAGGCCGAGGTGGATCAGCTTTTAAGTAACATTGAAGCCACCGCCTTCGACAGTCAGTTTAACGGTATCAGCCTGTTCCGTCGCGATACCCTGATGCCGGAGGTTGATGAGAATAAACAGGCGGTGGTGGATGGCCTGTTTAGCGCCTGGTTTGCCCAGTCTGAAGCAATGATCACAGAGCTCTATGGGCTGACCGCCGATGGCTCCAAGCTCAATATCAACCTCTCAGATACACCAGATCCCGATCTCCTGGCATCGGTCAGTGGCACAGTGGGCGCCGATGGTAAGACTGAAAACATGTTCCTCAACATCGACATGAGTGATTTTCCGATCGGCCTTAGACCGGATGGCGGAGAGCCGCCCTTTTATAGCGACAGGATCATCGCCCACGAGATGGTACATGCGGTGATGGGACGCACCATGAATTTTAACGCCCTGCCAACCTGGTTTAAGGAGGGTACAGCAGAGTTTATTCATGGGGCCGATGAGCGAGTCTGGGGGATCTGGTGGCCGCCGATGGGGATAGCAGCAATCACTTTAGCACTGCCGATTTTGGCACCCTGGCCAATGATCTCAGCGCTGCCAACGCTAGCTGGGATGGCAGCAGCTCTCATTACTCGGTGAGTTATATCGCGGTGCGGATGATGCATGAGGAGATCAAACAGGCTGGCGGTCAGGGGATTAAGGATGTAATGACCTACCTTAATACCAATCAAACCAATGATCTCGATGATGTATTTGCCAATCTTCAGGATAGCGATGGCAATGCGTTGCTGGTCAATGAAAACACCTATGCTGCCTTCGTCACCCGCTTTACCGGCGGTGCCGGCGCCACCTTCATGCAGAATAACCTGAATCTTTCCAACGAAGACACCGGCGCCATTGGCGGCCTGGATGTCGAAGGCAGTGACGGGGTCGAGAAAACCGCCCGCTCGGTGGTCAATGATACCGCCAATGTGACCATCACCCCACTCTCTGGCTTTAGTGTCGAGGTCCCCACCAATGGCAATGTGGTCGACCCTCGCCTTGCCGGGCGCTATAACCTGCAACTTGGGGCCAATGCAGATGAGTCGATCAAGGTCGATGTGCTGAGAGTGGACCGTTCGGCCCTTGGGTTAAACAGCGTGGATCTCACTACAGACACCGATGATGTGATCACCAAGGTGGATGCAGCCCTGGACTATATCTCAGCCCGCCGCGCCGATTTTGGTGCCTCCATCAACCGGATCCAGGCCAGCATCTCGGTTAATTCCATCAGCTCCCAGGCGATGAGTCAGTCCCGCAGCCGGATTGAAGATGCTGATTTTTCCAAAGAGACCTCGGCCCTGATCAGAGAGCAGATCCTGCGCAGTGCCGCCACCGCCATCCTCAGCCAGGCCAATGCCAGCGGGCAGGTAGCCCTGACCCTATTGGGCTAGTTGTTATTTTATCCTGCGGATAGCCGTTTGCCACTTCGTGGCAAGTGTCGGTCTCGCCCGACCGGCGAGTCACTTTTCTATCAAGAAAAGTAACCAAAAGTTCGCTCCGCGCTGCGAGTCCCTCCGCAGAGCTGCGCAGCTCGACATCCTGTCTCGAAAAGAAACAACAAAATTACTCTACGGCTCGGTTCAGTGCTTGCTCACGGGGATTTTGGGCCCCGTCTATTTGCGCCGAATGATTCATTATTGATGAGCATATCAACTACATGGAAGTAGTTGAAGGACAGCCGGAACAGGGACGTTCCGTCTGTCCGTTAGTGAATCTGATGAAGCATGAGGATGAAGCAAATATCGGGGTGTCCTTGGGAGTGAAGAGGGTATTGGACAAGCAATACCCTTTTCCCGACGCCACTCGGCAGTGGCAATGTGCCCACAGGCACAAATAAGATGACAGCAGGTCAAGCTGCGGTCCTTTTTATCCTGCGGGTGACTTAGTGTTGTGGCTACCGCCACAAGAATGTCGGGGCGCCGACTGCGCCCTACTTTTGTATCGTCAAAAGTAGGCAAAACCTCGCTACGCACTGTGAATCCCTCCACAGAGCTACGCGGCTCGCCATCCATGCCTCGAAAAGAAACAGCAAATCTCTGCGGTTCACCTCAACTCTCGCTCACGGAGTTTGAAACTCCCCCTCTGATTCGCACCGAAGAATAGCGCAGATTTTTTAGAGTGAACGACAGGACGTCGTGAGAAGACAACCGGGATAGGGATTTCCCGTTTGTCTGTTCCCTCAAAAATCTAGTTATTCTGAGGAATTATGCGGATTTGGGGGCACCCTGGGGGTTGTTAGGGGGACTGAATGAGCAGCCCCTGCCATACAGGATGTATCAATGCCGTGGAAGGCAGGGCGGAGTTGCACAGCAACGAAGCGAGAGCAATGGACTGCGAACTGGAAAAAGCTATCAGGATGGTAGCAGCCTGGGAACGGCCTGACCCGCAGGTAGCTATCGTCGATTACCATCCCTGATAATCTCTCCCTGCTCGGTATCCATATCTCGCGTTTCATTGCTCCGGGAGCAATTACACCCAATAACAAATAAGACCAAGATTAACTCTGAAGCTGAGTCAAAGAGATGGTTTCTATTCCCCGTGAGCGAGCGCCGAATAATAACTTGAGTATTGGAGGTTGAGCGACAGGACGTCGCGAGAAAACAACCGGGATAGGGATATCCCATTTGTTTGATGCCTCCAATTCCATGTTATTTTGAGGAAGTAGCGAGATCTGGGGCGCCCCGGGAGATGCAAGAGGGTACGGGCGAACGCACCTTCTTGCCTGCCGCCGGTCAGCACCGGCACACCTGTGGCGAAGCCACATCATTAATCGGCCGAAGGACAAGTAGCCTCCCGCAGGGAAAAAAGCTCTGCTAACTGCAAGTCAATTTATCTCAGGGGGTTTCTGAGAGCCCCTGTGTTCAGGGGCTCGGCTAAATTAGTCTGATGACTGAGGCGACGGACTCATGCTTTTGGAGCGAACCGCCTGGACAGCGCGCACCAGACGGTTCAGGCCATCATCCAGCTTAGCGCGCGGACAACCGGCGTTGAGGCGTAAAAATCCTAACCCTTCCGGGCCGTAAGTCTCTCCCGGCATGATGACCACTTTCTCATGATGGATCATCTGCTGTTGTAGCTTTTTCATATCCAGCTCCAATGGGCGCAGATCCAACCAGGCGAGGTAAGTTGCATCGGGGATCCGGTAGCCTATCTCAGGAAGCTCTTCGGTCAGGCGCTTTTTGATATGCTGCAGATTCTCTTGCAGATAGTCACGCAGTGCATCCAGCCATTGGCTGCCCTGCTGGTAGGCACAAAGCAGCGCCTGCAGCCCCAGGATATTGGGAGAGCCCAATCCATCCTGTTTTATTAGTTTATCCAGATAACCCTGACGGGTTTTCTCACAGGCGATCAGGGCGTAGCTGCCCCCAGCGCCGGAATATTGAAGGATTTGGTAGCTGAGCTCAGCAGCGCCCAGCTATCACCCGGCTGAGCCACCTCGACCCAGGGGGTGTGGGGGCGAAAGCTCATGTCCATGTGAATCTCATCACTGATCACCCGAACCCCATGATGCTGGCAGATTGCCGCCATCCGCTCCAGCTCACCCTTGCTCCAAACCCGCCCCGTGGGGTTGTGGGGGCTACATAGCAGTAAAATTTTGCAGCTATCGCGAGCGGCCAGAGTCTCAAAGCTGTGCCAGTCAATCTCGAATCGCCCCTGTTTCTGTAACAGCGGGCAGGGAAGTATGGTCCTGTTGTTCCCATCGAGAACCTTATAAAAGCCGTTATAGGCGGGGGTGTGCAGCAAGACTTCATCGCCGGGTTCGGACCAAAGCTGCAACAGGGCTCCCAGCTGGTAGAGCACACTGGGACCATACACCAGCATCTTGGAGTCGATATTGCAGTCAAAGCGCTGCTTAAACCAGTGCTGGATCGTTGCATAGTAGCTTGGATGATGCCACAGACTATAGCCAAGAACCTGGGTTGTCAGGTGATGCTTGAGGTGCTCCTCGATACAGGGAGCCGTCTTAAAGTCCATATCCGAGATGGTAAAGGGTAACAGCCCGGCCTCACCATAATCATCGGCGATGCCATCCCACTGGACTGAGTAGCTGTTGCGCCGCTCGACCGGCTGATTAAAATCGAACACTGATCTCTCCGCTTATCCTGTTGAGGTGGGCCCAGCATAACAAACCCTTAACAGTGTGGGCAGCTTTATCGATAACTCATATACACTGGCTCATCTTCCACCTCGAATGAGATTCCTTTGACGACCCCCATCAAAAAGTTAACAATCAATAGGGTAAGGAATCACACAAGCGGATAGCACAGGGAGATGGCTGTGGAGCACAGAGATAAGTCTGTCAACAAAACTCTGCCGGGGAACTCAATCTCGATCACCCAGCCCGGGGGCCCGAGATGAACTCTCGAGCTCTCAGAGGCCTGAGTGCCAGCCTACCCCGTAACAACCTCTTTTCTGAGGAGGATGCCCTTCACTACCTGTCGGAATCCCAGCGCCAACGCAAGCCTCTGACCACTTTTTTGATTGAAAACCAGATCATCAGCAGCGAAGCTCTGGCCCTTTTTTGTGAGCAGGAGTATGGCCTGCCCCTCACGGACCTGGATACCTTCAATCTGGATGAACTCCCCTCCCAGTATCTCAACGAAGCGCTGATCGAGAAATATCATGCGTTACCCGTATATACCCAGGGGCAGACGCTGTTTCTTGCGATGTCGGACCCAACGAACCTGGAGGCTCTTGAAGGATTTTCGTTTCATTTTGGCCTGCATACCGAAGGGCTGTTGGTCGAGGAGATGCAACTGCAAAAAGCGATGCACAAGGTCCATGAGCAGGGGTGGAGTAATTATGTTCAGGAGCCCCTGGAGGATGGATTTGAGCTGATGGAGGTTGTGGAGGAGCAGGCCTATCAGGAGAGCGGGGAAGATAGTGCCGAAGATGATGCGCCGATCGTGCGCTATATCAACAAGCTGCTGATGGATGCGATTCGCCAGGGAGCCTCGGACCTGCACTTTGAGCCCTATGAGTTTCAATACAGGGTTCGCTTTCGTATCGATGGTATCCTGCATGAGGTAGCCTCACCTCCGGTGCAGTTTACCAACCGTTTTGCCGCACGTATCAAGGTGATATCAAAACTGGATATTGCCGAAAGAAGGTTGCCTCAGGATGGACGGATCAAGCTCAAGCTGGGCAAGGGAAAGAATATCGATCTTAGGGTCAGCACCCTGCCAACCCTGTGGGGAGAGAAGCTGGTGCTACGGATCCTAGATTCATCGACAGCCAAGCTCGATATGGAGAAATTAGGTTTTGATGCCCAGCAGTTAGAGCTGTTTGAGCAGACATTGCAGGCCCCCCAGGGAATGATCCTGGTAACAGGGCCAACCGGTAGTGGTAAGACCCTTTCTTTGTATGCCGGGTTAAATACTCTCAACGACTCGGTGCGTAATATCTCAACGGCCGAAGATCCGGTTGAAATCAACCTCCCCGGGATCAACCAGGTGCAGATCAATCCTAAAACCGGGCTGACTTTTGCCAGTGCACTGCGCGCTTTTCTGCGCCAGGATCCCGATGTGGTGATGGTGGGGGAGATCCGCGATCTGGAAACCGCAGAGATCGCCATCAAGGCGGCTCAGACCGGTCACCTGGTGCTTTCCACTCTGCACACCAACTCTGCCGCTGAAACCCTGACCCGCCTGCTGAATATGGGGGTCGCGGGTTACAATATCGCCTCATCGGTAGGGCTAATCATGGCCCAGCGATTGGTGCGCCGCTTGTGCCCTCACTGTAAACAGAAAGAGAACCTCAATGATGATAGGCTCCGGGAGCTAGGCTTTAGTGAGCAGCAGCTCGCCAATGGTGTCGAGCTTTACCGCGCCATTGGCTGTAAAGAGTGTGCCGCAGGCTACCGGGGACGGATCGGGATCTATGAGTTATTACCCATGACAGATGGGATCGCAACTCTGATCATGCAGGAGGGAAATTCACTGGATATCGCCCGGCTGGCAAGGCAGCAAGGGATGCAAACCCTTAGGGATTCCGGATTAGAAAAGGCCCGCCTCGGGCTCACCAGCTTGAGCGAAGTCAGCCGGGTCACCGAGTGATCGCTTAAGGCCTTCATTGTGCTGCGCACTGCTGATTTTCAACTGCGCTGCATAGGCCGGTGCTGACCGGCGGCAGACAAAGGGGCAAACGCCTTTCCCCTTTGCAATCCCCTACCGCCCCGGATCTCGCTTTATCTTCACAATAACAGGGAATTTGAGGCATCAAACAAACGGGATGCATATCATCCATAATATGCCTTCCCAGTTCGGCATCCTTCCTCTCGTTTCGTTACTTAGAAAGTAACTTCACCCCTATCCCGGTTGTTCTCTCGCGACATCCTGTCGCTCGACCTCAAATTACCAAATTATTGCTCAGCGCTCGCTGACGGTGGTTTAAATCTCCCCTTTGATTCACACCGAAGAGTCACGTTGGATTTTGAGATTGAAGGATATGGATATCCTGAAAGCAGGGCCGAGCCATGGATGGCTCGTTTCTGCGTATCTCAAAAACCAGTGGCTCTGAGGAACGGTGTGAATCGAGGGGCACCCTCGGGGTTGTTAGGGGACTGGGTGAGCAGTCCCCCTGACCCGTAGTCCGCGGCCGGACAATTGTGCCCACAGGCACACAATGCTGACCGCAGGTCAAGCTGAACCTGTTTTATCCTGCGGATAGCCGTTTGCCACTTCGTGGCAATTGTCGGTCTCGCCCGACCGGCGAGTCACTTTTCTATCAAGAAAAGTAACCAAAAGTTCGCTCCGCGCTGCGAGTCCCTCCGCAGAGCTGCGCAGCTCAACATCCTGTCTCGAAAAGAAAAAACATAATTATTCTACGGTTCGCCTCAGTGCTCACTTACGGGGGGTTAGTTCTCCCCTTTGATTCGTGCCGATGAATCATAAGGTGATTTGATGTTGAGCTGCATGGACGCTGCGAGTGCGCAGCCAGTATAGAGATATACTGTCTGCACTGTGCTTCAAAACACTATGATTTGAGGGATATGTGAATCGAGGGGCACCCTGGGGGTTGTTAGGGGGAGTGGGTGAGCAGCCCCTGCCATACAGGATGTATCAATGCCGTGGAAGGCTGGATGCCTGGGAACGGCCTGACCCGCCGCCACTCGGCAGTGGCAATGTGCTGCAAGCACAAACCCCAGTCCGGAGGACATCTGCATCTAGTGCAGAAATAGCTGACCGCTGGTCAAACTGCGGTCTTTTTTATCCTGCGGATAGCTATTGGTGGCTATCGCCACTGGTGTCGGGGGTGCCCGACGGCACATTACTTTTGTATCGCCAAAAGTAATCAAAAACTCGCTACGCACGATGGGTCCAACCATCGACCTTCGCGGCTCGGCGTCCATGCCTCGAAAAGAGACAGCAAATCTCTGCGGTTCACCTCAACTCTCGCTCACGGGGATTAAACTTCCTCTCTTCGATTAGGTTCAATGATTCCACATTAAGATTCATGAATGATCGTAACGGTCCCCCAATCTAAATCGAAGAGGTGGTTTGAGATCCCCCTTTGATTCGTGCCGATGAATCATAAGGTGATTTGATGTTGAGCTGCATGGATGCAGCGAGTGCGCAGCCACGCCATGGACGGCGTGTTTGCGCTGAGCTTCAAATTCACCATAATTTTGAGGAAAGACAAGAATCAGGGGGCACCCTGGGGGTTGTTAGGGGGAGTGGGTGAGCATCTCTGCCATACAGGATGTATCAATGCCGTGGAAGGCAGGATGCCTGGGAACGGCCTGACCCGCCGCCACTCGGCAGTAGCAATGTTCCCACAGGCACAAAACGCTGACCGCACGTCAGGTAAACTATACGTGTGGCACTCGCATAGGAGTGCCGGGAACCCCTCAATAAATGCTACACTGAAGCCATCAGAAATAGCCCCTCCTCCCCATGAGCTCAGTACGAAAAATCGCCCTATTAGATATGGATGCCTTCTTTGCCGCAGCAGAGCAGCTGCGCCATCCTGAGCTTAAAAATCGCCCATTCGCGATTGGGGGATCGCCGCAAAAGCGTGGGGTAATCGCCACCGCCAACTACCTGGCCCGGCGTTTTGGGGTCAAGAGTGCCATCTCATCGGCCCGCGCCCTGCAACTGTGCCCTCAGCTCACCCTGATCCCGGGTGATTACAGCTATTACAAACAGCTCTCCGGGCAGGTCGCCGATATTATCCACCGCTACTGTGACAAGGTAGAGCAGGCCTCGATCGATGAGTTCTACCTGGATCTCACCGACTCCCCCCACTTTCAGGGCAGCGCTTCTCTCATCATGGAGGCGATCCGCAGCGAAATTCGTGAGCTGGGGATCACCGCCTCGGCCGGGATCTCTTCCATCAAGATGGTGGCTAAGATAGCCAGCGATGATAATAAACCCGATGGCCAGAAGGTGGTGCCCCCCGAAGAGCTGTTCAGCTACCTGGCAAAGCTGCCGCTGAAGCGGATCCCGGGGGTCGGCCCCTCCTCATTGGCCAAGCTACAGGGCGGTGGTTTCTATCTTGGAGCGGATATTCAGCAGGCTGAGCTCGGTGATCTCACATCTCTGCTGGGAGAGCGTCATGGCCAATCCCTGTTTAATCGCTGTCAGGGCATTGATCCCCGAGAGGTAGTGACAGAGAGAGTCCGCAAGAGCAAGGGGGTTGAAAATACTCTGGCTGAAGATATTGACCAACTCTCACAGGCTGAAGCCATCATCAGTGATGAGCTCTACCCGGAGCTTCTCAGGCGCCTCGGTGAACCGGTGGCCAGTCAATTCAAGATCCACTCCCAAACGGTCAAGCTCAAATTCAATGACTTTAGCCAGACCACCGCCTCTCATAGCTGTAACCGGCTCTCTGCCGTGCTGTTTATCCAGCTGTTGCGTGATGCCTGGCAGCGTTCAGCGGGGCGCAGCGTTCGCCTCATAGGAATCAGCGTGGCCCTCGCCGATGAGGGGGAGCAGCGTCAATTAGAGCTGGATCTCTAGTTCAGCTAAACGCTCATACGTATAGCACTTATCCGAGTTATTTTATTTACAGCAGTGCTACAAACAATGTCGGGGGTGCCCGACAGCACATTACTTTTGTATCGCCAAAAGTAATCAAAAGCTTACTACGCGCTGCGTATTTATCATCCCCTGATAATTCTCCCCAGCTCGATGGTGACCATCCTTGGTCACCCGTCCCAGTTCAGCATCCTGCTTCTCGTTTCATTGATCTACAAGCAATTCCACGCTATCTCGCGTTACGTTGCTCCTGGAGCAACTTTACCCCTCCGTAGAGCTTCGCGGTTCGCCGCTTACCATCCCTGATAACCCTTCCCAGCTCAATATCCCTACCTCACGCTATGTTACTCCGAAAGTAACTTCGCCCATGGCTCAAGTTAGATGAATGAGCAAGGTATTTAAGCTATACGAAACTAGTTAAATTTCCTGCGCTATAAGCATCGATGCAGTGGCGCTGCTACCCTAATAAAAAAGCCAACAAGAAATAGTGTATGCGGCTGATGTTCAAAGCGATGCTCGCCGCCCTGGTTCTCGGAATCGGGATCTGGTTAAGCGCCGAACCTATCTATCAATGGGTGGATGAAAAAGGGATCACCCATTATTCGGATGCCCCGCTTCCGGAGGCTGTGCAGGTCGAGCGTAAACTGCCTCCGGCGGTCCAGCTCGAATCGCCTACTCTTCCACCACCTTTTAAAGAACCTGAAAAAATCGAGTATGAAGTCACTCTCACTCAACCCTCAGATAATTCGACCATTCGTAGCTACCAGGGGAATATGGTTGTGTTGGCTGAAATCACTCCTACACCGCCTAAGCCATACCGCATGCAGCTTTGGGTGGATGGGCGGATGATCAAAGAGCTGGAGTCTCAGGCTGGACTGCAAGTACAAGATCTGAGCCATGGTAAACATACGATCTTATTAAAGTTCATCTCGGATAAAGGAGAGACTCTCGCTGAGTCAAAAGCAACCACAGTGTTTATGGTCCGTGGAGCAACTCAAAACGCCGATAAAAAGCCAACCAATTGAAAATAAAGTTATTTACGGCATAGACTCCCCTGGACTTTCCCTCTCATCCAGCACCTGTTTCACTGTTATAGCCTATACTCAATCGATATAACTCTTAACTTCAAATGAGCCAGCACCAACGATGAGGTTCATGAATCAATTTCGAGCTTTATTGCTGACTTTGGGGATCCTGGGCTCAGCTCATGCCATCGCAGGCACGAATCCTCCTCCACCTCCTACGGGAGAAAACCCAACATTTCCTAAGGTTGCGCAAAGCCATAGCGCGAGCGGTGTATTGAATATGGAGCCTTCCGGGCAGATACGCTCCAATTTTTACCAGTTTAAATATGACTCAACCGAACCCACTCCTCTGGGTTCAACAACCTGTGAAGAAAGAGCTTGTGAAGCCACCGGGGATTATGAGCAGGGCCTTGAGCTTGATCAGGCTGACTTCCCGACAAATACAGCAACAAATGATATCAATATCGATAGCTGGCTAAGCTGTGCCTGGTATAGCCTCTTTGGGATTGGTCAGGGGAATTATGATCAGATCTACATCACTCGAAGTAATTGCAGTATCCGAATCGCAAACAATACCAAAATCCGAACACTAAGATTACGAAATAATGCCCAGGCCACCTTTTCAGGACAAGGCTACTGGATTGAAGACCTTGATATGGATGACGCCAGACTGCGAGTTTCAGCCCTAAGCCAACTTAATATAAAGGTTACCCTGGTTGCCAGAAACGCGACAATCAACACCGACAACCCCAGCTCAGCTCTCACCTTCGTCATCTACAACTCACAAAATACCGGTAGTGAGCCATTTTACCTGGTCAATACATTAGCTAATGCACTGGTCTATGTTGAAGGTGCAGCTTTAATCCAAAACTCCACCCTCTCCGGGGCTGTGCATACGAATCGCCTCAGTATTACCCAAAACGGGGTGCTTATTGATGAAACATCCTCAGAGCCCAGCCTGATTCTTGACAGCCCATCGACTGGAAATTGCCTTGGGAGCCACCCCATTACAATTAGAGCCTACGATGCCCAGGGTGATCTGGATATTGACTATACGGGAACCGTTAGCCTCACAGTCAATGAAACTCCAAGCGGTACTGTGACCTGGAGCACACAGGGAGCCCAGGGTGTACTAACGCCAAATGAACCCAATGCAACCTATCGCTTTGTCGCAGGTGACTCAGGAGCGGCCCCCCTTGCCTTTACCTATGACAAAAAAGGCACAGTAAACATTTCAGCGACAGCGAGCGGCATGAGCGGTGCCAGCAAGTCAATCGACTTCCAGGCAACCTCATTGCAATTTACTCCAAAGACAACCTCGCCCCACAGTGCAAATACAGATGTCACCATAGAGGTCAGTGTATTAGAACAAGGTGAATGCACAGTAGAAACCGCAATCGTGGGCTCACAAACACTCTCGGCCCAGTTTGATTATGTCAGTGAAAACAAGAGTATCCCTGTCAGCCAGCTGACCATTGCAGGGGAGCAAAAGCCAGCAAATAGTGCAAAGCAACTTAATTTGACATTCAGCTCAGGAAAATCTGAGTTCATTATCAACTACCCCGATGCTGGAAGTATCAGCCTCAGCGGAAGTCTCACATCCAATAATTATGAATACATTGGGAGCAGCTCCCTCTACTGGAGACCCCACGCACTATACATCAGCCGGGTCTATGACCAGCAAAGCACTAATAATCCTGGTGGAACAGCCAGCTCCGGAAATGCCTTCATCTCAGCCGGCACTGACTTTAAAGTCGATATAGAAGCGGTCACAGCCAATTGTGCACCGGCCAGCGGAAACTGCACCACCGAGAGTTATGACTCCACGATAGATCCAACCAAGATGTCGGTAGGAGATATCAGTTTCACCAATATTCAGGCGGTTTCCCCATCAAATGTCGATGGAACCCTTAATCTTAGTGGTGCCGTCCCTACATTTAGTCGGGGCAAATTAACCGCAGCGGTTAATTATAGTGAAGTCGGAGGCATGACTCTTGAGGCCCAATCACAGCTCGAATTTCCCGGTATTACCAGTACGGTCAGCGGAGCCTCATCCACCATCGGCCGTTTCTATCCAGATAAACTCACCCTTGATGCCTTTATTCCCACCATCAATGCCTGCCCCGCTTTTAGTTACTTGGGAGATGAAGACGCCTTGACCGATGCAAGCCTGACTCTCAAGGCTAAGAACAAATCCGATGTTATTGTGCGCAACTATAGTTATCTGCGAGGTTACACCAAACAAGCCACCCTCAAGCTTTACCTGCTACTTGGCCAAACAGACACCAGTAATCAGGTGGAGCGCCTCATTCCGGACTCATCCTGGCCGAATAGCGGCATAATCGACAACACCTTATGGGGAAGCGGCCAGGATGACCAGTATGTCTATAGCGGTTCGATGGGGATCTCCCGAAAGATCACGGATGGAGTCTTAGGAGACGGCCCCTATAATCAGGCAAAATTAGGTCTATTGGCCTCAGGCGGTGATGGTGAGCAGATTGAGATCCCAGGCAGTGATGACCAACTGGTAGTTGGTGGCGAGACCACCCGGCTGCTGGGCGAGCTAGCCGTTCCCGGTGGGACCGCTGCACCGTTTTGGTTGGGGCGGATCAACCTTCAGGGAGTCAGGGCTCAACGGAGCGATATAGACCTTAAACCCATGGTACGTCTTGAATACTGGGATGGCGATAGTTTTGAGATCAATAGCTTAGATAGTTGTACTGTTCTTGCGGATAACCTGATGACGTTCAACGGAGCAGCAAAGCCAGCCTCGGGAGGCTCAGTGAGCCTGGACTGTGCAGATATCGATGGTTGTGACCCGACAAAAACAACAGCCATCTCTTATAACTTGGCTCCGGGAGTAACCCGACTTAATACCTGTGACGGAGATTATGCAGCAAGCTCAACCGACTACGGATTACTGTTATGCTCACCGGGTTCCCTGGGGCGAGTCAAGATCACACTCCCCCTCACGGGCAGTTCGCTGGAATATCTGAATCAGCAGTCTGGTACCACCAGCAACTGGATCGATCCACCCCAGGTTGAGGCCCTGTGGGGAGCATACAACAGGGACAATCGGATCATGTATCGCAAGCACAACTATTAATTCAGCCCCACACTGAGTATTGCTTTTCAAACCAACACTCAGATGAGATGCTATAACTAAAATGATCAGGGACAGTGGTGAGGTATGATGGAAAACTTCTGGCATTGGATCCAATCTGTTTTTTTTGCCCCGGGAGAATGGGTATTACACAATTTAGTTGAGAACCTTCCCCGCCTCTCAGCCGCTTTAGGCCTGACGACAGCTAGCTATCAGGGGTTGTTACCCATGTTTATCTCGGCTCTGGTATGGCTCTACCTGCTGTTTATCTGCTCAAAAATAGGTCGGTTGTTCAGAGGCGAAGCAACCATAAAGAAAACTGACAAGTACATTAATGGCAAACACCTCATTAGCTCACCTTCATGGTTCTTTCTCGGCACTATCTTTGTGTTATTTTTATTTTTTTTACTTCTTCTTGCGAAGTAGTTATCTCAATAGAAAACAGATAATTAGCTGAATGGTCATGTTTCAGATCTATTGCTGATATCATTGATGCACTGGTATCAACGGCACCGGCCTGCTGCTACTGGGGTGAAGCTTCAAGGAAGCGAAGCGAAGCGAGAGGTAGGATACTGAGCTGAAAAAGGGGATCAGGGATGATACCTGTGCGGTAGCGTTCCAGGGATGAGTTCACAACGTATCGGTTGCCATACACCCCGAGTTAGGCTACAAAACTTTTTAGCAACTCCCACCAAAAACACCCGGCACCAAGGCCGGGTGTTTGGTTATACCGAGCAGCTAACGGTTAGATATCACTATCCAGAATGAGTCGCTCATCATCTATCATCTGCTGTAAGATCTCACTCTCACTTAGACCTGGATAATCATCTCTGAGATCAACGCCCTCCAGCACCACGGTTTGAGGTGTCTCGGTATCATCACCATTGGTCCAGACCTGAATAATGCTCGCAGGCCCATCCTCATCCTCACTGAAACTCAGCTCAAGATAGTCACCAATTTCCTCTTCGGCAACGTTATCCAGTAGCTCACTCAGATCCACCACATCTTCCTCTTCAAAATCTTCAATGCGATGGATAACGACCTCGTCCTCCTCCAGGTCGAACGATGGAATAACAAACTCATCCTCCTCACCTTCAGCGCCTCTCAGGATATTAATTGTTGAAACCTCAGATGTATCATCCTGGAAGTCATCCGGATCTAACTCAATACCCTGACTGGTTGGTCTGAATTCAAGGAAGATATCATTGAAGTCATTATCTCCCAGCTCAGGAAGGTCCTCAGTTGCAATTGCCAGTGACCCAGTTCCATCTTCATGCACTTCAAACTGGAAGTGATCTTTGCCATCGACGTTGAATGAACTGTCAGTGAAATAGACTGCCTGCTCATCACCGTTGACTGTGGCTGTATAGGTTCCATCTTCACCCAGGGTAAACTCAATATCCTCGGGATCGATCTCACCATGGTTCTTGGCACCATTGGCCAGGATGAACATACCAACCTTATTGCTCACATCATAGGAAGCCAATATGTCACCTCTATCCGGAGCTTCGAGACCACGGTAATCTTTGGATGCCTCCATGATAATCTCAACATTGATGATATTGCCCTGCTCATCCAGATTATAGGTTCCGAGAACATTCACATAACCTGCATCCTGTCCTTTGAAGACAATATCGTAGTCCCCCTGGTTGATATGGATATCCAGGGTTGAGCTGGCAGTCAGCCCATGCTCATCGGTAATGGTGTAATCAAACTGCTCATGCAGATAGTGATCACCATTTCGTACCAGCTCATGATCGGTATCGAGCTCATAGGTGTAGCTACCATCAGCATTGAGTTGCAGAGTTCCATATTCACCGGCCAATGTGCCTCCTACGACTCCTGAGTCACCGTCCACGGCAACAACACGGATTGCATCACCATTTGGATCACTATCATTATCCAAAACGTTGCCATTTATCTCGGTATCACCGACTTCCGGATTCCAGGCTGCACCATGCACACTACCGTACCGGCCTAGCTCAATAGTATTATGCACATCGTGGACAACCGGAGAGCCTCCTTCAAAGTCAAACTCATGGACTAGCTCTTTACTGGTCAGAGCTAACAGGTGGCCATCATCATCAATTGCAAGTCCTCGGTATTCCCAACCGGAACCAGTACCCTGATAGAACTTACTGACAACACTGAGGTCATTAAGATCAATGCTATAAATAGCCTTGTAAGCTGCGACATAGAGCACCGAATCGGCTACAACCAAATCCCCCACATGGCAGATTCCAGAGCCATTAAACTTAATACGACCCAGATCACTAATCGCTCCTGTTGCAATATCTATCTGATAGAGGTGACTTGAGTTAGACTTCATCGCCAGCAAGGTATCATCAGAAACATCACCCAGAGCTGACCACTTAGAGCTTGAGAATGACAGGCTCTGAGTATCCAGAACCACACCCGCCTCATCCAATGTATAGAGCGTACCGTGACCGATGCCATAGATAGAACCGTCAGCAGTAATAGCTATATCTTTGATTGAGTTGTTACTGGTATGTGTGGTTGTCTCATTCTCTTCAAGATCCAGTGCTCCAAGCTTGCCTTTCCACCCATGGCTATACTTGAATCCATTCCAGAACATCTCGCCATCGTTATACTCCAGTCGGCCCTCATCAGGATTGGCTTCAGGAGGCAGGTTATGGTCGATAATGGTTGTTTCAACCTCGGTTTGAGCTCCAAGGCGTGATTCTCCTCCCTGGGTTGCGGTTAACTGGACTGTGTAGGTCTCGTCACCTTCGATCAGTTGATCAGGCAAGATCTCTACTGTTACCTCCGCTGAGAGCTGACCTGCAGGGATAGTCACCTGAGTGACCCCTTCCTGATAATCCACACCATCACCGGTAGCACTGCCAGGCTGGTATGCAAGACTGACTACTATATCTTGCTCGGAAACCTGGGACAGACTGATGGTATAGGTTGCCAATGTTGGCTCATCTTCACCCTTATCATCTTCCTGGGCAAACCCAGGCTCTTGAACCTCTGCAGGTCCGGACAGGGTTACGAATGGGCCATCTTTCTCTTCACCCTCATCGTCCAAAATAGTAGTTTCAACCGCCTTTGGATTACCAAGACGAGACTCACCACCCGAGGTACTCTTGAGCTTGACGGTAAAGGTTTCATCATCTTCGCTCAGTGCATCATCAGTAATAGGTACGCTCACTTCGGCGCTGAGCTGACCGGCGGGAATTGTGACCTGCAGATCACCTTCAGAGTAATCCACACCAGAACCTTCTGCTGTACCCTCAATGTACTTAAGCTTGACGGTTATATCCTGCTCAGACACCTTAGTTAGCTGTACGGTATAGACAGCTTCACCATCGGACTCTCCAACCTCTTCGGGACCAAACAGCTTCACTCTTGGACCATCTTTATCCCGACCTTTATCATCAAGAATGGTGGTCTCAACACTGGTTTGCTGCCCAAGCCGGCTCTCTCCACCAAAGGTACCAGTTAATTCAACTGTATAATCCTCATTTTTTTCAGACAGAGCATCATCAATAATGGCAACACTCACCTCGGCACTAAGCTGCCCGGCTGGAATTGTCACCTGAGGAACCCCCTCTGAATAATCGACCCCGGCCCCCTGTGCAGTTCCAGGCAGATAGCCAAGGCTAACTGTAATATCCTGCTCAGATGTCTCAGTTAGTGAGACGGTATAGATTGCCGGGCCATCAGACTCACCAATCTCTTCTGGTCCTCTGATATTAACAAATGGACCATCCTTCTCTTCACCTTCATCATCAAGAATGGTGGTTTCCACGCTAGTATTGAAACCAAGGCGAGACTCACCGCCTTCAGTCGAAGTTAACTGAACGGTGAAGGTTTCATCCTCCTCAGTCAGAGCATCGTCATTAATGGCAACCGTAACCTCAGTGGATAGCTGACCTGCGGCAATGGTGACCTGTGCTACCCCCTCTGAGTAGTCAACACCTGCGCCAAGCGCAGTACCAGGCAGATAACCCAGGGTTACAGTGATATCCTGCTCAGAAGCCTCCGTCAGGCTCACGGTGTAGATCGCATTACCGTCTGACTCACCAATCTCGGCCGGGCCACGCAGATTCACAAATGGACCATCCTTATCATCACCCTCATCATCGATGATGGTGGTTTCAACGCTATCGGCCGCTCCCAGGCGAGATTCACCGCCCGTGGTTGAGGTGAGCTGAACGGTATAGGTTTCATCCTCCTCGGTCAGGGCATCGTCGATGATTGCAACCTGCACCTCGGTGCTGAGTTGGCCTGCGGGAATGGTCACCTGAGTGACGCCTTCTAAGTAATCCACACCACCACCGGTTGCCGTACCAGGCAGATAGGCCAGATCAACCACTACATCCTGAGCCGAAACCTGAGACAGGCTTATGGTATAAGTTGCAAAGTGACCTTCAGGCTGAACAGTGAGCCTTACAACATCATCACCTTGCTGCTCAGCACTCTCATAGATCTCTGATGGACCGGAGATGGTGACAAGTGGACCATCCTTATCATCACCCTCATCATCGATGATGGTGGTTTCAACGCTGTCAGCAGCGCCCAGGCGGGATTCTCCACCCGTAGTTGCGGTGAGCTGGACGGTATAGGTCTCATCCTCCTCGGTCAGTGCATCATCAATGATGGCAACCTGAACCTCGGTGCTAAGTTGCCCGGCAGAAATGGTCACCTGAGTGACGCCTTCTAAGTAATCCACACCGCCACCGGTTGCTGTACCAGGCAGATAGGCCAGATCAACCACCACATCCTGAGCTGACACCTGAGATAGGCTGATGGTGTAAGTTGCAAAGTGACCTTCAGGCTGAACAGTGAGCCTTACAACATCATCACCTTGCTGCTCTGCACTCTCGTAGATCTCTGATGGACCAGAGATGGTGACAAGTGGACCATCCTTATCATCCCCCTCATCATCAATGATAGTGGTTTCAACGCTATCGGCCGCGCCCAGGCGAGATTCACCGCCCGTGGTTGCGGTGAGTTGAACGGTATAGGTTTCATCATCCTCGGTCAGGGCATCATCAATGATGGCAACCTGAACCTCGGTGCTAAGTTGCCCGGCAGGAATGGTCACTTGAGTGACGCCTTCTAAGTAATCCACACCGCCACCGGTTGCTGTACCAGGCAGATAACTCAGATCAACCACTACATCCTGAGCCGAAACCTGAGACAGGCTGATAGTGTAAGTTGCAAAGTGACCTTCAGGCTGCTCTGTAAATTTCACAAAGTCATCACCAAGCTGCTCTGCGCTCTCATAGATCTCGGAAGGACCAGAGATGGTGACAAATGGACCATCCTTATCATCACCCTCATCATCGATGATGGTGGTTTCAACGCTATCGGCCGCTCCCAGGCGGGACTCTCCACCCGTGGTTGAGGTGAGTTGAACGGTATAGGTTTCATCCTCCTCGGTCAGGGCATCATCAATGATGGCAACCTGCACCTCGGTGCTAAGCTGCCCTGCCGGAATGGTCACTTGAGTGACGCCTTCTAAGTAATCCACACCGCCACCGGTTGCTGTACCAGGCAGATAGGCCAGATCAACCACCACATCCTGAGCAGAAACCTGAGACAGGCTGATGGTATAGGTCGCAAAGTGCCCTTCAGGCTGCTCAGTCACCTGTGGTACAAAGTCATCACCAACCAAACCAGGGGGATCGATCTGGGTCTGCCCCCCTCCACTCTCATAGATCTCGGAAGGACCAGAGATGGTGACAAATGGACCATCCTTATCATCACCCTCATCATCGATGATGGTGGTTTCAACACTATCGGCCGCTCCCAGGCGGGACTCTCCACCCGTGGTTGAGGTGAGTTGAACGGTATAGGTTTCATCCTCCTCGGTCAGGGCATCATCAATGATGGCAACCTGCACCTCGGTGCTAAGCTGACCTGCCGGAATCGTTACCTGAGTCAAACCTTCTAGGTAATCGATACCACCACCGGTTGCAGTGCCGGGCAGATAACTCAGATCAACCACTACATCCTGAGCTGAAACCTGAGACAGGCTGATGGTGTAAGTTGCGAAATGCCCTTCAGGCTGCTCAGTGAGTCTTACAACATCATCACCGGGTTGCTCTGCACTCTCATAGATCTCGGAAGGACCTGAGATGGTGACAAATGGGCCATCTTTATCATCACCCTCATCATCAATGATGGTGGTTTCAACGCTATCGGCCGCTCCCAGGCGGGATTCTCCACCTGTAGTTGCGGTGAGCTGGACGGTATAGGTCTCATCCTCCTCGGTCAGAGCATCATCAATAATAGCCACCTGAACCTCGGTGCTGAGTTGACCGGCAGGAATGGTAATCTGAGTCAAACCTTCCAGGTAATCCACACCGCCACCGGTTGCTGTGCCGGGCAGATAGGCCAGATCAACCACCACATCCTGAGCAGAAATCTGAGACAGGCTGATGGTATAGGTTGCAAAGTGCCCTTCCCCCTCCAATTCACGGGCCTGCTCAAAATCATCCCCACTCTGGTCGGCACTCTCGTAGATCTCTGATGGACCGGAGATGGTGACAAATGGACCATCCTTATCATCACCCTCATCATCGATGATGGTGGTTTCAACGCTGTCAGCTGCGCCCAGGCGGGATTCTCCACCCGTAGTTGCGGTGAGCTGGACGGTATAGGTCTCATCTTCTTCGGTCAGGGCATCATCAATGATAGCCACCTGAACCTCGGTGCTGAGTTGACCTGCCGGAATCGTGACCTGAGTCAAACCTTCCAGGTAATCGATACCGCCACCGGTTGCCGTACCAGGCAGATAGGCCAGATCAACCACCACATCCTGAGCTGACACCTGAGACAGGCTGATGGTGTAAGTTGCAAAGTGCCCTTCCCCCTCAAATTCGCGGGTCTGCTCAAAATCATCTCCACGCAGGTCGGCACTCTCATAGATCTCTGATGGACCTGAAATGGTGACAAATGGACCATCTTTATCATCACCCTCATCATCGATGATGGTGGTTTCAACGCTGTCAGCTGCGCCCAGGCGGGATTCTCCACCCGTAGTTGCGGTGAGCTGGACGGTATAGGTCTCATCTTCTTCGGTCAGGGCATCATCAATGATAGCCACCTGAACCTCGGTGCTGAGTTGACCTGCCGGAATCGTGACCTGAGTCAAACCTTCCAGGTAATCGATACCGCCACCGGTTGCCGTACCAGGCAGATAAGCCAGATCAACCACCACATCCTGAGCAGAAACCTGAGACAGGCTGATGGTGTAGGTTGCAAAGTGCCCTTCACCCTGTTCAATGAACTCCTCAAATTCATCACCAAACTGCTGTGTTGCACTCTCGTAGATCTCTGATGGACCGGAGATGGTGACAAATGGACCATCTTTATCATCACCCTCATCATCGATGATGGTGGTTTCAACGCTGTCAGCTGCGCCCAGGCGGGATTCTCCACCCGTAGTTGCGGTGAGCTGGACGGTATAGGTCTCATCTTCTTCGGTCAGCGCATCATCAATGATAGCCACCTGAACCTCGGTGCTGAGTTGACCTGCCGGAATCGTGACCTGAGTCAAACCTTCCAGGTAATCGATACCGCCACCGGTTGCTGTGCCGGGCAGATAAGCCAGATCAACCACCACATCCTGAGCAGAAACCTGAGACAGGCTGATGGTGTAGGTTGCAAAGTGCCCTTCACCCTGTTCAATGAACTCCTCAAACTCATCACCAAACTGCTGTGTTGCACTCTCGTAGATCTCTGAAGGACCTGAGATGGTGACAAAGGGACCATCAAGATCCTCACCTTCATCATCCAGGATAGTTGTGGTTACACTGTTATCCGCCGCTATCGTAGCCTCAGCTCCGGAAACATTAGTGATAGTCACCGTAAAATCTTCATCATCTTCAGTAAGCGCATCATCAATAATGGAAACAGGAAGCTCAACACTGGTAACTCCGGCTGGAACTAAGACCAGAGTGGCACCTTCCAGGTAATCCACCCCTCCACCCGTAGCTGAACCCGCCAGATAAGTTAATTCAACTTCCACATCCAGATTAATTGGTTTATCCAGTTGAACGGTATACACAGCCTCACCGTCAGACTCACCAACAAATTCAGGCCCGAGCAGTGATACTTCAGGGCCTACGGTCAGATCATTAATAAAGCTAAGCGCTGTAGCTGTTGTATTTACCGTTGCACCGGTATCTATATTTGCAGTTATCGTAAACTCTTCCAGATCCTCGATCAGTTCATCACTGAGCGTTGGTAGCCGCAATTGAAGGTCTGTTTGGCCAGCGGGTAGGGTTACAGGATCAGAAGTCAGATCAAGGGAGACAACGCCAGACAAAGGCTGCCAGGTACCGGAAGTTGTATCAAAAAATTCAAGCTGGGTTGAAAGGTAATCCAGAGCATCCTGGGCTGAGTCACCGGCGGCACCAATTTCCATAATGAAGGTAAGAGGCTCATCCGTTGCAGCATCTAAGGAGATAGTCATTAAACTAAATTCACCTTCATCAACTGTACTTCCGGTGAGAGTAAATGTTGGGACAAAGGACGGGATAAAAGGCGCAGTTGTGTCATCAGGTGCTTGATCCGGACCTGCACCTGGTCCATCTGTATCAAACCCAGCCTCAGCTAAAGTTTCTCCACCAGATCTTTCAATGGTAACTCCTCCGGCATTCTCACTTCCTGCTGGTCCCCCTTCACCCGCAGCCGCCGCTTCAAATGCTTCGGTTGGGTCGGTACCATCTAAAATAGCCTGCTGTAATGCAGCAAGATCAACATCCTCTGCACTCAGCGCTTCCGCACTCAGCCCCTCTTCAAAAGTCATAGGTAGAGAAAATACACTGCTTTGTTCCAGAGTTTGAGAATAGTTTTCTCCGGTAATCTGCAACGAAGCTTCCTGCTCAGTCACAACCAGGGTTCCACCACTCAGCTTCATACCTTCGGTCAAGGGAACCTGTTCGCCCTGAGCGTTAATATAATATGCATCACCGTTTATCTGAGTAATGACATAGGTCGTGGTTTCGTTTGTAGTGGCCATGACGATTCACCTAGTTGGCTGTCTCTAGTACCTAAATCCTAGTGTGTCTCCCCAAAACCTCCAGCCAAAACAAGATCCATACGACAACTAATTTCAAAACGTTCTAAGGATGATGAAACCGAGATACCAGACTTATAAATTTTCGATACAAAGATTATTTCAAATCACTTTTTCTCTAAAAAAATGAATAATCAATATTCATGGTTCACTATTTGCTTAAAAGTTTATGCATAGATCTGGAGCTCAAATTTGACGCTTGAGGGGTAAATTCTATCCTTATAGAAGGCAGGTTTTGTCTGATTCAATCATGTCAGGAGGGACGATGAGGGCGGTCACTAAGTATTCTCTGGGCATAACCCTGCTGGAGCTCATGATCACTGTTGCGATCGTTGCTATTTTGGTGGCGGTTGCCTACCCGAGCTATATCAGCTTCACCACAGAGAGTAATCGCAGTGAAGCTAAAACCGCACTACTAACAGCAGCTAACCTCCAGGAAAACTTCTTTCTTGATAACAATCAATATGCAACCACAATGGCGCAACTCTCATTATCTGCAGCAACCGCTACCGGTCTATATACCCTGAGTACAGCCTCAGTGAACACAGCTGCAGACTTTACTCTAACTGCAACAGCCCAAGGCAGCCAGGCCACTAATGATGCTGCCTGCTTAACCTTAACACTTACCCAAGATGGTACCCGCTCCGGTACCAGTGCCGACTGTTGGGATTAAATTATGCGAAGATTTTCTAAGCAGCAGGGGATAAGCTTGATCGAGGTGATGATTACCGCCGTAGTGATCAGTATTGCCCTGCTGGGCTTAGCCGCGATGCAGGGGATATCCAAATTTTCATCTTTTGAAGCCCAGCAAAGAACTCTTGCCCTTTACACAGCCAATGATCTGGTAGAGCGGGTTTTGATTAACCGATCGTCCTGGGAGGCCGCTCAACCAACATCATCTGCTGTTGGAACGGGACAAACGGCAATCGCCAGGCCCAATTGTGGTCAAACAACCGGGCTATCTACTTGTGCGACTGATGCCTTAAGAGTTCAGTTTGATCTCTTTAGCTGGCAGGAATCCATCTTAGGTAGCAGCGTCTCCGGAGCCTCAGGGCTACTTAGTCCTGTTGGCTGTGTCGATCTCCAAAACCAAACCCTCACCGTTGTCGTCAGCTGGCTTGGTCGCCAACAGACCAGTGACGCTGCAGCCACAGCCTTTGCCCAAGGATGCGGCACAGCAAGCAGCCAACGGCGTCAAATTACTATGACGACCCTCCTATGAAACACAATAAGCGCTGCAACAAGGGATTCTCGATTATTGAACTGATGGTCGCAGTGGTCATCGGGATTTTCCTCACTGGTGGTATTTTAACCTTCTTTGCAGCGTCTCAAAGAACCACAACCCAAACTTTTGAAATCGGAGAGCTTCAGGACAGTGGTCGCACAGCAATGCGTCTCATTTTAGAAGATCTGCGGATGGCGGGTTTTTGGGGGGCCTATACCGGAAGTCCTATTGAGGTCGGCTCAGGGGTTACTTTAGATGCCGGAGTTGCTATAGCTCAAGACTGTCTTGATGAACGAGGTGAGGGCACCTTCCCTCAAGCAGGTGGAGCTGCTTTTCGCCCGGTCTGGGTTCGACAAACCACTGCCGGAGGGAGTCTCAGTGGTGCACTAACCTGCGCTAACATCGGTACTTTAGCCGGAACATCCGATGTTATCTCCCTTAAAAGAGTGATCGGTAGCCCCGTTGATGATGCTGAAGCTCTACGAGCAGATCGTTTCTATTTTGCTGCAAACTCTTCAAATGCACATATATTTCCGGGAACTGTCACCCGCCCAACAGATGTAGAGATGCCAGCCAGACAGGTTTGGGAATATCAACATCATGTCTATTACGTCAGTACGACCAATGATATTCCAGGCCTTCGGAGAGTCCACCTGACAAACACCATGGTGAATGCTGGCGGTGCAGCCGCAGGTCCCATAGTTGAAGGAATAGAACGGATACGGCTGTTATTTGCCGTCGATACGACACCTATTCCTGACGGTATTGTTGATGAGTACCTTGCCAGTCCGCTTGATAGCTACTGGAATGAAAACCGTATCATTGGCTTGCGGGTTTTCATTTTAGTCAGAGCTCGTGAAGTTGCACAAAATTACACCAACAACAATACTTATCTATTAGGGGACATCTCGGTTAGCGGCAATGGAGACGGATTCAGAAGACTCCTTCTTGATTCATCGATCATGCTGCGAAATATTGCTATTGCCGGAGGCGCCTGATGAGTTTCCAACGTAAAGAGAAGGGTGCTGCCCTATTTGTTGCTGTATTAATTATTATTCCTCTCACACTGCTCGCAGTAGTCGTGATGAGCACCTCCGGGCTTGATCTGAAAATGGCCGGTGCATCTGCCGGATTTGTCCAAAGTAGCCATATACTTGAAGGAGCCATGGAGGAGACGCTTGATGATACGAATCTACCTGGCGACTTAGCTTCCATGACCAGTGCTGCAACAATGACCAAAAACCCTGCAATGGGTGGGATAGTTACCTTTACCTACCGGGCTGAAATCACATGTAAACGCAGAGTTGATGCCTCCAGTACCAATACCATACCAGCCTGTCGTTATGTTGATGCCGCCGTTTCTCAGGGGTATGGGAAAGCTCGAACCAGTGATGGGTCCCGTATCGGACAGGTTGGTCTGACCGTTGGGGTTGAACAACCCGTCTTAACCAGTTCATGAGGTGACGTATGAGCAACCTACTCTCTCGCATTGTCCCTTTTGCCATCGGTATCTCCTTGGCATCACAAGGGGTTTATGCTGACGACACCGAGCTGTTTGTTAAGGATTTGGCTGCGGGAAGTAACTATCAGCCCAAGGTCATGATCATCTTTGATAACTCGGGCAGTATGAGCTCATCCGTTGAGCTTGCGAAAGCTGCATACGATCCGAGTACAACCTATAGCGCTCTCAATAATAATGATAACTCCAGTTACAACACCAACTATATCTATTACAGTCTGGGCACCGATCCGGTACCTTACCCTAACGCTACCGGGCAACGTTTCCTGTCAACCTATCAAGGCTGTGATACAGGCCGGCAGGTTCTTGAAAACCAAGGGTTATATACGGGACAAGTGAAGCGATACCTATGGAACAGCCGTAATTGGAACCGACTACGTTATGGGCGCAATATCAGGGTAGTTGACTGCCTGGATGATATGAATAACCTCAATCCGAACAACTCCCAAGCGTTCTATAATAAATCCGTTCCGGTTATTGATGGCTATCCAAAAAATGGCCTTGCTAACCAGCCTTACTCAGCCACTTTAGGTAGCGAAATGCCTGGTGTTTTCTCTACCGGGGCAAGCGTCACCCTTTATACACTCAATTATCTGCGCTGGTACCACGCACCAAGCACAGAAACCAGCACAAGAATGCAGGTTGCAAAGGATGCAGTAAGCCGGGTCGTGGCATCTGCACCAGGCGTGGATTTTGGGTTAACCATCTTCAACCTGGATTACCCCTATGAGGGGGATCGAGATGGCGGACGAATCGTGCGTCGTATTACAACCAACGACCAGACAGGTCAAACCACTTTGCTCAATACAGTGGATGCCCTTGATCCCAGAACCAATACTCCTCTGTGCGAAACACTTTATGAGGTTTACCGCTACTATGCAGGCCGTCCGGTATGGTTTGGTGACGATGACTCAAACTACAGCAATTGGTACACAGGTAACCAGCCTCCGGCAGACAGAGATGCAATGACAGGCGAAAGTATGAGTGGTAATAAGCCAGTCGGTGGTACCTACACATCTGCGTTTTTTGGTCCATCGCGATCACCCAATAAGATCGATAGCGATCACTGAATAATATCGATCGCGATCGCTCAATAATATCGATGGCGATCACTTTTGAGTTTTATATTATTGGGTGATCGGCATGAATATTATGCAGTCCCGACCGAAATGTTATTCATTTCAACTCCCGTTTCGCAGGTGTTTTTTTAACCGGCTATGCTCTCTGTTTGACCTCGAGCGGAGAGCCAGCCATGCCAACGGTGCATATCACCATGCGAAAACTCAAAGAGATCCTCAGACTCAAGTACCAAGGCGGCCTGAGTCACCGCCAGATCGCAAGCAGCCTGTCTGTGTCTCCGTCGACTGTGTCCAATTACTGCAAAAGGGCCCAACAGATGGGGCTATGCCAATGGCCTCTGCCTGCTGAGTGGGATGAAGAGCGGCTGCGCCGTGAGTTCCTTGAGACCCGGATCACGGTTCGTCAGACACCTCCTCTGCCGGATTGGGCCGTGGCCCATCAGGAGCTCAGACGCAAAGGGATGACGCTACAACTCCTGTGGGAGGAGTATGCTGAGCGACATCCCAAGAACCACTACAGCTATAACCATTACTGCATGCGTTATCGTGAGTGGCGTAAATGCCAGTCTCCCTCAATGCGTCAGAGCCATAAAGCCGGTGAAAAACTGTTTGTTGATTACTGCGGTCCAACCGTGCCCATCGTGGATCCGAGGACTGGGGAGGAGCGTCGGGCTCAGATCTTTGTCGCTGTGATGGGTGCATCCAGCTACACCTACGCCGATGCAACCTTGAGTCAGGGGCTGGAAGACTGGGTGATGAGCCATAAACGGGCCTTCGAATTTCTGGGGGGAGTACCAGAGATGATCGTTCCGGATAATCTCAAAAGCGGAGTCAGTAGAGCGTGTCGCTACGAGCCAGATCTCAATCCTACCTATCAGCAGCTGGCTGCACACTATGGTGTTGCAGTGCTTCCTGCCCGTCCTTACAAGCCCAAAGATAAAGCCAAGGCTGAGGTGGGCGTGCAGATCGTTGAGCGCTGGATCCTGGCAAAACTGCGCCATGAGACCTTCTTCAGTCTGGCTCAGCTAAACCAGCGGATCGGGGCTCTGCTCACCGAGTTGAACAATCGCCCGTTCAAGAAGCTGCCGGGAAGCCGTAAATCACAGTTTGAATTGCTAGACAAACCGGTGCTCAAATCGCTGCCTCAAAACCCCTATCAGTTCACCCGGGTGAAGGCGGTTCGGGTTCATATCGACTATCACATCGAGCTCGACAAGCACTACTACTCGGTTCCCTATACCCTGCTCAAACGCAAGCTTGAAGCGCATATCTGCGACAACCTGGTACGGATCTATCATGGTGGTCGCTGTGTCGCGACACATCCACGCAGCTATCAGCAGGGAGGGCAAACCACCCACCCCGATCATATGCCGGTCGCACACCAAAAGCAGATGCAATGGACCCCGGGACGCTTTCTGAACTGGGCTCAGGAGATAGGCCCCTCCACGCTTGCGGTGATCAAACAGCTGCTCTACCGAAAGTCCCACCCGGAGCTTGGATATCGGGCCAGCCTTGGGATCCTCAACCTGGAAAAGCGATATGGACGCCCCCGCTTAGAAGCGGCCTGCCAGCGAGCAGACCGAACGGGCGTTTACTATCAGAAAGGGATCCGCTCCATCCTGGAAAAGGGGCTGGATGGCCAGCCACTGCCCGAAACTCAGCCGGATCGTCTGGCGGAGCTCACTCACCTCAATATCCGTGGCTCAGGCTACTATCACTAAGGATCAAAGATGACAGAACAACTCAAACAGCAACTTCGGGAGCTGAAACTAAGTGGTATCCGGGATGCCCTGGAAAGGCAACATCAGCAACCCGGGCACTACCAGGAACTCGGGTTCGAAGAGCGACTCAGCCTGCTGCTGGAGCAGGAGCTGACGGATCGGTCTCAGCGGCGGATCGAGCGCCTTATCAAGCAGGCCCGATTCCGGCTGCAGGCAAATCTGGAGCAACTGGATTATCGAAGTGATCGCGGCTTGCATAGAGCCCAGATCCGCTCACTGGCAGAGGGATACTGGCTTAGCCTGGGGCAGACTCTGATCCTGACCGGGGCGACCGGGTGCGGGAAAACCTATCTGGCCTGCGCCCTGGGCCATCACTTCTGTCTGCAGGGACTCGGGGTTCGCTACTTCCGGTTTAAAGAGCTGCTGGAGCAACTGCAGCTGGCTCAGGCTGATGGCAGCTATCGAAAGCTGATGGTTCAGTTGAGAAACACGCCGCTTCTGATCCTCGATGACTGGGGACTGGAGTCGCTGAATGCGCTTCAGCGTAGCGATCTACTGGAGTTAATCGATGCTCGCCATGGTCACGGAGCCACACTGATCGGCAGCCAGCTTCCGCTGGAGCACTGGCACACAATGATCGGTGAATCAACCCATGCGGATGCGATCCTGGATCGTCTGGTTCATGGAGCGATCCGTGTAGAATTATGCGGAGAATCGATGAGAAAAATCACCGCAGAGTTGACGGATGCCGATCACTCAGGGTAAAAAATAACCCAGTCTGTGAGACGGGATGTTGAGGTGATCGACATCATATTATTCGGTGATCGCCATCGCGATAATACGCACACATCTCCCTATGAAGTCTGTTTTGACAATGTTTATGTCATATTAATCACCGATGGAAGGCCCACTGTCGATACGAATGCCAACAGCCTGATTGATGCTATGTTTAATGCGATTCCCTCTGCTGACCGCGTTGCCGAGCACAATACCCTCAAATCAGCCAAAACCTATGGCAGCAGTAACCAATACAGCAGCAAGCTGGCAGCCATGGCTGGCTACATGAAAAACTATGATGTCAACGCCAATCTTTCCGGAACACAAACCGTAACCACATTCACCATTGGCTTTGGCGATGATGCGATTAACGGGGCCGGTGAGTTATTGGAAGAAACAGCTCGCCGCGGCGGTGGGCAATATCATGCAGCCACCAGCCCGGATCAGCTTGCAAGTGCGATTGAGCATTCACTTTTGAGTATCCTGCAGATCAGCGCTTCTCTGGTGTCCCCCTCGATTGCCAGTAATAACTTTGACCGAACTCAGAGCCTGGATAACGTCTATTACGCCATGTTCGAGCCAGGCAGTGGTGCTCGCTGGAAAGGAAACATCAAAAAGCTCGAATTCGATGGCGACGTGATTGTCGATAAATTTGGTTTACCCGCCATCTCGACAGATGCAGTGATATTAGATGATGCAACAACATTCTGGTCTTCCTCTCCCGATGGTAATGATGTGGGTGAAGGTGGCGTTCAGGCGATGCTGGCATCTAAATCCTCCAGAACTCTCTTTAGTAACAGTGGAAGTAGCCTGATTAGCTTCACTAAGCAAAACCTAAGTGCCGTTGCGGGCTCCGATGATGCGCTGCGTGTTCATCTGGGACTCGACAGCACCTCCCTTATCGATGCCCATCTCAACTGGATTCGCGGACTCGATATTGATGATGACGATGATGATCTGGGTACAACTATTCGCTCAGACATTTTTGGTGACCCTTTGCACTCAAGACCTCTGGTTATCAATTACGGTCCCCCAAAAAATGATCCCGATGGCGATCCCGATCTGAGAATCGTGATAGGGACCAATGCCGGTTTCCTGCATATGTTCAAAGACAGTGGAGCAACTGTCGATGAAACCTGGGCCTTTATTCCTTACTCTCTGCTTTCTGAGCAAAAAATCCTGAGAGATAACACCCAGAATCAGGACCACGTCTATGGCATCGACTCTTCACCCATTGTTCTGGTGAAAGAGCAGGTTGTTGATGGCCACATCGATTACACAGATGGCGATGCAGTCTGGTTATTTGTCGGGATGCGTCGAGGGGGAAACAGCTATATGGCGTTTGATATCTCCAACCCTGATAACCCTTCCCTGATGTGGATAATTAACGATCAAACAACTGGCTTCTCGGAGCTTGGTCAAACCTGGTCAGTCCCCGAAGTCGGTTATCTTCCGGATTACAGCAACCCTGTTTTAGTCTTTTCCGCTGGCTATGATATCAACAAGGACAGCACAGGTCTTGGAACCAACGATACAGAAGGTCGAGGTATCTTCTTCGTTGATGCCAACACCGGCGCTCTGGTTTATAGCATTACTCCGGCGACAACCTCGACGACAAACCTACAATCCACAGCTTTTACAAATAGCATGCCAGCGCAAATAACTTCGCTGGATAGTAATGGTGATGGAGCCCTTGACAGGCTTTACGTCACAGATACCGCTGCGAACATATGGCGTGTCGATATGAACGGGACCACCGCCAGTGAACGCGCACAGAACTGGAGTGTATTTAAGTTTGCAGAACTAGGACGAGATGCTGAAAACACTCCGGTTCAGGCAGATGATCGGCGATTCTTTACTCAACCCGTATTAGTTCGAACTATAAATCGCAAATTTAGTAAGGAGGTGGATGACGACGGGAATGCAACCTATGTATTCAGTGATATCCCCTTTGATGCTGTATTGATTGGTTCCGGTGATGTAACCAAGCCTTCATCGGATAAAACTGTCAATAATGTTTATGTCATGCTACGGGACTATAACATCAACGGCGCACGGTTTAGCAACTCGACACCAAGTCCTGGGGATACAATCCCAACCCTACCCGTTCCTTCAGCTATCACACTGGCGGGATTATACGATATCACCAACAACCCTGTTGGCAATGCAAGCAGTAATGCTGAACTTGATGCCGTCGTTGGCGTAACAAACTCCTCGGGTTGGAAATATTGGCTCACTCAAACCGGAGAAAAAAGCATGGGGGCCGGACTCGTTCTGGCTGGAGATCTATACTTCACCTCCTTTATCCCTGATGTCTCTCAGAATCAGTGTTCACTGGTCACCATTGGTACAACTCGCCAATATATGATCGATATGCATCTTGGTACCAATTTCACCTCTCAGCGGTTTATCGAAATCGATAATAAGGTTGTCAGCGATTTGAAAGTACATGTCGGCCGAAATCCGAGTGGAGATCCTCGAATTCATATCTTGGGAGCTGCACCTGGTGAAACAGTGGTTGTTGAGGATGATGAAAATGGCGACCCACCTGATCGTTGCGATGATGCATCCGATAACTGCGCTCAGGGTAATACTGTCGATGATGCTGATTTGACGCCAAGAAAGATCTATCTATACCATGATGAGGTACGCTAATCATGAAAACCGCCAAACTTCTTCTTGTTGGGCTGTGTGGTCTTGTATTCAGCGCCGCTGCAAGCACGAAAACACTTAGCTATAAGTGTGCTATCACTCTGAATAATGGCGAGCAAACAGTCATTGAACTCACAAGCAAGGCCAACCTTATGAAGGATACCTCAAGCCTGATAGGTAAGCAGCATGGAGGCCAGGATCAAAAGCTCCATGCAATCTCACAGGTGAGTGAATGCGTTCTTGAAGGCAAAGAGTTCTCCCGACTAAAAGACCAGCAGCTCGATAGCAAAACACCGAGATAACCATTCCTGCCAGAGAATCCAAGCCGGCTCAAAAGTGTGCCGGCTTTCTTTTTCAAGAGCCCGAGTAAACTGTCCCTTTCAAGGGAAAATTGCCATACTGAAGTTAAGCTCTTCAGATGAGCCAGTCACATCAGCTAAGGATAAGAATCGCTATGCTTTTTGGTGTCAAACACAAGGGTTTTACTTTGATAGAGCTGCTCATCGGGGTTAGTATTGTTGCAATCCTGATCACTGTTGGGATCCCCTCCTTTATCTCAGTCATGCAGCAGAACCGTGTCGATAACCTATCCATGATGCTGGTGAAAGACCTAAGAACAACCCGCTCACAAAGCATCTCTTTACGCCAACCTGTAACCGCTTGCTTTGTCAATAATGCTGATACCTGTGTACAGAACAATGGAGTGAGAATGCTCATTTTTGTTGACGATAATGGCAATGGTGTTTTCAATAATACAGAGCATCTTATTAAGCAGGGAGAAGATCTATCGAGCTCAATTATTGTGACCAATAGTGAAACACGTTACGTGTTCAGATCGGATGGTTTACTTAATGGCAACAGCGGCACCATTACCCTTTGCTCGAACAGAAGTGATATCACGGGCCAGCAAATATCGGTCCTCGCATCGGGTCTGGTACAAAGCCAGGATAAAAATGATTGTTAGGTGACAGGAAAGTGGAGAGCTGATGAGTATGAATACACCAGAGCCAAAAGTTTTTTTAGATATTCACAGTCCCGAGCTTTATAAGGATGAGTGTCAATTTCTGGGCCCGGAAGTAGGTCAGCAGGTCTGGCTGACAGAACAAGAGGAGAGCTTCTGCTACCTGGTAACCATTCAGGAGCGAGCCGGATGTCAATATCATGGTTTTATCGAGCAGATCGTTCAGGGGTCTCATTACTGCCTTCACCCAAAAAGAGATCAACAACCATCTCTGAGCATCGGGGATCGCGTACTCTTTGATCATAGCCACATACAGAACCTGTAAATCAGGCTTAATCACTGTTTAGATTTAAACTTGGTTCTGCAACAAGAGATTTTTCGTCCAGACAAATAGAAGTTGTATAACCTTGCTTTTCCACTGATGGCTCTACAAATTATTCCTGAAAAATCTCTGTTTATTGTTACTTTCCAGCCAGTTAGAGCCACTAACTGGCATGATTTGAATCGTTAACAGAGCTATTTACGTTATGCTCTGTTCACACTTCAGGCTCAATCTACCTTGGAATTCTCTATCTTTACTTTAAGTGTTGCACTCAAGCTTGCTGTATCTGCTAACGAAATAGCCTGAGTGCCGGTGATTCCGCTATTACTTCGCTTTACTTTCACAGTTACAGCCAGGATATCAGACGTCAGAGAATTTGTATCTGCAATGGCATGCAAGCGTCCCCGACTGAAGGATCCAAAATAGTAGCTCTCTGTATCGGTCAATGTCTGGATAGACTCACTGGTGACGACGGCGTAATTGGTATCTGAACTACTCCAATCTCCCAGGAGTGTGAGATTCAGCTCATAAAAGGGGAGCTTCTGCAGCACATCTGCGTCATTAACCAGATCAAGCTCATTTAGATAGCTATCCTCCATGAAATCAGCATAGATTCCTCTGGCAATAAGCTGATAGGTCCCCGGAGCCACAGTAATCTCAGTCGTCCCTCCCCGAGCCTTCAACCACTCAGCAAAAGGGGTAGGAACAAAGGTCTCCAAAACAGAGGGGGTAGCCTGAGCCTGGATCTGCGCCTTAGCATAGGCTTTCACCGCATAAGAGATGTATGACTCATATAGTTCGCGGTTTTCTGTATTGAGCAAAAAATCGGGACCTACAGCCACAAGAGCGATTAAATTCCAGTCTGGCATAGGTTGATAGTAGCCACCGATACGTTGAAAGCGGCAGGCCTCTTCATAGTTATCACCAATACTATTAGCGGGTGAGTAGGAACGGTCAGAGTAGTGAAAATGCATATGACTCTTTCGAGCCTGATGGTAATAATTATCAAAACTGTTACCGACCCCGTCAAAGTGATTCAGACAACATTTACTACATAACGATGGCTGATGACTATCGGGAACTCCTCGCCCTTTAGAGGCGGTCTCACCCACTCGCCATATGACAGCATCCATGTGGTAGTAGCTGGTCGCAGGCAACAGTGCCGAGCCTGCGCTCTGAATTGAGCAATCACAGGATAGGGTTACCTGCTCCTGCAGGTGAGTTCTAAGCTGTTTCGTGTCAAAAGAAATTGTCTCAAACTTAACTAAAACCCCACGCCCCTCCTTGTAAACGATGGGGGAAGGTTTTTGAGTTTCTCTCTTGATCCCGATACTGTTAATGACCACACCCATAACATCAGGTATTAACTCCGGGATATAGCTCACCCTGGGGAATTCACTTCTGATGAGTAAGCTATTCAGCTCAGAGGATGTAGATGAGATGTTTGGAGAGACTGTACTATCCAGACTGATGGATTGACTCACACCCTCTCGATCGATCCAAGCAACATTAACCACTAATTGTTTGCGTTCCGGGTAAGCGGGTAGCGGAGAGGGCTCGGTCGTCATCCAGCTCCCCACAATCCAATACTGATTCGTGACAGCCCAGGTAAGGAGATAAGTGACACTTCCTATGCTGTAACTGCCAGAGGTCATCTCACCACCTGTATTGTTGGCCAAATCCTGATAGGCAAACTTCCCTGTGGTGGTCTGTATAACCTCATAACTAGTGAGATCATCCATTTTTGACTCAGCTAACTGCAGCGCAACCTCAAAATCCCGGCTTTCTCCGGTTGTTTGGATATAGATTTTAGAAAGCTTCACTAATGCAGAAGCTCCCACTGAGACCACCACTAATGCAAGCAACACTTCGATTAAGCCAAACCCACTGTTGCGTATTAGTCGAATCATCTCCCTAATCCTTAAAAGTCACGCCAGCTGCCCGGTACCCTGTTCACCAAAGAGAACGCTTGGCCCGTTTTGATATTGTTTAGCGTTGCCTCGTCATAAACTACGGTATACTCTCCATCGGCACTCTCAAGCTCATGGTTAGAGATGAGAGCCCCATAGATCATGGCTCCGTCAATCATTTCGATCTCATACGCGACCCCACCGGAAGGAACTGAATCGTAGGAAAACAGCAGGCCATAAAACTTAAGATCGCTATTCATCACCAGATCACCGTTACGAACAAGCAAAGTAACCGGATACTTCTGAGTCCCAACCTGACCACTGAGGTTACAAACACCATCAACAATGTAAAACCCACTGGAAGCGAGCGTTAACAGGGCGCAGTTGCTAATAGAATCAGCTCGATACTCCAGCTCTGCCATCCCTGAGGCATCACTATCGATCCCAAACAGATAAGCTATGAGATTTGCAGGGAAATTGGGGTCATTATCCAGGATATCGGCTTGCTTATTATCAAACTCAGAAATTGACTGGCTAGAACAGTAGCCATAATAAAACTCCTCTTGATTGCAGGTGTGACCTGAACCATTACTCAGATCAACCAAAGCATCGCTCCAGATCGAAAGCGCCACCCCCGGCCCCCCGCCATTGGGATTCGTCGCCACGGTCAGACTCCCAACATCCACTCCTCCGGCAACCATAAGAGGAGCATCCGGAATCGCAGCGATGGAGAAGCTCACGGTGACCTGCTCATGCACAGTAGAGCGAGCCAAACCATCTGCAGAGCTTCCGGTAGAGGTGAAGGTCACCAGAGGCATAAGATCATCAGCAATTGCAATCGGAGCTTCATTGACGGCGGCTACATTGTATGAGGCACCACTAGCCTGGGATCCGGTTAGGGTCAAAGGAAAGGATTCACGCCAATTAATATCCCGGGATAGACGAGCGATAGCATCATTGATCCCAGCCTGAGCTGCGACCAGCGCTTGCTGATAACGGATCTCGTTAGCAACTATCCGCCGATCAGTCACCATCACCTTTCCCGTGACCAGGGTAATAGTTGTGATAAACAGGACCATGATCAGGGTAATAGTGAGAGTCGTAAAACCTGAAAGCTTCCTCATACTCACTCTCTTTGATAGTAGCCATTCCTGATCTTCACCAGACGCTCAACTCTCACTCTGAGGGTATTATCCAGTTTATGCTGACCTTCGATGGTGATCTGAAGCGAACGGACACTGGATGAAACAGCTGTGGGAGGAACAAGCTCCATGGTGAAACCTGTTACCAGAACTTCATTATTATCGGTAATACTTTGCCAGCTCCCCCCATTACAGAGTGAAACTGAAGCAGAGTTCCAGCTCTGAATGCCCTTGGAAATTGAGCTGTACCTATAGCCATGATAGTCACCAGGGCTTAAGGTTCCGTCTCCATCAACATCATATCGGACCAATACACAGTCATAGTTAGGAGCAACAGAATCCAACGCTTGCAAGTCAATGGCGGGTTTGAACACAAAATCAGTATTGATTGCCGCTGAGACATCTGAGTTATCTATAACGCCATCACTATTGGTATCTGTCCGTTTAAAGTTGTTGGCTGAACCAGCAAAGTAACCAGCTCTTTGCAAATCACGCGCAATGAGGTTTACGACAGCCATTAACTCCTGATTGAGACGAGTCATCCGCACCGAGATATGGCTGGCATTCATGATGCTGGTATATAAACCGATCACCGCCCCTAATACCAAGGTACCAGCAACCATAGAGATCATCATCTCGACCAAAGAGAAGCCTTTGCTGTCTAGCATGAAGATATCCCCATAATTGAAGTGCTGCCCCGGGTACAGATCCGAACCCGGCCCAGGCCACTGGTAATAACGGAGATCTCATCACTCCCCTTGATAAAATCAATGGAGCCAGAACTCATAGTGCCACGCCGGGCACCAATCCCAAGAACATCGCTTGCATAATTGATCGAGATGTTGGTATCGGGGAAATCACTACTATCACCACCTCGAGTAACCCCATCACCACCGATATCACATGTGACAGCACAACTATGACACTGCGTACCATTGAGATCAGTCACCCGATAGCACCAACTACCACTACTACTGAAAAAGCGGATCGTCAGATTATCATCGCTACGTTTGATCGCCTCTGAACGGGCATATTGCACATCGGAATAAAGGTGATGCGCAATACCAGAGAGCCGATGCTGATGGCTCAATTCGATGTAGCTGGGAATACCGATCACAAGCAGGAGCGCAAATACACTCATTGTGATTAAAAGCTCAATGAGTGAGAATCCTGTCACCAGGGATCTTATGGTGCTACTTGAGGTCCGTTCAGAAATCATTGTCAATGGAATATTAAATCTTCTATTACAATGATAGAGGGGTAAAAAAATTCCGCTATCGAGTTTTATATGCGATTAAATTTCAAAGGGTTATCTCTTATTGAGTTGCTGATTGCCGTCAGTATTGTCTCTTTACTGGCAGCGGTGGCCTACCCCGCATATATTGGTCACATGAGAGCATCTCATCGCGCTCAAGCCAAAGAGCACTTGTTCCAATTGCAGTTAAAACAGGAGGCTTGGCGGCTATCTAACAATAGCTATACAGCATCAGTCGCCGACCTGGGTGCTGCAAGTGATGCTCACTACACCTACAGGGTGACCAATGCTTCACTGAGCACCTACACACTGAATGCGATAGCAATAGCTGAAGGAATTCAATCTGATGATGAGGGCTGTACAAGTTTACAATTAGATCAATCTGATAATAGAGAACCTGCTCACTGCTGGTAACATAGCTCTTTTCTATCAGACTATTATCCGATTCATTAGCTATACTCATGGAGCATGCCAGAAGGATAGCTCTTAGTGATCCTGGCTATCCTTCTGTTACTGGTGACGCAATAAATACTCAAAATGAAAAAAGCCCCTCTATTCCATTAAAGAATAAAGGGGCTTTATTAAAGCTTTGCTGATTTTATTCAGCTCACTCCGAATCAGATATCCGCCAAATTCCCCTTATTCTCCAACCAGTGGCGGCGATCGCTGCTGCGCTTTTTGGCCAGCAGCATATCCATCAGGTGGAAGGTCTGCTCTTCATCATCGAGCTGCAGCTGCACCAGGCGACGAGTGTTGGGATCCATGGTGGTTTCGCGAAGCTGCTTGGGGTTCATCTCACCCAAGCCCTTAAAGCGGGTGACTGCGACCTTGCCACGTTTTTTCTCGGCCTTGATCCGCTCCAATACCCCCTCTTTTTCCGACTCATCCAGGGCATAGAACACCTCTTTGCCCACATCGATTCGAAACAGCGGCGGCATCGCCACAAAAATATGGCCATTGGCCACCAGGGGTTTAAAGTGGCGCACAAACAGGGCACACAACAGGGTGGCGATATGCAGCCCGTCGGAGTCCGCATCGGCCAGGATACAGATCTTGCCATAGCGCAGGCCGGAGATATCTTCACAGTCGGGATCGACCCCGATCGCGACCGAGATATCGTGGATCTCCTGAGAGCCCAATACCTGCTCGCCATCAACCTCCCAGGTGTTGAGGATCTTACCGCGCAGCGGCATCACCGCCTGGAACTCACGATCGCGCGCCTGTTTGGCACTGCCACCTGCCGAGTCCCCCTCCACCAGAAAGAGCTCAGAGCGGCTGGACTCCTGACCGCTACAGTCGGTGAGCTTACCCGGTAGCGCCGGCCCCTGGGTGACCTTTTTACGCACCACCTTCTTGGCGGAGCGCAGGCGGCGCTGGGCCCGCTGGATCACAAACTCTGCCAGCTGCTCAGAGAGTTCGGTGTGGGCATTGAGCCACAGGCTGAATGCATCTTTAACAATGCCGGAGACAAAGGCGGCACACTGGCGGGAAGCGAGGCGTTCCTTGGTCTGACCGGCAAACTGAGGATCCTGCATCTTGACCGACAGGATATAGCCACAGCGATCCCAGATATCCTCGGGGGACAGGCGCACCCCACGTGGCAGCAGGTTGCGAAACTCGCAAAACTCGCGCATCGCATCCAGCAGTCCCTGACGGAAACCGTTGACGTGAGTACCTCCCAGAGCGGTGGGGATCAGGTTCACATAGCTTTCGGTGACCAGCTCTCCGCCATCGGGCAGCCAGGTCACGGCCCAGTCTACCGCTGAGTGTTCGGCGCTGAAGGCTCCGGTAAAGGGTTGCTGCGGAAGTGTCTCGTACTGTTCAAGGGCCTCACACAGATAATCTTTGAGGCCATTTTTGAAGCACCATTCCTGCTGCTCACCGCTATTTTTATCGATAAAGCGAATGGTTAACCCGGGACAGAGCACCGCCTTGGCCCGTAGCAGGTGAACCAGCCGGGGCACCGAAAACTTCGCCGAGTCAAAGTAGCTGGCATCGGGCCAAAAGTGGACCTTGGTGCCCGTGGTGCGGCGCCCGCAGCTGCCGATCACCTGGAGATCCTCAACCTTTTCACCATTCTCAAAGGCGATGCTGTAGACATTGGCGTTACGCTTGACCGTTACTTCCAGTCGACTGGATAGGGCGTTGACCACAGAGACTCCTACCCCGTGCAGACCACCGGAAAACTGGTAATTCTTATTGGAGAACTTGCCCCCGGCATGCAGTCGGCTCAGGATCAGCTCGACCCCGGGGACTCCCTCTTCGGGATGGATATCCACCGGCATTCCCCGGCCATCATCGCTGACCTCCAGGGATTGATCCTTATGCAGGATCACCTGGATCTGAGTTGCATGCTCCGCCAATGCCTCATCGATACTGTTATCAATGACCTCCTGGCCCAGGTGATTGGGACGGGAGGTATCTGTGTACATACCCGGGCGACGGCGAACCGGATCCAGGCCACTTAAGACCTCAATGGCATCGGATGTATATTGTTCAACACTCATGAAAATTTTTCTTTAATTAGGCGGGCAGCTTATCCCTGCAAAAAACGCAGGATCTGCGCCGGATAGCGCTCAAATTCAGTAAACGAATGATCGCCCCCCATCTCTATGGTGGAGCGGCTAAAGCGGTAACGATCCAGAGCCTGGCGATAATCCAGCACCTCGTCACCGGTTTGCTGCAGTAGCCACAGCTGTTGTGGATGCTTGAGCCAGGGCACAGCTAAACTGCGCAGCTCATCCATATACTCAGGCTTGACGGTAAATCTCTCCCCTGTGTAGGGGTTTGTCTGCTCACCAATATAATCTTTGAGGAGCTCATAGGGATAGACGGCCGGGTTGATCAGCACAGCGCGGCAGCCAAAGTGTTCACACAGCGCGGTGGCATAAAAGCCCCCCAGGGAGCTGCCGAGGATCCCAACGCTTCCCTTAGCGGATCTCTCACGCACCAGCTCACTGAGCCCGGCCCAGGCTTCGGCGGGCGATACCGGGAGCTCAGGGATGATGATCTCTGTCTGTGGGTGGTAACGAGTCACGTATTCAGCCATCACCGAGGCCTTATGGGAGCCCGGTGATGAGTTAAAGCCATGAATATAGATTAGTGTCTGCAGGCTCATCTTTAATACCCCACGGCTTCAGTATCGGGTAGGTATTTCCCCATTGGCAGATGCCAGACCTGGGTCGAAATCCGCCCGTCGGGATGAAGCTGCAAATAACGCCAACCGGGCGCCTGACGATCCAGTGCAAACTCATCAGACAGAGGGGTAAACTGCAGGCAGGTCGAAGGGGCCGCAAGATATTTGACGCCGTTACGCTCGGTCTCAAAGGACTGGTGGACATGACCAAACACCACACCCTGTACCTGAGGATATCGATCCAGCAGTGCAAAGAGTTGCTCTGCATTTTTAAGGCTGTGTTGATCCAACCAGGCACACCCCACCGGCAGTGGCTGATGGTGCAACAGGATCAGGGCATGTTTTTGAGGGTAACTGGCAAGAGCGGTCTCCAGTTGCTGCAACTGCTGCTCACTGAGCATGCCGTGGGGTACGCCCGGGACCTGAGTATCCAGCATAATCAGTTGCCAGGCGGGCCAGATCAGCTGACCAAAGGGACGCAACCCGCCATCGGGAAGCACCTTATGCATCGACTCGCTGCCATCATGGTTTCCCGGTAGCCAGTAAGTCGGTTTCTGCAGCCGCTTCACCTGCTGAATAAATTTCTGATAAGACTCATCGGACTGATCCTGGGAGATATCTCCGGTCGCCAGAACCGCTTCATAGGGCTCAGGATGTGCTTCAATCGCATCGATTACAGCTGAGTAACTGTCAAAGGTGGTCACCCCTAACAATCTGGCAGATGCCTCGGCAAAAAGGTGGGTATCGGTGATCTGTAGCAGCCGGATCACCCCATCAGTGCTGGTCGTTTGAAGATGAATTTTGTCAGGAAACACCGCTTTCTCTTATCATCGTGTGCCGAAAAGAACCGAATGCGCCCGGCAAGAAAAACCTGCCCGGGAAAACATCCACTATGCGCCCTGACCTCTACCCAGTCAGGGATTGGGATGCCTTAGTATCTCACACCTCACCAAAGGCGCAAATAAGCGAATCTCTCAGTTTTTAACAATGACCTGCACAGGTGAATTATTGAACAGTCTTCTGGCAGAAAGGAACTGCGACCAGATAATTGCACCTTTGCCGCAAACAGGCTTAACGCAGATCAAAACTGCAGATCTTTTATCCTGCGGATGGCTATTTGTGGCTACCGCCACTGGTGTCGGGGGTGCCCGACTGCACATTACTTTTGTATCGCCAAAAGTAATCAAAAACTCGCTACGCACGATGTATTTATCATCCCTGACAAATCTCCCCAGCTCGATATCCTATCTCGCGTTACGTTGCTCTGGGAGCAACTTCACCCCTCCATCGACCTTCGCGGCTCGGCGTCCATGCCTCGAAAAGAGACAGCAAATCTCTGCGGTTCACCTCAACTCTCGCTCACGGGCTTTGAAACTCCCCCTCTGATTCGCACCGAAGAATAGCGCAGATTTTTTAGGGCGAACGACAGGACGTCGTGAGAAGACAACCGGGATAGGGATGTCCCGTTTGTCTGTCCCCTCAAAAATCTAGTTATTCTGAGGAATTATGCGGATTTGGGGGCACCCTGGGGGTCGTTAGGGGGACTGGGTGTGCAATCCCCTGACCTGCCGCCGGTCAGCACCGGCAATTATGCCGAAGGCATGAACTTGCAGCCCGCAGGGCTAATTCCAAAAAGACCGGGGTGTCCTTGGGAGTGAAGAGGGTATTGGACAAGCAATACCCTCTTCCCGCTGTCCGCGGCCGGACAATTGTGCCACAGGCACAAAACAAGCCGACTGCAGGTCAAACCTGTAGCTATTCCTGCCAGCGGGCCTGTAGCTCCTGGTAATTGAGCTGCAACCACTGCAGGGCGATCACCGCGGTGGCATTTTCCACCCGCCCCTGCTGCAACCACTCATAGGCGGTCTGCCGATCGACCACCTGGACCCGGATATCCTCACCCTCGTGAGGCAGGCCAAAAACCCCCTCAACCACAGCGTCACTGTCGGTTTCACCCACATAGACATCGATCCGCTCTGAGGTGCCCCCCGGACTCACCAAATAGCTCATCACCCGGTCACAGCGCCCGAGAGTAAGCCCGGCTTCCTCCTCGGCCTCACGCCGGGCCAGCTCCTCCGGGGTCTCATCGTGATCCATGATCCCGGCAACCACCTCCAGCAGCCAGGGGGAATAGGGACTATCCAGGGCTCCGATGCGAAACTGCTCAATCAGCACCACCTTGTCACGCTTTGGATCGTAAGGCAGCAGAGCCACGGCACTGCCCCGCTCCAGAAGCTCTCGGGTAATCCCCTCGCTCCAGCCTCCGGCAAACAGCTTATGGCGGAAGGTATAACGATTCAGTTTAAAAAAACCGGAATAGAGGGAGGTTTTCTCTATCACCTCAACATCTTCTAGATCAAACCGGGAATGATTTTCGCTCACCGACAACTCCTTTTTGTGCTGCAAAATTTGACATCTCTCATGGGCGGCCTAAAATCACACCAAGATGAATGAATGTTCATTCACAATGAATCCAGCAGAAGCCCATGATGCATAACAGTGAATTGTGCCGATCTGCTGATACAGATCAATGCTGCCGAGGCAATTAGCCTACAAAAAGAAACTTTTACTGAACAATCCAGTTAATTACACTACATTAAGTTTGGATTCAGCGAATTTCTTCAGGATCCATAGGTTCGGGCAGACGTTCCGGCAGGCATCATGATACACAGCGAACTGAAGGTAATGGCGATATGATGAAAAGAACTCTTCTTTCAACCCTGATCATTGCAGGATTTATGGGAACCGCCCATGCGGAAAACCTGCTTGATGTATACAAGCTGGCACAGCAAAAAGATCCGCAGATCCTTCAGGCCAAAGCCACTCTTGACTCTGCCCAGGAAAAGATCCCTCAGGCACGCGCCGACCTGTTGCCACAACTGGCATTAGTTGGGACAACTGACTATACACGGAACGTGAATACCAATCGAAATGATGGTGGCAACGCGGGCTCCAATGGTACACAGCAGAATGCTCAAGGTTCTTTAACCCTTAGCCAGCAGCTATTTCACTGGGATAGCTGGCTGAATCTGGGAATTGCCGAGAAGGAAGTAACCCAGGCTGGCGTCACCTACGCCGAAGCCAAGCAGGATCTCATCACCCGCACCACCAAGGCCTACTTTGATGTATTGTCCGCCAAGGATAGCCTGGAGTTTGCCGAGGCAAACCTTGAGGCGGTGCAACGTACTTTGGAGCAGACCGAGCAGCGCTACAAGGTGGGATTGAGCGCCATTACCGATGTTGAGGAGTCCAAGGCTTCACGGGATCAGGCGGTGGCTGACAAGATTGTCGCCCAGAACAACCTGGATAACAGTTATGAGGAGCTACGTAAGATCACCGGCACCACCATAGATAATCTCGACGTGCTGAACACCAAGCAGTTCTCTCCCTCCATGCCACGGCTTGGAGTCACCCAGTGGCTTAAAGTTGCCAATGATAAAAACCTGAGTGTTAACTCGGATCGGATCGCCCAGTCGATCGCCAAGCAACAGATCTCGGTGAATCAAGCGGGACACCTGCCAACCCTGGATATGACGGGAAGCCTTAGTAGCAACCACTATGATAACCATGCTGATTTCAACTCAACAGATGCTACCGGTCGCCAGGATCAAGGCACCATCGGCCTCAGCCTGAATATTCCTCTGTATAGCGGAGGAGCCACCAGCTCACTGGTACGCCAGGCCCAGGCCGACTATGTAAACTCCAGCCAGCAACTCGAACAGAGCTACCGTGCCATGGTCAGTGATATTAACTCTGGCTATAACAACGTCCGGGCCGATATCAGTAAGATCAAGGCCTACCAGCAATCGGTGCTGTCAAACCAAAGCGCTCTGGATGCCACCAAGGCTGGCTATGAGGTTGGCACCCGCACCATAGTGGATGTTCTGGACTCGGTTCAGTCCCTGTATCAGGCCAAAGAAAATCTCTCAAGCGCGCGCTTTGCCTATATCAATGACTACCTGGCACTGAAGGCGGCGGCCGGTACCCTGAGCGAAGAAGATGTGGTATTAATCAACAATGGACTGCAACAGGTTACGGCTCCGGCGACTAAAAACGCTGCAAAAACCACCAGCAAGTAACCCTAAAAGTCTGTTCAAGCCAACTTCACGGGGAGTTGTCGCAAATTGGCGACAACTCCCCGTTTTCATTTCCTTACACGACGACATCTGGCGTCTGATACAATCGGCAAAAGCATAATTCTTGTTATGCGCTGCGACAGTTTTACCCTAGTATCAACCCATGGACTCTCTGAGCTATTATCTCGCGTCGCCTTTTTGTAGTAGAGAGCATATTTCATGACCGATGAACGAAAAAAGATGATGAAACCCAATAAAATCTCTCAGATCGCTATCGCATTCCTGTTTAGTGGCTTTATCAACTCAAGCTTTGCTGCCCAGGCGGCTCCGACTCAAACAGCTGTCACGGTCGCCGTGACCCCTACCCACCTCAGGCAGATCCCGGAAACGGCAAGCTCATTAGGTACTATCAAGGCGGTTCACTCTGCCGATCTCAGCTTCTCCTCCTCCGGACATATCAATCACATCTTCTTTCAGGATGGCGAGCAGATCCACCAGGGAGATGTGATCGCTACCCTGGATGACAGTGACGTGAAGGCGGATATCGCCTCGGCCCAGGCCAACCTGGATGAGGTCAGCTCCAACTACAAGCGCTATCAGCTTCTCAAGGGAACCGGAGTATTCGCCAAGCAGGATTACATCAAGGTGCAAACCTCTCTCACGGTAGCCAAGGCCAACTATGCCGCTGCTCTGGAGAGTGCCCATAATCTCAAGCTGGTTGCCCCATTCGACGGAACCCTGGGGAGCTTTGATTTCAGTACCGGTGCCTACATCGGCAGCGGAACCAAACTGGTGAATCTGGTACAGCTGGATCCACTTAAGGTCAGCTATAACCTCAATCAGGATCTGAAAAACCGGGTCAAGCTGGGTCAGGCGATCTACCTGACGACGGATATGTACCCTAACAAGAAATTCGATGGGCGGGTGACCTATATCTCGCCGACCATCAACCCGGATACCGGACGCTTCGATCTCCAGGCTCAGTTTGGCAACGCCACCCACCAACTCTCACCGGGCCAGACAGTGACAGTGCATCAGCTGCTCGGCAAGGGAAGTAAACAGCTGGTGATCCCCCAGACCGCAATCATGGTTGATGATCAACAAAGCTATGTGTTTACCATCAAGGATCACAAGGCTGTTAAAACCGACGTGATCACCGAGGAAAATACCAATGATGGAGATATTGTCATCACCCAGGGACTGAGCGAAGGCCAGGATGTTGTGACCTCAGGGACTCAGAAATTGAGCGACTCGATGCCGGTTAACATCCAAAGCTCAGCAGAAACGGCACCAGAAAAGCCCGTTACTCCCAAGACAATATCTGCTAGTACGCCTCAACAAAAGCAGCCCTCTCAGACGGCGGCCCCAAAAGCCAGCGAGGTCCCCGGCGCCAAAAAGCCGGTAAAGGCCCAGGCAACAGCTGAGCCTAAGCCGCCACTTGCCAGCACAAGCTCCAAGCCGGCCCAGGTCAGCTCTTCTAAGCCGACCGCGACCGTGTCTGATAGCACTCCTGACACAGCAACCCATTAATCCAAGGGCGAGCGTTCGCCCTCACTCCAGAACAATATTATGGTCAAACTACCCGATATCTGTATCCGCCATCCGGTCTTTGCCACGGTTCTTAGCATTTTGTTGATCGTGGTCGGACTTGTTTCCCTTAAGCAGCTGGATATTCGCTACTTCCCACAGTTTGAACAAAAAACGGCAACCATCAGCGCCAGTGTTCCCGGCGCCAGCGCGCTCTATATGTCGGATCAGGTCACCAGCAAGATTGAGGATGCGATCAGCGATGTCGATGGGATCAAGCAGCTTTCGAGCAAGAGCTCGGATGGCAGCAGCAGTATCTCGGTGACCCTGCGTGATAATGTGAACTACTACCAGGTGGTGGATAAGCTGCGCAATAAGGTGGCCGGGGTTAGCGATCTCCCCGCCATGCCACAGGCCCCAACCGTCTCGGATAATAGTGGTGAGGACTGGAGCTCACCGCCCACCCTGAATATCGCGTTTACCTCCTCTTCCATGAATCTCTCCACCCTGTATAACTACCTGTGGGATCATGTGATCCCAAGGCTTAAGAACATCCAGGGAGTCGGTGGGGTACCCGGCCCTTACGGTGGCTCGGGGACCAATCTGTGGATCTGGCTCAACCCGATTAAGATGGCCGCACTTAAGGTCTCCCCGGCAGATGTTCAATCAACTCTGGCCAATAATAATGTCAGCATGAGTGCCGGATCGATTCTCAGTACCGAGAAAAATTATGTTTTGGTGTCAGATACCGAGATCCACTCGGCCAAGGATTTTGCCAACCTGGTGATCCGCTATCAGGATGGCCAGCCGATCAAGATAAGTGATGTGGCCAAGGTGGCCTGGGGACCCAGTGAACTCACTCCCAGCAAGCTGACCTATGACGGGCACCCGGCACTGGTGCTGGAGATCCGCCCCTTTACCGGCGCCAACCCTGTGGATGTTGCAGCCAGGGTGCAAAAGGAGCTTAAAAAGATAGCCCCCGCCCTGCCCAAAGGAGTCTCGGTAGCGGTTACCTATAACCAGGCGACCTTCATCAGCAACTCGTTGCATGAGTGTCTAAAGGCAGTGATCGAGGCGATCATCCTGGTTGGGGTGATCGTATTGGCCTTCCTCGGCTCGATGCGTCTTGCGCTTATCCCAATTATCACCATCCCCATCTGTATCATAGGGACCTTTGGAGTGATGGCGCTGTTTGGTTTCTCTATCAATGTGATCAGCCTGTTGGCAATTGTGCTGGCGATAGGTCTGGTGGTCGATGATGCCATCGTAGTGGTTGAGAACTGCCACCGCCATATTGAACGGGGTGAATCTCCGGTTCAGGCCGCGCGCCGAGGCTCCAGAGAGCTTATCTTTGCAATCATCGCCATGACACTCACCCTGGTGGCAGTGTATGTGCCCATCGGCTTTAGTAGCGGTTTTACCGCGACCCTGTTTCGGGAATTTGCCTTCACCCTGGCGGGAGCCGTATTGATCTCGGGGTTTGTGGCCCTGACCCTCTCACCTATGATGTGCGCCAAACTGCTGCGGCCGGTGGAGAAAAGCTCACGGCTTAGCTTAAAACTGGAAAGTATGCTGGAGAGGCTCACCCAGGGTTACCAGAGGCTGCTGCGTAAAAATCTTGAGCACAAGCGCTGGATGCTCAGCATACTGCTGCTGTGCGTGGTCGGGGCTGGTGTGCTCTATCACTTTATGGATCAGGAGGTGATCCCCAAAGAAGATATCGGCTACATTGATACCAGCATCACATTGCCACCGGCGAGTAACCAGAGCTATGTCGACAGCAACATGGCCCAGCTGGACAAGATCCTCAATCAGGAGCCGACCTTTGAGCATGTGGTCTCCTTTTACCTGACCTCACCGACCCACTTTATCACCCTCAAGCCCTGGTCCGAGCGCGATCAGACGGCTCGCCAAATTGTCGACAGACTCAATACCCAGGTGAACAGGAAGATCCCCGGGATGTCGGTCACCTTCAACCTGCCGGATCCGGTCAATTATGGCGCGGGCTCAACTGGCTTTGAGCTGCAACTGATGACTCTTAATAAGGATCAGGACCCTCAGGATCTGAAAAATCTCAGTAGCAAGGTGGTTGCTGCACTGAAAAAATATCCGGGGTTGAGTAATGTAGAAACCTCAATTAAGGCAGACCAGCCACAACTCAGATTCAGTATCGATCGGGCATTGGCCAGTAAGCTCGGCATAGGTCTGGATCAGATCAGCAGTGCCCTCAACACCATGATGGGCGGTGGTAGCGATCCCACCAAAATCCAGCTCCCGGATGGACGCACCTTCAGCGTGCGTGCCCAACTCAGTCAGAAATATCTGGGGAACTTTGATGTGATGAACAGCATCTATGTCAAGGCATCATCGGGTGAGATGATCCCCCTGTCCCAGCTGGTGACCCTCAAGAAGAGTACCGGCACCCCGGATATCACCACTTTTAACCATAAGCGCTCGGCCACCATCACTGCGGATGTGACCCCGGGCTACTCCCTGAGCAGCATAGAGCAGTATGTTAATCAGGTGGTCCCTCCAATGCTCACCTCGGATCAGAGCATGGCGTTTACCGGCGGTATCCAGCAACTGGAAGACTCTCAGGGAAGCTCGCTATTCCTGTTTGGTCTGGCACTCATCTTTATCTACCTCATCTTGTCGGCACAGTTTGAAAGCTTCCTCGATCCCCTGGTGATCCTGCTGACGGTCCCGCTGTCGATCACCGGTGCCCTGCTTGCACTCAAGCTAACCGGGAGCACCCTGAATATCTATACCAATATCGGCCTGGTGACCCTGATCGGTCTGATTACCAAGCATGGGATCTTGATCGTTCAGTTTGCCAATAACCTGATACAGCAGGGCTACTCCATCATGGAGGCGGTGCTGGAGGCATCAAAAACCCGGATGCGCCCCATCCTGATGACCTCGCTGGCGATGATCTTCGGTGCCCTGCCACTGGCGTTGGCCTCTGGCCCCGGCTCGATTGGTCGTTATCAGATTGGTCTGGTGCTGGTTGGTGGCCTTCTGATTGGCACCCTGTTCTCGCTGTTTGTGATCCCTGTTGCTTACTCAATACTGGCAACCTATCGGAGCCAGGATGTCCTGTGGACCCTACGTGGGAAGAATAAACTCAGCGATAACTAACCCTATCTGCCCCCTCAGTAAAGGGGGCTCTTTGTAACAGATGTGAGTTCCCTTGCTACACTTGAGATAAGCCTTGCAAGGGAACTGCATTATGTTTAAATCTATCCTGCTGTTGGTGCTTACGATCACCTTTTCCGGCCTGCTTCAGGCACAGACTCTGACCATCACCACGGGTGATTTTCCTCCCTTCTGCTCAAAATCTTTTAAGTTTGGTGGAATTGTCAATGGAGCCGCCAAGGAGGCATTTGCTATGGAGGGGGTCAAGGTGGACTATGTCTATACCTCCTGGCAGCGAGCCTACCGAATGTCAGAAGTTGGAGAGGTCAGCGGGACCCTCGCCTGGTACGACTCTGAGAAACGCCGCAAAACCCACCTCTATAGCGATCCCATTATCAATGACCGGATTGTCTGGTTTCACCTCAAGGGTTATCCGTTGCACTGGAAAAGCTTCGAAGATCTGAAAAACGAGAGAATTGTAGCGATCCGTGGCTACACCTATAGCGACGCCTTCTATAATGCGATCGAGGACGGTACCCTGGATGTTGCCTTCGTTAATCGCCTCAAGCAGAGCTTTGATCTGATCCTCTCGGGGCGCAAGGACGTCACCCTGGAGAGTGTTGATGTTGGCTATTACATGCTACGCAAGCTCTATCCTCACAGTGATATCCTGTTTACCAACCATCCAGTCCCGGCGGTCAGTAATCCACTGCATCTTCTGATCTCCAAGAAAACCCCCAACGCAGAGAAGATCATCGAAACCTTTAATCGTGGTCTTGCCAAGCTTAAAGAGCAGGGACGAATCGAGGAGCTTCTGTTACTGGCCAGGCAGGGGCAACTGGAGCAAAGATAAGGCCGGCTCAACAAACCGGCTTTAACAGAGCCCACCATTGGCAGGCAAAAAAACAGTCATTGCCTGGTGAAAATCCATATTGGGAAAAAGATTTGAAGGGAATTACTCTTCCTGAGTAGATTCTTTCCACTGCTGATAAAAGGTGGTTGCGGCTTCGCGTGAAGGCCAAAAGGCGCTGCAATCTGGCTCGCTGGAGCAGGTTTTTCGGATCTCTCCATCATCAAACAGGTACCAGATCCCCTGGGGCTCACAGATATACCAGCCTCGATGATCATCGGCCTGACCAATCACGGCCGCCTCCATCATCACTTCCTGCAGTAGGGTCATTGTCGTCATGGCTCACTCCTTTGCCTTGAGCTGGCGAATAAGATAGGTAAACACCTTCTCACGTTACACCAATTTAACCTTAAGCGCCAAATTGAACATCAGGGCCTATGGCGGTTAACGACGAAACAAAGATAACAGACGAGGTCCGCTGATGAGCTCGACCCTCTTTTGCTGGGCAAATAGCTTCTTTACACTATCCGGGGTTTTTCCTGTGTGCACAAAATAGCCCTGTACCCGGTCACGCTCACACAAAGAGATAAACTCACTCACATGCTCACTGCGAATATAATTTCGATAGCGCTTGGCCTGGATATAGTAGCGCTTGCGTCCAAGAAACAGCTTACCATCAATCCCGCCATCCCCGGCATACTTGCTGTTGCGCTCTATTCGATAGCCTTTTTTTTCAAAGGCGGTAAGCAGCAGCTCCTCGAAGAGATAGGGGTCGATCTGCTTGAGCCTGTTGAGCTTACCGGCTCCCTGGGGTTGACGGCAGAGTCTGCGATAGAGTCTCTTGGAGTCCTTAATATTGCGAGCATGGGGAGTCAGAGGGCGGCGCAGGCGCCAGAAAAGGATCAGCAGTACAACTCCAATCCCCCACAGAAAGGGATCGGTCAGATATTCAGGCATAGGGGAAAACCAGTTAAGAGAACGCTAGTCAGCCCATCCTATATGACTCATTTGAATCGTCAAGATCCTGGAAAATGCACAACGACCACCATAAGCAAGGCTAACTCTCAGGGCATAGCAAAAGGATCATCGGTTGGATCCTGATTCCAGATATACTCGGCCAGATGGGCGATCTCCAGGGCCCGGGTATGTCCGCAGATCCTGGCTATCATCGCCAGAGCCATATCGGTCCCAGCGCTGACACCAGAGGAGGTAAATATCTCACCATCTTCCACCCAGCGCGCTTTGGGTTGCCAGTCTACCCCATGGCCCTGCGCCGTTGCCCAGCGATACGCAAGCTTATTGGTGGTCGCCCTGCGACCATCCAGCACCCCGGTCCTGGCCAGCAGGGCAGAACCGGTACAGACAGAGGCAACCCAGTGTGATCGCTCAGCCAAACCATGCAGTGCATCTATCCACGGCTGATTTTCTACTAACTGTCGGGTACCCAGGCCTCCCGGAACCAGCAACAGATCCAACCTCTCAACCGCATTGAAAGAGTGATCGGCCTCAACCACCGGACCGGCACTGCTCCTTGCCTTGCTGCCCGCAAAAGAGAGCAGACGAATGTCAAACTGCTCACGGGCTAAGCCAAACATCTCCAAAGGACCAAACAGATCCAGTAATTCAAACCCATCAAAGACAACGGCCCCCAATTGTAATTTCTGCATTTCTCCTCCATTTTCAGCCAGCTAAAGCTATTAAATTGAGTCACAACTCATAGGCAAAAGCACAAATCAGCGATACTCGCCGCTTCCCCACACAAAACCACTCATCATTCTCTTTTGAGGACTATCCTAATTTCAATGGCACTGTGTGATCCAAAGAAATTTATCCGGGACACTCATTAGCCCTTGATGTGAAATTCGCTTATCATAGCGACCAATTGCGAACAGAAGATTGAACCAAAAATCCCTGCAACTGTGGTGATGGTGAGAAAATAAGTGAATAAATTAAACCGATGGAATTACCCCGTGCGCCTGACAGGATCTGTATTGATGGCTGCCTCAATGATCCCTCTGGCCCATGCAGCCTCAGAGCAGCAGACCAATCAGCCACAGGTTGAAGCCAGCTCAACTCACTCTGAAAGCTCAAAGGAGCAAACCACACAGCAGTCGCCAGAGGCAAACTCGAATCAGCAGGTAGCTTCAGGTAGCTCAACCAGTCCTCAGGATATCAATAACCTCCCGGTGCATATCACGGCAAAAGAGGCCTCCGCCAAGCAAGGCGGCAAGCTTATCTACACCGGCGATGTCAAAGCTAAGCAGGGAGATCGCTCATTCAGCTCTGACTATGCCGAACTGGATCAACCCACGGGAGAGGTGACCGCCAAGGGGGATATCGACTACCAGGACAGTATTGTCACTCTCAAGAGTGATAAGAAGATGACCTCGAACCTCAATACTCATGAGACCAAGATTCAACAGAGCACCTACAAGCTCAATCAGAGCCAGGGGCGCGGTGATGCAAGCTCGATGCATCTAAGAGATAACCGCTTTCTGACCATGACGGATGCTACCTTTACCACCTGCAAGCCGGATAACGAGGTGTGGCATATGCGGGCCTCTACTATAGATATCGATAATAACGAGGTGTTTGGTACCGCCTGGAACTCCAGCATGTGGTTTTACGATGTGCCGGTGTTCTACTTCCCCTATCTGCAGTTCCCGGTCAAGAATGAGCGAACCACAGGCTTTCTCTACCCAAGCTACAGCTCCAGCTCCAGTAATGGCATCGGCCTGAATATCCCCTTTTACTGGAATATTGCTCCCAATCAGGATGCGACCCTGACCGCACGCTACATGTCTCTGCGCGGCTGGATGAGTCAGCTGGAGTATCGCTATATGACCAGCCCCACCGACAAGGGGATCCTCTATGGGGAATATCTGGGCCATGATAAGAGCTTTGCATCCACCAATGAGCATGCCAACGACCCGCGTTGGATGTTCTACTGGAAACAGGATGCTGCATTCCTTAACAACGACCTGCGGCTGAATATCGACTATGCCCAGGTGGCCCAGTGGGATAAAAACTACTACAGTGATTTCGATCCTATATATGGTACCCGCAGCTCGGATCAGCTTCAGCGCACCACTTCTCTGGGTTATTATCAGCCTGACTGGAACCTGGTGATGGATACGGTTTCCTACCAGGTACTAGTACCAACGGTAGAACCTTACTCCATCATGCCGCGGCTTCGCTTTAACGGCTATAACAACAGCTCCAGTGATTACCAGCTCTCCCTGTATGCCGAATCGGTGCGCTTTGATAACGATCTGGATACCCTACCCGTTGCCGACAGATTTCACTTAGCTCCAGCTTTTACCGTACCTATTCTCAGCACCACGGGCTATAACCTGAGCTTCCAGAGTAAGCTCTTAATGACTCACTACAATCAGCAGGTTCGTGACTTTGCCGGCAGCTCAGATTACTCAAACCACCCTAACCTTGAAGATGGTGGGATCAACCGGGTGTTGCCAGAATTTCGCATCCTGGGAGGCATGACCTTCGAGCGGCCGATGGTGCTGCTGAATAACTATACCCAAACTCTGGAGCCTCAGTTCCAGTATCTGTATATCCCCTATAAGAATCAGCAGGATATCTACCTCTACGATACAACCCTGATGAGCCAGGATTATTACAGCCTGTTTAGCGATCAGCGCTTCTCTGACATCGACCGTATCAGTGATGAAAACCGCTTCTCTTTGGGGGTTACCACCCGCTTCCTGAATGGTGATGGAACCGAGCGGGCACGCTTGGCCGTCGGCCAGGCCTATAATTTTGTAGCCCCCAGAGTACAGCTCTACGCAAATTCGATTCAGGATAACGAGCAGCTATCCCCGATCTATGCCCAGGGCGATCTAAATCTTACCGAGCGCTGGTTTTTCCATAGTGGTATCCAATACAACACTCATAAAGATCAGATCACCGCGGGGAACTCTGCCCTGGAATACAGGGTCAATAAAGACCAGGTAGCTCAGATCAACTATCGTTATCTGTCTGAGCAGGATGCGACTGCCACGACAGATACCAGCTATGAGGTCCCGGCCGTCAGACAGTTGGGGGGACCTTTAGTACCCCACTTTTTAATGATCGCTGGAAATTGCTCGGAGGTTATTACCGGGATCTCAACAATAAAAACAATATCGATAGCTTTGCCGGTCTGAGATATGCCTCTTGTTGCTGGGCAGTCACCTTTACTTGGGAAGATCAGCTCAAGTACCGGACTCCGGAAGGAAGCAATCAGCTGGATACCTACAAAGAAGTATCACTTGGTATCAACTTTGAACTGCTCGGTATGGGCTCAGGCTCAGTTCCCAGCGACTTCAAGCTTGGTACCTCACAGCTGCCCTACTACAGACCCTTTGATCTGGAGACGGATCCGGATACAGGAATCAATCAATAAGAGTTGCTGCTCTGACTTTAAGATTTGATGTAAAGGAAACCTATGAAAAAAATAGTTCGATTGATGGCCGGTACAATCTGCGCACTACTGCTAGCCTTCGCTGTCCAGGCCAAGCCTGTGCTTCTGGACCAGGTGGCCGCTGTGGTCAACCAGGGTGTGGTGCTGCAAAGTGAGGTTCAGGAGCTGGTCGCCCAGATCAAGCGCAACGCCAAGCAGGCGAATCAACCCCTGCCCGATGACAAAGTTCTTGAGAAGCAGGCCCTTGATCACCTGATCCAGCAGGCCCTGCAACTGCAGGTTGCTAAGAAACAGGGACTTCAGGTGAGTGATGAGCAGCTTGAGCAAGCGATCAGCAGTGTTGCCTCCAGCCGGAAGATGAGTGTCACGGCACTCAAGGCCGACCTTAAAAAACAGGGCGTCAGCTACGGCGAGTTTCGCCAGCAGGTGCAAAATGAGATCCTTATCGGCGAAATCCAGCGGATCATGGTCCAGCGACGGATCAACATCTCGGACAGCGAAGTCACCCAGCTGATGAAAAACCTGCAAACCAAGGGCAAGGCACAGGAGCAGTACCAGATTGGTCATATCGAGATCGCGATTCCCGATAATGCAACCAAGGCACAGCAGAAAGTAGCCCGCAGTAAAGCAGATCGCCTTATTCGGGAGCTGAAAAATGGTGCCAACTTCTATAAGCTCGCAATCTCCGAGAGTGATGGTCCCAAGGCCCTTCAGGGAGGTAACTGGGGCTGGATGACCACTCAGGAGATGCCGACTCTTTTTGAAGAGGCGATTAAGGGAGCACAGAAGGGTGATGTGATCGGCCCGCTTCGTACCAGTAATGGCCTGCACATCGTTAAGGTCCTTGGGATCCGCGGTCAAAACAGGGTGATGGAAACCGAGGTAAAGGCCCAGCAAATCCTGCTTAAGCCATCTGTCATCATGAGCTCAGCTAAAGCCAAGCAGATCCTGACAGATGTCCGCCAGGAGATCCTCTCCGGCAAGGCAAGCTTTGCCGAGATGGCGAAGAAGTACTCTCAGGATCCAGGCTCTGCGGCCCAGGGCGGCGAGCTTGACTGGGCAAACCCGGATATCTATGTACCGGCATTCAAGGAGATGATCCTGCGTCTCAAGCCTGGCGAGCTGAGCCAACCCTTTAAATCCTCCCTAGGCTGGCACCTGGTGAAGCTACAGCAGCGCAAGAAGGTGGATGTCACGGGTAAGGCCAATCGTCAGCGCGCCTATCAACTGCTATTCCGTCGCCAGTTCAGCGAGGCGGTACAAAACTGGATTGATGAGCTGCAGGGCTCGGCCTACATCCGAATTCAAAAAACCAACCAGGTCGAAGATTAATGGGCCGGGCTCCCTTGGTTATCACTCCGGGCGAACCGGCAGGCATAGGCCCGGATCTATTACTTGAGGTTGCCCAGAACCCCTGCTCACACCCGCTGGTTGCTGTCGCCAGTCGCCAACTCCTTGAGCAACGGGCCCGGGAGTTGAGACTCGATATATGTCTCAGGCCCTATGATCGGGCAAAGCCACCGGTTAGCCACCAGCCAGGGACCTTGTGGGTCGAGGAGATCCCACTGAATCAATCTGCTCTGCCTGGGGTTCTCAACCCTGCAAATGGTAGCTATGTGGTCTCCTGTCTGCAGCGTGCCGCCGAGGGATGTCTCGGCGGTGAATTTGCAGCCCTAGTGACCGGTCCGGTCCACAAGGGGGTGATCAACGACTCAGGTACTCCCTTTACCGGTCATACCGAGTACCTGGCTGAACAGGCAGGCTGTAAGCAGGTGGTGATGATGCTGGCAACAGAGGGACTCAGGGTTGCCCTGGTGACCACTCATCTGCCTCTGCGGGAGGTCGCCGATGCGATAACCCAGGACAAACTTAGCTCGGTGCTTGCCATTCTGGGCCATGATCTGCAAACCAAATTTGGGATCCGCGAGCCACGGATCCTTGTGGCTGGCCTCAACCCTCATGCCGGAGAAGGTGGCCACCTCGGGCAGGAGGAGCTGACCATCATTGAGCCCACTCTGGAGAAGATGCGCCAGCAGCAACCCTGGCAGCTGACCGGACCATTGCCAGCTGACACCCTATTTCAGCCAAAATACCTTGAACAGGCCGATGCGGTACTTGCCATGTATCACGATCAGGGACTACCTGTGCTAAAATCGGTCGGTTTTGGGCGTTCGGTCAATATCACCCTGGGGCTTCCCTTTATCCGCACCTCGGTTGATCACGGCACCGCGCTCGAGTTAGCGGCAACCGGCAATGCAGATATCGGCAGCCTGAACACCGCAATTCAATATGCAATCCAGATGGCAGAGAATAGTTAATGAGCGATAAGGTACACATGGGCCATACGGCCCGCAAACGGTTTGGTCAGAACTTCCTTCACGATCCCATGGTGATCGATCAAATCGTTGCGGCAATCCACCCACAACGTCACCAGCAGTTGGTGGAGATCGGCCCTGGCCTTGGCGCATTAACCGAGCCTGTCAGTGCCAGCGTAGATAAACTGCACGTCGTGGAGCTGGATAGAGACCTTGCCGCACGCCTTGAGGAGCACCCGGTCCTCAGTCCCCGACTTGAGATCCACCAGATCGATGCCATGAAGTTTGATTTTGGCTCGCTGCAGCATGGGGATGAAAAGTTACGGGTGTTTGGAAACCTGCCCTATAACATCTCGACTCCGCTGATTTTTCATCTGTTTGAATTTGCAGATAAGATCAGCGACATGCACTTCATGTTGCAAAAAGAGGTAGTTCAACGCCTTGCCGCCGGTCCGGGCAGCAAAACCTATGGTCGCCTGAGTGTGATGGCACAGTATTATTGTCGGGTGATCCCGGTACTGGAGGTCGGCCCCGGCGCCTTCAAACCTGCCCCTAAGGTAACCTCAGCCGTGGTGCGTCTTGAGCCTTATGACGTTCCTCCATACCCGGCCAAAGATGTGAGACTGCTGGAGCGGATCTGTCGCGAAGCCTTTAACCAGCGGCGCAAGACCCTGCGTAACTGCTTTAAACATCTGATGAGCGAGAGCGAACTTGAAGCTCTTGGAATCAATCCGGTGCAGCGCCCGGAGCAGCTCTCTCTTGAGCAGTTTGTGACGATCGCCAATTATCTTGCCGATAAGGCTGCCGGTTAAACCGCGTCATGGCCTGTTACCTGGTCGGGGATATCCAGGGCTGCCTGGATGAGCTGAAACAGCTGCTGGATGATGTTGGTTTTGACCCCGCACAAGATGAGCTATGGCTCACCGGCGATCTGGTGGCGCGGGGTCCAAAGTCACTGGAAACCCTGCGCTACGTGCGCGATCTGGGCCCGGCCGCAACTGTGGTTCTGGGTAATCATGATCTCCACCTGCTGACGGTAAGCTCAGGCCTTGCCCGGGAGCATGATAAAGATCGTTTGCAGCCACTCCTTGCGGCTCCGGACAGAGATGAGCTGCTGCGCTGGCTGCGCTTTCAGCCTCTTCTGGCTGAGCACTCTGAATACCCCTTAGTGATGACCCATGCCGGGATCCCCCCGGCCTGGGATCTGACAACGGCCCGCCAATGTGCCCGGCAGATTGAGGCCGAGCTTCAATCCGTGGATTACTTTCATCTTCTTAAGGGGATGTATGGCAATCAACCAGATCAGTGGGATGACAATCTAAGTGGTATCGAGCGCCTTCGCTATAGCATCAATGCCCTGACCCGGATGCGCTTTTGCTACCCGGATGGGCGGCTGGAGTTTCACCATAAGCTGATGCCCTCAGGCAATCACCCTGAGCTGGTCCCCTGGTTTGAACTCCCTGCGGCTTACCTTGAGGATAAAGAGCTCATCTTTGGCCACTGGGCGGCGCTGGAGGGCCACTGTGGACGCAGTGACTATCACGCCCTGGATACCGGCTGCGTATGGGGAAACACCCTGACCATGCTGCGCTGGGAAGATAAACAGCGATTTAGTACGGCCTGTCCAACATACGCACAGTAATTCTCTTTATCTATCCTGCGGATGGCGATTTGCAGCTACGCTGCATGTGCCGATGCTGACCGGCGGCAGGCAAGAAGGGGCGCTCGTCCGCCCCCTCTTGCATCTCCCGGGACGCCCCGAATCTCGCTGAACCCTCGTCTCACCAAAGGATTAAGGTGCCGCTTAGACGCAACATCCCTGTCGCGGCTAAACTCTCATCACATCCATGTGATTCGACCTTAATCCTCTACGGCTCACCTCGGCGCTCGCTGACGGGGGTTGAACCTCCTCTCTCCGATTCAATTACCGAGAGGATCTCAATTGATCCTTTATCTTTTCGAGCCAGAGATGGCGAGCCACGAAGCTCGATGTCGGGAACATCGTATGCGTAGTGAGTTTTTGCCTACTTTTGACGATACAAAAGTAGGGCGTCGTCGGGCGCCCCCGACACCTGTGCCGCAGGCACAAAATAACTGACCGCTGGTCAAGCTGAGCTGACTTTATATCCTCTGGATAGCAAAAAGGCCGCTGCTGCGGCCTTTCTCATCTTCAAGAACTCAGGCTTGTTTAGGGGATCATCACCCCGGCAACAACCGCTGACAGCAGGCTTACCAGGGTCGCGCCATAAATCAGCTTGAGGCCAAAGCGGGCAACTAGCTCACCACGGTCTTCATTCAGAGCCTTCACCGCTCCACCGACAATGCCGATAGAGCTAAAGTTTGCGAAAGAGACCAGGAATACGGAGATCACCCCGATGGTGTGATGACTCAGGCCCTGGGCCTTATCCAGGCTCATCATGGCGACAAACTCATTGGTGACCATCTTGGTTGCCATGATGCTGCCCGCCTGAGCCGCCTCAGACCAAGGGATATTCAGCATATAGGCCACGGGGGAGAAGAGATAGCCCAGCAGCTGCTGGAAGCTAATCCCGAAGATCATATCGAAGATGCTGTTGATCGCTGAGATAAGCGCAATGAAGCCGATCAGCATGGCAGCCACAATCACCGCGACCTTGAAACCATCCATGATATATTCACCTAACATCTCAAAGAAGGTCTGCTTTTTCTTCTCTTTCATTACAATCAGATCTTCGCCCTCTTTGAGGCGATAAGGATTGATGACAGAAACGATAATAAAGGTGCTAAACATGTTAAGTAATAGCGCTGTCACTACATATTTAGGCTCAATCAACTGCATATAGGCACCCACAATTGACAGTGAAACCGTTGATAGTGCAGTTGCCGCCAGGGTATACATCCGCTTGTCGCTAATATGTGGCAGCATATCTTTAATTGAGATAAATACTTCAGACTGACCAATAGTTAATGAACTCACCGCATGGAATGATTCCAGCTTTCCTAATCCATTAACTTTACTCAGAACCAATCCGATATATTTAATAATAAACTGAAGGATTTTGAAGTGGCGAAGAATACCGATAAGAACAGAGATAAATACAATCGGTAGCAATACATTCAGGAAGAATACAAATTGTCCCTTCGCCGCAAGACCACCGAAAACAAAGGAGACACCATCGTTTGCATAGCTCATTAGTTTAACGAAAAATTCATTGACCGAGCCAATAAGAACCTGCCCTCCGCTGGTTTGCATCAGTACAAACCCAAGCACTAACTCGATCACCAGCATAATCGCAATCGGCTTATATTTTATAAGCTTGCGATCAGAACTCCATGCATAGGCTAATGCTAAGACGATCACAATACCGACTACGAAGAGTAGATATCTCTTTAATTCCAACATATTGTCGCACCTTTGTTTCAATTAATCTGCCATCTTTAAAGATGGCTTATCTATTTTTATATTTATCAGCACCATGAATTAGTCGTCATGACCTTCAAGTTGGGGGCTAATTATAATTCGATCCATCTTACACAAGTTCAAAAAATGATACCAAGAGCAATAGCTCGAAATGAGATCCCTGTCCTAATTGGATGTTTTTCCGGCAATACAAGATCGTTTAATTATGTGACGGGGATATCATTTTTTTTGCTTGCTAAAACTTTAAATTGAAGTTGCTCCATCCCAGTTTCAAAATCGATCTCTAAAGTGATTCATTCGCAGCTACTCATCAGGTCGAACTATGGCTTCTATCCGTGGAACACAAACAGAAAAAAATCTGCTAAAAGCTTTTATTGGCGAGTGTCAGGCTCGTAATCGCTACACCTTTTATGCCAGTGCGGCTAAGAAAGAGGGACTGGTGCAGATCGCCGATATTTTTGAGGAGACAGCCAATCAGGAAAAGGAGCACGCAAAGCGGTTTCTGAAATTTTTCGAGGGCGAGCCGGTAGAGATCACCGACACCTTCAGTAGCGCCTCGATTGGTACAACCCTGGAAAACCTTAAAGATGCGGCTAAGGGTGAAGAGCATGAGTGGAGTGAGCTCTACCCCGAGTTTGCCGCCGTTGCCCGGGAGGAGGGATTTAAAGAGATAGCCTTTGCCTTTGAAGCGATCAGCATTGCCGAAAAGCAACACAATAAACGCTATCTTGAGCTTGCCGATAACCTTGAAGCCGGACGGGTTTTTCGCCGTGATGAGACCATGAGCTGGCGCTGCCTCAACTGCGGCTACCTGCACCAGGCCAAGGCTGCTCCCGGGACCTGCCCGGCCTGCCTGCACCCTCAGGGATATTTTGAGCTGCTTGCAGAGAACTGGTAACGGGTAAAGAGCGCCTTCAGAGATAAATGAAGGTGCTCTCAGGCTCAAAAGCTAGCGTTTGTGGTAGCAGACAAAACTATAGGGGTGGGGGTTTTTCGAGTCGGCCGGATGCGCCTCCCGGTTCACCTCCTCCCAATCACCAGAGTCAAACTCGGGGAAGCAGGTATCACCTTCAACCGAGCAATCAACCTCTGTGATATAAAGCCGATCCGCCAGGGGAAGAAAGCGTTGATAGAGAGCATTACCCCCGATGATCATCAGCTCCTCTTGCCCGGAAAAATGCTCCAGCACGGCTTCGAAGGAGTGAAGCACTGTCACCCCTTGGGGGCGTAGTCCTTCTGGCGAGTGACCACCACGTTATGGCGATTCGGCAATGGCTTACCGATCGACTCATAGGTCCTTCGGCCCATGACTATGGTCTTTCCCGTAGTCAGCTTCTTGAAATGCCCCAGATCTGCGGGCAGGTGCCAGGGGATCTGATTATCACGACCGATAATTCGCTCCCGACTCATAGCGACAATCAAAGAAATACTCATATAACTCCTAAACAATCGGTTTATCCCGATACAGTAACAGGGAGGGCAGAGTGAGCCCGTAGCTCAGGGCTGCCAGAATAAAAAAAGCCTTCAGACTGTTCTGGATGGCAACATGAAACAGCTCCTGGGTAAAACCATCGGTATTCAGGGCCACCAGGGAGATCATCGCCTTAAAGGCAAAAACCCCGGGCACCATGGGAATAATCGAGGGCACAGTAAACACCGGGCGAGGCGCCAGAAACTTGCGCGACCAGTGCACTCCCAAAAAGCCGATCATGACCGCTGCAATAAAGGTCCCCATCTCAATGCTGAGCCCAAAATGCATCAAAAGGGTTCTCAGGGAGTGTCCCAGAGCACCACCTATCGCACAGTAGTGCAGGGCCCTGGGCGGTACATTAAATAGCATCCCAAAACCTATCGCCGGAATGGCGGCAAAAAAGGCATCCTGGAGCAGGGTCCACAATAGGTGGCTCATTTTAACCACCCCAGACACTGGTAGTAACCATGGCCAGCACGATGCCGATAGAGATGTTCAACACGATCAGGGTCGCCATACACAGACGTCCCCAGCCCATGTTGAAATAACCTTTAACCATGTCATCCACCCCACTGACCAAGGGGAAACCAGGAACCAGCAGTAGCACGCTGGACGCCATCACCAGATAGGGATGCTCGCCCCAGGCAAAGCGGGAAGCCAGGCTGGCTATCAGAGTGGTCACATAGGCAGTCCCACCAAATACGATCAGGGGATTGAAGTGGCGCTTGGTCAGCTCCTGGCGAACCAGCATCCCGAGCGTTGCCGAAATAAAGGTCCAGCCAAATACCGGCCAGTCCCCGCCAAACAGCTGGCTAAAGGCAGCACAGGAAAGACCAATCATCAGGGCCAGGGCCCAGCGATTATGAAAGTAGGGTTTGAGGGAGTAGAGACGTTGTCGCACCTCGGCCAAAGAGAGAACTCCCTTTTCGGCCATGATGCAGATCCGCTGGATCTCACACACCATGTGCATATTGATCCCAAGCTCTGAAACACGGCGGGTAGTGGTATGACTCTGTCCCTGATGGAGGGTGGTCAGCACCAGGGCACTGGAGGAGATCGCCATCTCAACCTTTTCTATTCCCAGTGCAGCCCCTAATCGGCAAGTGGTCTGCTCAATGATGCGACTCTCGGCACCATACCAGGCCAGCAGTTGCCCGGCCTTAATGATGATCTGGGTTATCTCTATCTGTTCAGCCTGACTAATCGCCTGAGTCGTTGGCAAAGTTTTCATGCCCTATTCAGTCCCTTGATAATGCGTGACTAAGCAAGCGACAAACAAAGCGGCCCGAATGATTTAGCATCTGCATCCGGCAACCAAAGGAAGCCAAATATCTCGGGCGACTCAGGGGTACCTGAACTTGCGCTGCTTTAGGTGAGTGAACATAAGGACTCAATCTACCATAAAGCAGCGAGCGGATCAGCGAGTGTAGATCACCTCAACACCCTCATCGTCATCCTCATCCCAGTCATCATCATCAAGGTCATCTTCACCCTGAACAAACTGTTCAAGCTGCTCCTGATGATAGTGCTCCCACTTAAACTCAACCGCCTGCTCCTGCTCCAGCTCGGCTGCACGCTGCTGAGGCTGGCTCTCCAGGAAGATGGCGATATCCCGGCACATCTCATAGGTACCCTGACTGCTGATAGCAGAGATGCTGTAGACAGGCCCCTCCCACTCCAGGGCGGCTTTGACGCTCTCGATAACCGTCTGGGCTTCCTCTTCACTGATGAGATCCAGCTTGTTGAACACCAGCCAGCGTGGTTTCTCAGCAAGCTTGGGACTGTATTTTTTGAGCTCTTCCAGGATTATTTTGGCGTTCTCCACCGGACAGCTCTGATCAAAGGGCAGCACATCCACCAGATGGATCAGCATCCGGCAGCGTTCCAGGTGCTTGAGAAAACGGATCCCGAGCCCGGCACCATCAGAGGCCCCCTCGATAAGACCCGGAATGTCAGCCACCACGAAGCTCTGCTCGCTCTTAAGGCGCACCACCCCCAGATTTGGAACCAGGGTGGTAAAGGGATAATCAGCAACGCGCGGCTTAGCAGAAGAGACCGAGCGAATGAAGGTTGACTTACCCGCATTGGGCAGTCCCAGCATCCCAACATCAGCCAGCAGAAGTAGCTCCAGCTTGAGATTACGGATATCTCCGGGAGTCCCGTTAGTTTTCTGTCTCGGAGCCCGGTTGACCGAACTCTTGAAACGGGTATTACCCAGGCCGTGAAAGCCTCCCTGGGCTACTCGCAGACGATAGCCGTGGCTCATCAGCTCACCGATGCGCTCTCCGGTATCTTCGTCGGTAACCCGGGTACCAACCGGCACCTTAAGGATCCGATCCTCTCCACGGTGACCGGTACAGTTACCACTGCGCCCATTCTCACCACGCTCGGCACGGTGGTAACGCTCAAAGTGGAAGTCGACCAGAGTATTGAGCCCCTCATCAGCGACCAGGTAAACATCACCGCCATCACCGCCGTCGCCACCATCCGGGCCACCTTTGGGGACATATTTCTCACGTCGAAAACTCAAACAACCGTTGCCGCCGTCACCCGCTTCGACTCGGATCTGCACTTCATCCACAAATTTCATTGCTTGTGACTCCTGCTGTGCTCTTGCTGTCAACTGATCTTAGGAAAGCGATCAGCCTAACAATCCGCCTTACTTAGATAAAACACGATAAAAAAAACCCCGTCCAGAGACGGGGTTCTTTTAACTCGGTAAAAAATCGAAATTAAGAAGCAACGATGCTTACATACTTACGATTCTTAGGACCTTTCACCTCAAACTTCACCTGACCTTCGGTCAGAGCGAACAGAGTGTGGTCTTTACCACAACCAACGTTGTCACCTGCATGGAACTTAGTGCCACGCTGACGAACGATGATGTTACCAGCCAGAACGGATTCGCCACCGTAACGCTTAACACCTAGGCGTTTGCTTTCGGAATCGCGACCGTTTCGAGTAGAACCACCAGCCTTCTTGTGAGCCATGGTTTCGGTCTCCTATAAAAATTAAGCGTTGATACCAGTGATCTTCACTTCAGTGAACCACTGACGATGACCCATCTGCTTACGAGAGTGCTTACGACGGCGGAACTTAACGATCTTGACCTTTTTGTCACGACCCTGGTTTACCACCTCTGCAGTCACTTTGCCCCCGTTCACATAAGGAACGCCGATCTCAACTTTCTCGCCATCGGCGATCATCAGAACTTTATCGAACTCAACAGCAGAGCCAGTTTCAACCTCTAACTTCTCAAGGCGAACTACCTGACCCTCTGCGACACGATGCTGTTTTCCACCACTTTGGATTACCGCGTACATGCCTTAACTCCGCTATTTGACGCTAATCTTGGCTTAGCCAGAGTGCGTCTCAAAAACTTATCACAATGGGCGCGAATTCTACGCAACTTGAGGCCGACAGGCAAGTCTCTTTTCAGGAAAAGTTTAATTTTTACACTTTCCCTCGTTCTGAGCGCCCGGATCCTCATCTTCTTCTGTCACACAAAGGTAATTGGTGTAGAATCTCGGTGTAAAAAAATGCGGCCTTATGTAAAACAGCCGTCCACTTCTCAGAGTGCGATGACAGTATACAGATTAATCTATGGATCTTAACGCAATTACACGGCTTAGTGCCGACGATATGGCTGGAGTCAATCAAACTATCTTGGAGCGCCTGAGCTCAGAGGTAGCGCTCATCAATCAGCTGGGTTACTACATTATTAATAGTGGCGGTAAACGGATCCGTCCTCTACTCACCGTACTGGCAGCCCGTAGCCTGAATTGTCAGAAGAATCACCATACTCAGCTGGCCGCCATTATAGAGTTCATTCACACCGCCACTTTGCTTCACGATGATGTGGTGGATGAATCCTCGATGCGCCGGGGCAAAGAGACGGCAAATGCACTATTTGGTAACGCTGCCAGCGTGCTGGTCGGAGATTTTCTCTATAGCCGGGCCTTTGAGATGATGACAGAGATCGGCAACATGGAGGTGATGCGCATCCTCTCTTCGGCAACCAATGTGATCGCCGAAGGGGAAGTGATGCAGCTGATGAACTGCAATGATCCCGATCTCGATGAAGCCAGCTATATGGAGGTGATCTACTGCAAGACAGCCCGCCTGTTTGAGGCCGCCTGTGAATTGGCCGCTGTCATCGAAGATCACCCGGCGCAGTTGCGCGACGCCCTGCGTGACTATGGGAGATATCTCGGAACCGCCTTTCAGATCATTGATGATGTGATGGACTACACCTCAGACCCCAAGGATATGGGAAAAAATGTCGGTGACGACCTAGCCGAAGGTAAGGTCACCCTGCCCCTCATCTATGCCATGGCACAGACAGACGCAGCAACCCGCCAGCTGATCCGCAGCGCCATAGAGAAGGGTAACGGCATGGAGCACCTTGCTACCATTAGCCAGACCCTGGAGCAGACCGGCGCACTGGAGCAAGCAAAGCTGAAAGCACAGAGCGAAGCTCAAAAGGCTGTCGCGGCTTTAGAGCCTTTACCAGCCTCAGAATATAAAGATGCATTGATCGCCCTTGCAGAGCTCTCTGTGGCGCGTTCAAGCTAATACAGATAGCGTTATTATCTATAACGCTTATCCAAAAAATGCCGGGGGTGCCGATGCATATGGATATGCGAATGCAGGGGTAACCAGGGATGGTGTTATCTGTCGACGGCACGTGACTTTTGTATCGTCAAAAGTCACCAAAACCTCACTGCGCGCTGCGTATTTATCATCCCTGATAAATCTCACCAGCTCGACATCCTATCTCGCGTTACGCTGCTCTGGGAGCAACTTCACCCCTCCGCAGAGCTCCGTAGTTCGCCATCCATGGCTCAACACTCGAAATGTAATTACAGTATTTCCGCTATACAACAGTATTAATGCTCGGAGCCTGTTGGCAATCCATGCTAGGACAGATACAAAAAGAGCCGCTCAATGCGGCTCTTTTTATTTGAGGCTTCAAAAACCTGAGTTACTCGTCAAAGGGGTTAACGGCAACTATGGTTTCTTTGCGATCCGGACCGGTAGAGATGATATCGATTGGCACCTCAGTCAGCTCGGCAAGGCGGCGGATATAGGCCTTGGCATTTTCAGGCAGCGCCTCATAGTTTTGCAGACCAAAGGTCGACTCGCTCCAGCCCGGCATCTCTTCCCAGATCGGAGTGATGTTCTCGTAGTCTTCGGCGGCCATCGGTGAGACATCTAGGACACTGCCATCAGGCAGCTTATAGCCCACGCAGATCTTCAGGGTCTCAAGACCATCCAGCACATCCAGCTTAGTCAGGCAGAATCCTGAAATGGAGTTGATCTGAACCGCGCGCTTCATGGAGACGGCATCAAACCAGCCACAGCGGCGGGCGCGACCCGTGGTGGCACCAAACTCATGGCCTTTGGCCGCGAGGTGCTCACCCACTGAGTCAAACAGCTCGGTTGGGAAGGGACCAGCACCCACACGGGTGGTGTAAGCCTTGGTGATCCCCAGCACATAACCCACATGGCGAGGGCCGAAGCCGCTGCCGGTCGCAACACCACCAGCCGTAGTATTAGAAGAGGTGACGTAAGGATAGGTGCCGTGGTCGATATCCAGCATGGTGCCCTGAGCACCTTCAAAGATCACCTTGTCACCATTACGACGCGCCTTGTCCAGCAGGTCGGTCACATCAACTATCATGGAGGTCAGGGTCTCGGCGTAGCCCTTAGCCTGCTCCAGTACCTCTTCATAACTCACAGCCTCGGCGCCGTAGAAGCCGGTCAGCTGGAAGTTGTGATACTCCATCACCTTCTTGAGCTTTTCAGCAAACAGCTCCATGTTACGCAGATCGCCAACCCTCAGGCCACGACGCGCAACTTTATCTTCGTAGGCAGGGCCAATTCCGCGCCCGGTGGTACCGATCGCTTTCTTACCCAATGCCTTTTCACGGGCCTGATCCAGAGCCACGTGATAAGGGAGGATCAGAGGACAAGCCTCACTGATCAGAAGACGCTCTTTAACCGGGAGGCCGCGATCTTCGAGTTGCTTGCTTTCACGCAGCAGCGCATCCGGTGCCAGCACCACGCCATTGCCGATGATGCACTTACAGTTATCACGTAAAATGCCTGATGGAATGAGGTGAAGAACAGTTTTCTCACCATTGATGACTAGCGTGTGTCCGGCGTTATGGCCACCCTGGTAACGCACAACGTACTGAGCTCTATCCGTGAGCAGGTCAACGATTTTACCTTTTCCCTCGTCACCCCATTGGGTGCCCAGAATTACGACGTTCTGTCCCATAATTTCTTTCTGCTTGGTGGTTAAAAAGTGATTCTATCAAAACTCGGCGCCAAAAAGAAAAAATGCTGTCATAGCGCAGATGATTCGATCGAACCGGTTAAAAAACCATAAAAAAGGGCCTGTTACCAGGCCCTTTGTTCAATATCAGCTTAGGTTACTTCTTAGATCCTTTTGAATCATTGAAGTACTTGAAGAAGCTATCATCGGGTGACAACACCATCATGTTATCGCCGCTGCTAAAGCTGTGCTGGTAGGCCTGCAGACTTCTTAAGAAACTAAAGAACTCAGGATCCTGCTTATAGGCATTGGCATAGATCTTCGCAGCCTGGGCATCCCCTTCACCCTTGATCTGGCTCGCCTTACGATTGGCATCGGCAATCATGACGGTGACCTTACGATCTATGGTTGCACGGATGATTTCAGCCTGCTCCTGACCTTCAGAGCGGTGCTCCTTGGCTACCGCATTACGCTCGGCACGCATCCGCTGGTAGATGGAGTTACTGACCTCGGTCGGCAGGTTGATCTGCTTGATCCGAACATCAATCACCTTGATCCCAAGCTCGGAAGAGCGAGCGGTACGCTTGAGGGCATCCTCCATCAGCTCACCACGCTGACCCGAAACGATCTCCTTGATGGTACGACTACCAATCTCAGAGCGCAGGCCGTTGTTGATCTTGCGCTTGAGCAGGGATTCTGCACGGGCGCGATCGCCATTGGTTGCCAGGTAATACTTGGCAAAATCACTGATCCGCCACTTCACATAGGAGTCGATGATCAGATCTTTTTTCTCTGAGGTCACGAAGCGGTCCGCGTTGCCGTCCAGGGTCTGAACCCGGGCATCCAGCTTGATCACGCTCTCAACCACAGGGATCTTAAAGTGCAACCCCGGCTCAAAGACCACCGCCTTGCCTGCCGAATCCCGCTCAATCTTGCTAAAGCGAGTCAGGATCCCGCGCTGTCCTTCCCGAACCACAAACATCGAGGAATAGACAAGAACCAGCACGATGACAATGATGATTCCAATAAATTTTTTCATCAGTTACCTCTCCCTGACTGGTAGCGAACACCGGAGCGCACCGTGTTGGAGCGGCTGGTACTACGGATCGGCTGTTGAGATGCCTGTGTATCACTGGCCGACACATCACTCATCGCGTTTTCAGAAAGCGGCTTTTTCACCGAGCTACTCATTTTATCCAAAGGCAGGTAGATCACATTGTTACTGCCCTGCTTCGGCAGATCGACCATTACCTTGTTGGTATTTTGCAGAACCGATTGCATCGCATCCAGATAGAGACGCTCACGAGTAATCTTAGGAGCTTCCTTATACTCAGGCAGCAGCTCATCGAAGCGAGCTACGGCACCCTTGGCCTGGAGCACTGTACTATCTTTGTATGCCTCGGCTTGCTGGAGTACCCGCTGCACCTGACCACGCGCCTTAGGCTCAACACCCTTGGCATAGGCTTCGGCCTCACGGATATAACGCTGCTCATCTTCCTGGGCGGCGATGGCATCATCGAAGGCATCCTTCACCTCTTCGGGTGGACGTGCCGGCAGGAAGTTGACGTCAACAATCTCAAGGCCCATGTGATAAGGCTTGATGATCTGCTCCAGAAGGGTTCTGGTTTCCTGACGAACCACTTCACGCCCTGTGGTCAGGATGTCATCCATCGAGGTATGACCGACCACATAGCGCAGTGCACTATCGGTTGCTTGCTGCAAACTGTTATCCGGGTTGGTCACACTGAACAGGTATTGCTCAGGGTTCTCGACGCGATACTGGACGTCCATCTCGACCCGAACCACGTTCTCATCCTTGGTCAGCATGAAACCGCTGGCCTGGAGTGAACGAACGGAGCGAACATCGACCGGAATAACCCGATCAACAAAAGTCATCTTCCAGTGCAGACCTGGCTGAACCACCTCGGTGACCTTACCAAAACGCAACAGGACACCGCGTTGTGCTTCCTTGATGGTATAGAAACCACTCACCAGCCAGATAGCTACTATGATGACGATGATGCCTCCCCACAGGGGAGCCAGACCGCCGTTACGCCCGCCTTTGCGCTTGGATAGCCCTCCAAACTTGCCAAAGAAATTGCGGATCATCTCATCAATATCCGGGGGCCCCTGCTCATCGCGATCTTTCTTGTCCCAGGGATCCCGATCCTTGTTGTTGTTGTTTCCAGGCTCATTCCAGGCCATCACACACTCCATTCATAGACGTCGAGAAGTTTAGTTCCTACTTTATCAGGCTATTTGGGCACGATAAAGCGTTGTAAATGCTCACCTTCCAGCTTTAAGAGCCGCATCCAGTCTGTTCGCGCCAAACGAATATCCAGCAAGCTGTTTCCCTCATCATCAAATCGCTCGGATTCGATACAGTTATATTGATAGAGGAGCCCGCGTAATCGGGCCGCCGCAGGCGGAATCGACAGGGATTCATTGACCATGGTCTCCGCCAGCCGCTCGCTCAGAGCCTGCAGCAGGAGATCGCACCCCTCTCCCGTTTTGGCCGATAACCAAACCCGGGATGCATGGCCCTGTTCATCGCGCTCGATTCTCGGCAGGAAACCATCCAGGCAATCGATCTTGTTGTAGACCAGCAGCGCGGGGATCTCATCGGCGCCCAGGATATCCAGCACCGCGGTGACCTCATCCATGTTCTCCTGCATGTTGTCATCGGCACAATCGATGACATGCAGCAGCAGATCCGCCTCCCGGGTCTCCAGCAAGGTCGCACGGAACGCCGCTACCAGCTCGTGGGGCAGATGGCGGATGAAACCTACCGTATCTGCCATCACCACTTCCCCAACATCCTTGACCTCGATGCGCCGCAAGGTCGGATCCAGAGTCGCGAACAGCTGATCGGCTGCGTAGACATCGGATTGGGTGAGACGGTTAAACAGAGTCGACTTACCAGCATTGGTATAGCCCACCATAGAAGCGGTCGGAACCTCGTTACGCTGCCGGGAGCGCCGCCCCTGGGCCCTTCGCTTCTCAACCTTCTCCAGACGCTTAAGGATATAACGGATCCGCTCACGAATAAGACGCCGGTCGGTCTCAAGCTGGGTCTCTCCAGGCCCGCGCAGGCCGATTCCCCCCTTCTGTCTCTCAAGGTGAGTCCAGCCGCGAACCAGCCGCGAGGCAATATGCCGGAGCTGGGCCAGCTCCACCTGCAGCTTACCCTCATGGGTGCGGGCCCGCTGAGCAAAGATATCCAGAATCAGGCCGGTTCTATCCAGAACCCGGCACTGCAGGAGCTGCTCTAAGTTGCGCTCCTGAGCCGGAGTCAGGGCATGGTTGACGATCACCAGGTTGGCCCCCTGGGCCCGAACCTCTTGCGCGATCTCCTCGGCTTTACCGGAACCTACAAAATATTTGGGTTGAACACTCTTGCGACTGCTGGTCACTACAGCCAGAGTTTCGACACCCGCAGAGTCAGCCAGCAGCTTAAGCTCATCCAGATCTTCGCTTTCGCTCTCATCGGCAAAATAAACATGGACCAGGATCGCCTGCTCACCAACCTCATAACGGTCAAACAAGCCAATAACTCCTCAGAAAAACACAGAAAAGCCGGGCGGAATCAAGGCTGATCCACCCGGTACAGGCAGGAACGATTAAAGCTCGGAAGAGCCCTCGTCCTGTGATGGATAGTTGCTGTTACTACTGCTATTGCCGTGATTCCCAGCGGAAGATTGCTGCTGTTGATGATGGTGCACGGCACGAGCAGGTACAACGGTAGAGATCGCGTGCTTGTAAACCATCTGACTCACCGTGTTTTTGAGCAGGATCACGAACTGGTCAAAAGATTCAATCTGTCCCTGCAGCTTGATGCCATTAACCAGATAGATCGAAACAGGAATGCGCTCGCGCCTTAGTGCATTCAAAAATGGGTCTTGTAATGATTGCCCCTTAGCCATCTATCGTTTCCTTATAATTTGTAGTTGTAAAAAAAATAAAAAAATAACACTACTGCCTGACTATTATATATTGACAGGATTATTTCTCACCTACAACCGAGCAAATTTGCTCAATATTTGTAAGATCGCCGCTGCGCAGCCAGAAAACATCCTGCCACCCTCTGAGCCAGGTGATCTGGCGCTTGGCCAGTTGGCGGGTCGCGATGATCCCTCGCTCTATCATCTCATCATAGCTAAGCTTACCGGCAAGATAGTCCCACATCTGCCGGTAACCCACACAGCGGATCGAGGGGAGATCCACATGGAGATCGCCGCGCTGATACAAGGCTCGCACCTCCTGCTCAAAGCCCGCCTCAAGCATCAGCTGAAAACGTTTAGCAATCAACTGATGAAGCTCACTACGCTCCTCTGGGGCGATCGCAAACTGAAAGACCTTATAAGGCAAAGGCTCTCCCTTGACCTGGGTGAGCTCTGTCATGCTGCTACCACTGATCCTATATACCTCAAGGGCCCGGGAGAGCCGCTGGGGATCATTGGGGTGAATTCTTGCTGCCGACTCAGGATCCACCTTTGCAAGCAGCTGATGCATCTTCTCCCAGCCCAGCTCGGCAGCCTCTTTCTCTATCTGCTCGCGGATCTCGGGCACCGAAGAAGGCAGCGGTGATAATCCCTCCAGTAACGCCTTGAAGTAGAGCATGGTACCGCCCACCAGCAGCGGGATCCGCCCCCTGGCGGTTATTTCAGCCATCTCTCTTAAGGCATCTTCACGAAACTGCGCAGCCGAATAGCTCTCACAGGGATCTAAAAGGTCCAGCAAGCGATGAGGCGCCCGGGCAAGCTCCTCGGCATCTGGCTTGGCGCTGCCGATATCCATCCCTTTGTAGATAAGCGCCGAATCGACGCTGATGATGTCACAGGGAAGATGCTGACATAGCTCAATCGCCAGGGCTGTTTTTCCAGAAGCGGTCGGCCCCATCAAAAAAATCGCCGGTGGTAAGGGATCACTCACCCTCAAACTCCTCAATAAAAGATTGCATAGATACAGGTTTAGCCAGGCTCGGATCCTGATGCCAATCAGGATAGGAAGCCTCAAGCTCGGTTAAAAGACTCCCGGCCTGCTGTAGATTATAGCCAGAAGCCCCCAGAGGTGAGTGGCCTGAGATCCACTGACAAAGAACCCTCGTTTGGCTTGCACTCAGTTCACCCGGGAAGCTTTCCAGTTGCTGTAAAAGGGCCGGAAAGATATCCGCCACACTGGTATGGCGCAGCGCCGCTGGCATTTTTCGCAGCATCGCCTGGCCATTTTTTTTAAGGACGAGATCAACACCAAGCCGTCCCAGCAGCGCCTGATGACGCTCGACTGCCTCCAGCATGCTCTCTTCGAGAGTAAGGGTGACAGGAATAAGCAGAGGCTGGGCCACCAGGCCCTGCCCAAGCAGGCTCTCAATCTGCCTCGCTAACAGTAGCTGTTCAACCCGCGGCATCGCGACCAGCAGTAATCTATCCTGATAACCAAGTAGCAGGTAGCGTGGGTTCACCATGGTCAATGGCAGCCAGTGACTCTCATCAGCGGAGTGCACCAAAGCTTCCTGCTCCGAAGACTCGGGGGAAGCTGAGGGATGCTCCGGGATCAGGGGTCGCATCAACTGCTGGTAAGGCTCCCAACTTTTTGGTGATGCGCCTGAGTGTTGCTGATAGTTATGTCGTGAGGCAGAGCCGCCCATTGCGGCAGGAGCACTGTTAAAGCTGCGTGCCGGTGAACTCAGGGAAGGACTCTGGGCACTCGCGGCATCATCACCGCAAGCCATCACGGGCTGTGCCTCACAGAGTGCAAGCTCTGGGTCCTGTCCCTGCATCAGGGCGTCTCGCAGCACCTGGCACACAAAATCGTGAACCAGCCGCGCCTGATGAAACCGCACCTCATGCTTGGTCGGATGCACATTCACATCCAGCTGATCCGCCGGGAGCTCAAGATAGAGCACATAGGCCGGATGAAGCCCTCCACTCAGCCACTGCTCATGGGCCTGACGAATCGCGTGATTAATAAGCTTGTCCCGGATCATTCGCCCGTTCACATAGCAATATTGAAGATCATTGCGCTCACGCAGTGCAGAGGCAGGGGCCAGCCAGCCCCACAGCTTCACATCCAGGTGCTGACTCTCGACAGCCAATGCCTGCTCTGCAAACTCGCGTCCACAGATCTCTTTTAATCGCTGCAGTTGCAGGGCTTCATCGGTTACGGCCCGGTACCGGCGCACAGGGCGCCCGTTATGCAGCAAGGTGAACTCAGTATCAAAACGGCTCAGGGCGATCCGTCGCAGCAACTCATCAATATGGCTAAATTCGGTCTTCTCGGTGCGCATAAATTTGCGACGGGCCGGAGTATTAAAAAAGAGATCCTTGACCTCAACACTGGTGCCGACCGGATGCGCCGCCGGGCGCAGCTGAACCTCCATATCCCGTCCCTCTGCCAGGGCTTGCCAGGCTTGCTCCTGCTCCGATGGACGAGAGGTCAGGGTCAGGCGCGATACCGAGCTGATGGAGGCCAGCGCCTCGCCGCGAAATCCAAGGCTCAAAATCGCCTCGAGATCATCCAGGGTTGCAATCTTACTGGTAGCATGGCGCGACAGGGCCAGGGCCAGCTCATCTTTTGGGATCCCTGAACCACTGTCTGTGATTCGAATCAGCTTAGCCCCACCCTGTTCAATCTCGAGGCGAATTCGCCGGGCCCCCGAATCCAGACTATTTTCGACCAGCTCCTTGACCACGGAAGCGGGACGTTCGACCACCTCACCGGCGGCAATCTGGTTCGCCAATCTTGGGGAAAGAATACGAATGCTCATTCTCAGGATCTCGGTATATATAAAACCTGCCCGATCCGCAGGTTATTACTCTTGAGGTTATTGCGTTTACGAATAGAGCTCATGCTGGTTCCATTGCGTTTTGCCAGAACCGACAGACTATCTCCGCGCTGGACCACGTATTTTTTCACACCATAGCGCAAAGCAAACATGGAGCCCTTGGGGGCATGCTGCAGATAGTAATCTTTGATCCCGCGAAACAGGGCCTCGGCGACTCTCTGCCGGTAGCCATCGTTAAACAGCAGTTTATTGTCGTGAGGATTAGAGATAAAGCCGGTCTCCACCAATAGTGATGGGATATCCGGCGATTTCAGCACCGCAAGGCTCGCATGCTGGGGATCATCTTTGTGCATATAAGCGACCCGCTTGAGCTCCCTGACCACATCCAGACTCACCGCATAGCCGACGGCACGGGAGCGATCCATGGAAAGATCCAGGAAAGTCCGGGTCAGATAGGGGTTGGGGTCGGTCTTGGCTATCACCTTGCCGACCCCACCCAACAACTCGGACTGCTTCTCCTGATCCTCCAGCCAGCGACCCATCTCACGATTGGCCCGGCGCAGGGAGAGCACCCAGACCGAAGCCCCCCTGGGCTGAGAGCTGGCAAAGCTGTCGGCGTGAATCGAGATCAGCAGATTTGCCCCGCTCTTACGGGCGATTTCACTACGCTGAGTCAGGCCAACATAATAATCACCGGTGCGGGTTAGGATCGCCTTCATCCCATACTGCTGATTAATAAGCTTCTGCAGGCGCTTAGCGATCGCCAGAGTCACGGTTTTCTCATAGCGACCATGAGCTCCGATTGAGCCAGGATCTTCTCCTCCGTGGCCCGGATCTATGGCTATCACCAATGGAAAAGGCTTAACGGCCTTAGGTTGTGACACCTGAGGCTTGCTATGGGTCACCTTTGCCACCTGTTTTCCCTGGGGAACAGGCAGGTCGATCACCAAACGATCGCCGTAGGGTTTCACCGGCTGCAGAGGGAACAACACAGGCTTGACCGGCTGTTTAAGCTCAAAGACCAGTCGGTAGCTGCCCTTCTTAGCTGGCGTACTGCCACGGATCTTCTGCAGCAGGCTCTTTTTATACTCAAGCTTGCTGAGGTTAACCCCCATTTTCGTGTTGCTGAGGTCCACCACCAGGCGATTGGGCTTGGTCAGGGTAAAATAGCTGTAATCAGGCTTATCCCTGAGATCCAGGACCACCCGAACCTTGTCCGGGGCTGACCAGACCCGAACACTATTAACCCGGTTTGCTGCAACAGATGAAAAGGCCAGCATCGCCAGCCATAGCCCTAAAAGGGGCCATCCATATTTTTTAATGCTCACTGCTTCCTACTGCCCGAACGATCGCTTTGCCGACTTCTGTATGTCCCTGAATCCTTACCACCCGCTGCTCTCCCTGGTAGGCCAGCCACAGCTCCAGATCAGGCTCGGGTAACATCCCCTTGCCCTTTTCCGGCCATTCGATAAGGCACAGGCTGTTATCCGCAAAATAGTCACGGATCCCCATATATTCCAGCTCTTCGGGATCACAAAGGCGATAAAGATCAAAATGACTGACGCTCCACTCCCCCAATTGATAGGGCTCAACCAGAGCATAGGTCGGACTCTTTACCCGTCCGGTATGGCCCATCCCCTGCACAAAACCCCGGCTCAGGGTCGTCTTACCGGCCCCCAGCTCCCCATGTAAAAAAATCACGACGGACTGCTGGCATGCCTTGGCCAGTTGACCTCCCAAACTTACGGTGGCCTGTTCATTCTCAAGTTGTAATCTAATTTCTGTCATCAACGGCTAATCTCAGGATTCATCAATGTTCTGATCCAGGGCAGGAGATCCGAGGCTAACATCCCCCGCTCCCCCCGGTGGCGGCCCGATCACCGGCTTCGCCATGAATTGCGGCTCCGAGGCGTGTCGCATGAGTGCAGCTTAGGCCCTGAGCCAATAATCCGCCAATGATACCAGATAACAGATCGCCCATCCCACCACTTGCCATCCCGGGATTTCCTTCGTGACAAAGATAGACGGATTGGCCATCGCAAATAAGGGTCCCACTGCCCTTTAGCAGTACCACTCCCCCATAGCGCTCCTGAAGTTTCTGCACCGCGGCAAAGCGGTCCGCTTCCACCTCCTCCACCGAGCAATTGAGCAGCCGGGCAGCCTCGGCCGGGTGGGGAGTCAATATATGACTCTCCCCCTCCAGGGCTGCTGGCCCCTGCCGGGCCAAAAGATTCAGTCCATCGGCATCAATAACCCGAGGCTTGTCCTGAGCAAGGGCCAGGTCGAGCATCTCCTGACTCCACCGCTGCTGCCCTAACCCGGGTCCAATCACCAGAGCGCTGGCCCAGCTCCAATAAGGCGCCGGATCATCGCAACATACCATCAGCTCTGGGTGCACCGAAGTCATGGGCAGGTAGTTTTCTGAAGCACAGCACACCCGGACCAGCCCGGCTCCGGAGCGAAGTGCCGCACCTCCGGCAAGTTGCATCGCTCCGGGCATCCCCAGGGCACTGCCTATCAGCATCAGCCGCCCAAAAGCTCCCTTGTTGGCATAGCGGGAACGAGGCTTGAGCCAGCAGGATAAGCTCTGGTAATCATCACGCATAGCGGCGGGCTGGTAGTGCGCATCAAGACCTGAGGCGATCCCAAGACCTGCAAAATAAAGTTTTCCCACATAGTCTGCACTTTGTCCGGTCAGCATTCCCCGCTTTATTCCGACAAAGGTAATGGTGGCCTGAGCTTTCACGGCGCAGCCTAGTATGCTCCCACTGTCTGAATCCAGCCCCGAGGGGATATCCAAGGAGAGCACGGGTTGCGGCGCCTGATTGATTCGTGCGATGAGATCAGAGAACTCGGGACGCACCTCACCACTGAGCCCGGTGCCGAGCAGGGCATCGATCAATAACTCCGGCGCCTGCCAGTTGACCTCAGCGGGAGTATGAATACTTCCTCCGGCCTCAAGCCAGAGATCGCGGGCCTGCGCCGCATCGCCGGTCAGCCGCTTGGAATCTTTAAGCTGAGCTAGCTCTACCTGATAGCCCGCTCTTCGAGCCAGCCGGGCCAGAACATAGCCATCCCCTCCGTTATTACCGACACCGCAGATAATTAACAGACGCCGGGCTTCCGGCCACTGGACTTTGAGGCAATCAAAAGCCGCTTCACCGGCCCGCTCCATCAGGGTATACATGGAGATCCCATGGGCTTTGGCCAGCTCAGGCTCAGCTTTGCGGATCTGCTGCGCACGCCACAGGGTCTGTGGTAGAGTGTGCGCTATTTGGGTGAGCGTCTCGGCCATGTCTAATACTCCATCTCAGTCACAACTCCATAATCTTGCCCAAGATATCAAGCAATGGGGGGCTGAGCTAGGGTTTGATAGCATCGGGATTTGTGGGGTGGATCTCAGAGCCCACGAGCCTTTGCTGCAATCCTGGCTGGATGCGGGATTTCATGGACAGATGGAGTATATGGCACGTCACGGCCTGATGCGGGCCCGCCCGGGTGAACTTCTGCCCGGAACGCTACGGGTCATCAGTGCTCGCATCAACTATATGCCCGAAGATGCCCGCTGCGCCACGACTCTGGAAGATCCAACCCTTGGCTATATCAGCCGCTATGCGCTGGGAAGAGATTATCACAAGGTTGTCCGCAAAAAGCTTAAGCTGTTGGCGGAACGCCTGCAGCAAGCTCTGCCAGAGCTAAAGCTCAACTACCGCCCCTTTGTGGACTCGGCGCCAATTTTAGAGCGACCTCTGGCCGAGCAGGCAGGGCTCGGCTGGATAGGCAAGCACACCCTGCTGCTAAATCAGCAGCAGGGGTCACTGTTTTTTATCGGCGAGCTGCTAATCGACCTTCCCCTGCCCATGGATGCGCCGGCAAACCCGGAGTGTGGTAAATGCACCGCCTGTATCAAGGCCTGCCCCACCGGAGCTATTGTCGCGCCCTACCAGCTGGATGCCAGGCGCTGCATCTCCTACCTGACCATAGAGCATGCAGGTCCAATTCCCCCGGAGCTACGCTCTGCTATCGGTAACCGGATTTACGGCTGCGACGATTGCCAGTTGATCTGTCCCTGGAATCGTTATGCACCTGTGACCCAAGAAAGCGATTTTTCGCCACGCCAGCAACTGCTCCAACCGGAACTGTTAGAGCTTTTTTCCTGGAGTGAGAGCGAGTTTCTCAAGGTGACTGAGGGCTCGCCGATTCGGCGCATCGGCTTTGAACGCTGGCAGCGAAACCTGGCAGTGGCCCTTGGCAATGCCCCCTACCAGCCGCGAATTATCGAGGCACTCGAACAACGGCAGGCGGTCTCTTCAGAGCTGGTCAAAGAGCATGTCGATTGGGCGTTAGAGCAGCAAAAACTTAAAAAAGATCAGGAGCAAGTCGAAAACCGCCAGAAGGCGCGGCTTATCCGGTGGATCAAAAAAGCGCTCCCGTTCCATGCCTGAACATTAACCGGGAGCGCCCTTCTTACATATCATCAAGACGATGAGTTGAGTGCACCAACTTGTGCAGGCGGTTTTTCTCTGAGGTGATGATGTTTTCGAGCGTTTCATGGGTACCGTCGGTCGGGGCCTCCTCAACCAACCTTTCAAGTTGATCGATCAAAGCCTGAGCAACATCCGTTGCCAGCGAAACGATTTCATCACTTCCCAGATAAGGGTGTATCTCAAGGTTTGCTAAGGGAGCCAAAGGGTCTGCATCAAAGACTGCATCCGACCAGGTATCCAGAACAGCCTTACTGGCGTCGTCCTGAAAAGCCCGAATATTGTTGCAAGCCTCATCTTCACACTGCTGCATAAATTGGAGTAACAGCTTGCTGCGCTCCTGACAGCTCTCCTCCTCCATCTTGACGTAATAATCACGGATGGTCTGGTGGACCGTCACAAGATAGTTGAGTAGATCATTGACCTGTTTGAATCGCACTGTCGTGCTCCTCCTTGAATGAGATCAGTTTCAGTATAAACCGCAACTGCACAAATAAGCAGCAAAATAGATCGGATCAGGTTCAGGATAGCTGGGTTAAATTTGCTTTAAATTGGAAAAATAGGAGAGATTGGAGCGGGAAACGAGATTCGAACTCGCGACCCCAACCTTGGCAAGGTTGTGCTCTACCAGCTGAGCTATTCCCGCATAATCTGGTCTTCGAAAACTTGGAGCGGGAAACGAGATTCGAACTCGCGACCCCAACCTTGGCAAGGTTGTGCTCTACCAGCTGAGCTATTCCCGCATATCTGGTCTTCGAAAATTTGGAGCGGGAAACGAGATTCGAACTCGCGACCCCAACCTTGGCAAGGTTGTGCTCTACCAGCTGAGCTATTCCCGCATATCTGGTCTTCGAAAATTTGGAGCGGGAAACGAGATTCGAACTCGCGACCCCAACCTTGGCAAGGTTGTGCTCTACCAGCTGAGCTATTCCCGCAATCAAATTTGTGTGAGAGAACTTGGAGCGGGAAACGAGATTCGAACTCGCGACCCCAACCTTGGCAAGGTTGTGCTCTACCAGCTGAGCTATTCCCGCAAAATGTGTCCTCACACGGGCTGCGAATTATAAGAGTATTCGCCGTTGATTCAAGTTTTTTTTGAAATTTATCCCGATTATTTCAGCTGGGTGTTTTTTTGTACCGGGGATGTTGATTTTGCCAACAAAAAACGGAGCCCATGGCTCCGCTCTCTATGAAATCATCTGATATCAGATGGTAAAAATATGCTTTCTGTAGTACTTGAGCTCTTCAATTGATTCGCGGATATCATCCAGAGCCTGGTGGGTACCTTTTTTCACCAGGCCATCGAGGACCTCGGGTTTCCAGCGGCGCACCAGCTCCTTAATACTGCTGACATCGACATTTCGGTAATGGAAAAAACGCTCCAGCTCAGGCATATGACGGTGCATGAAACGGCGATCCTGCCCTATGGTGTTACCACACATAGGAGAACTGGCTCGCTTGACCCATTTGTTCAGGAATTTCTCGGTTTCGGCTGCCGCCATCTTTTCATCAAGTTTACTTTCCCTCACCCGCTGGATAAGACCAGATGCACCATGGGTTCTGGTATTCCACTCATCCATCTCCTGAAGCACCTCCTCGGGCTGGTGTACGGCAATAACCGGTCCCTCAGCCAGAATATTGAGGTCGAGATCTGTCACTATGGTGGCAATTTCCAGAACATGGTGAATGTCAGGATCAAGCCCTGTCATCTCCATATCCAGCCAAATCAGGTTTTTCTCTTTACAAGACATGTGAATTACACCAAGCCTTTTATAGGTAATTTTAGGCATATAGTTGTATGATAAGGGCTTTATTCTGCATCAAACCATCAAATTTTTGTGGCCAAACGAAAAAAACTTAGTCAGGGTCAGCAGCGCAGGGTGCGTAGCAACCTTAAAAAACGTCTTAATTATCAAAAGGATGAGTCTAAATTTGACGATTCTCAGCTTGGCCCTGCCCAAGAGGGGCGGGTGATCAGTCGATTTGGTCAACACGCTGACATAGAGGATTCATCCGGAGATATATTCCGCTGCAATATCCGCCGCACCATCTCCAGCCTGGTCACGGGTGACCGCGTCGTATGGAGAAATGCGAAGGAAAACGACCCCTCACAGGGGATCAACGGCGTAGTTGAGGCAGTTCATCCCCGCCAATCCCTGCTGACCCGTCCCGACTACTATGACGGGATCAAACCGGTGGCGGCGAATATTGATCAAATCATTATCGTTTCGGCCGTGGTTCCTGAGTTCTCGTCCCATATTATCGATCGCTACCTGGTGGCCTCAGAAAATGTCGAGATCAAACCGATCCTGCTGCTTAATAAGATAGACCTGCTGGATGATGCCTCCCGGAAATCCCTTGACCAACAACTGCAACTCTATCAGGAGCTGGGCTACCAGACACTGTGCCTGAGCTGTGAAACCGGTGAGGGACTCGATGCCCTCCATGCCCTGCTCAAAGACAGGACCAGTATCTTTGTGGGACAGTCGGGAGTCGGTAAGTCATCTCTCATCAACGCCCTGATGCCGGAAGTTGAAGCTGTAACCAACCAAGTCTCAGAAAACTCTGGCCTTGGTCAGCACACCACAACCACGGCCCGTCTCTACCACTTCCCCAGCGGCGGTGAGCTCATCGACTCCCCGGGAGTTCGCGAGTTCTCGCTGTGGGATATTCCGGTCGAGAGGATCACCTGGTGCTTTAAAGAGCTTCGCGAGTTTATCGGTGGCTGCAAGTTTCGCGATTGCCGCCACGGCGATGATCCCGGCTGCCTGATTCGTCAGGCGGTTGAAGAGGGAACCATCAGCCAGCAGCGTTATCAAAGCTATCATAAGATACTGGATTCGATGCAGGATCAGCCGACCCGGCAGCGCCCTCAGAGCTGATTTTCGGCATCGCATCCCCAGACACACAAGAGTAAATACGAACCATGAGTATCCTAGACACCCTGAAAGTGACCGCTCAGTATTGCATGCCCAAGCACCTGATCTCCCGATTGGTCGGCCTGCTGGCTGCAGCCGAGTGCGGTAGCCTGACCCAATACCTGATTCGTACCTTCATGAAGCGTTATCAGATCAGCCTGGATGAAGCTGAGTTCGAGCAGCCGGAGCAGTACAAGAGCTTTAATCAGTTCTTTACCCGAGCCCTCAAAGAGGGAGCCCGGCCCATCTGCGAAGGTGACAATGTATTAGCCCAACCGGTTGATGGGGCTATCAGTCAGCTAGGCGCGATCAAGGAGGGGCGGATCATCCAGGCTAAGGGCCATGATTTTAGCTCCCGCACCCTGTTGGGCGGTAGTAAGGAGCTGGCTGAACGTTTCGATGCGGGTCAGTTTGCAACCATTTATCTTGCTCCAAGTGATTACCACCGCATCCACATGCCCTGTGATGGTGAGCTTGAATCGATGATCTATATCCCGGGAGAGCTGTTTTCAGTGAATCCGCTGACCGCAGAAAATGTCCCTGAGCTTTTTGCCCGCAATGAACGTGTGGTGTGTATCTTCAAAACCGAATTTGGCCCGATGGCGATGGTGCTGGTCGGCGCAACCATAGTGGCCAGCATAGAAACCGTATGGTCCGGTACGGTTACTCCACCAGCAGGAAAGAAAATCCAGCAGTGGAGCTACCCTGAGACCACGGCTCCCAAATTGAAAAAGGGTGATGAGATGGGACGCTTTAAGCTGGGAAGTACCGTGGTCTGCCTGTTCCCTAAAGATTCGATTGCGTTTGAGGCCGAACTTGCCTCTGGCTTTAAGACCCGCATGGGTGAGCCCCTGGCTCAGAAAGCCTAATTCAAGCTCACAGCAGCTCTCGGGCCCCATGGCCCTGAGAGCTCAGAGGCAACATATTTTCTCCCTCCCACTCCCCTGTGACCTGCGACAAGCTTTTCCGGAATTTAAGTGGAAACCCCAGGGTAAATCCAGCACCATAAACCTTAACCTCAGAACGTAAGCTGCCAGATATCATCCTTCTGGCCCTCGGCGGATAATGGAGCCAACGCCCTATGAGTGACAGGATCGCACTGAGTAAGTTAGTGATCACCCTCATCATTACCGGGATCATCCTGTTGATCCCAACCCATAGCTTTCCCATTGAGGGGCTAACCGTCGTTCAGCATCGAATCATCGCCATCTTCATCATGGCGGCTCTGCTCTGGGTGCTGGAGCCGGTACCGGTTTTTGCAACCTCACTGCTGATCATCACCCTGCTACTCATCAGCGTTTCCGATAAGGGGCTGCATTTTTTGATCAGCCACGGCGATGGCGTTGGCCATCCTTTGGGAGCCCTGCTTAGCTATAAGATGCTGCTGGGCTCTTTCTCCTCGCCGATCATCATCCTGTTTTTGGGTGGCTTCTCATTAGCCATCGCCGCCTCCAAATATGAGCTGGATGCCAATCTGGCGCGGGTGCTGCTTAGGCCATTTGGAAAAAAAATTCACTTCGTGATGCTGGGGCTGATGCTGATCACCGCGATGTTCTCCATGTTTATGTCCAATACCGCCACCACAGTGATGATGATGGCGATCATCGGCCCGTTAATCGCCGCTAACTCAGCTCAGGATCCCGGACTTAAGGCTTTGATCCTGGCGATCCCGATTGCGGCCAACACCGGCGGGATCGGCACCCCGATCGGCACGCCTCCCAACGCGATCGCCATGCAGTACCTGCAGAATGGAGGGATCAGCTTTGCCCAGTGGATGTCATTCGGAATTCCCTTTGTCGCTGTACAGCTGATGATCGGCTGGTTGCTGCTGAGAAAACTCTACCCGGCGCAGACGCCGGAGCTAAAAATTGACCTGGAGGGCAAATTCCAGCAGGGCGTTAAACCCTGGATCGTCTATATCACCTTTGCTGCCACCATACTGTTATGGCTGACCACCGCCTGGCACGGGATGAACACCTATGTGGTTGCCATCATCCCGCTGGCGGTCTTTTCTCTGACCGGGATCATCACTAAACAGGAGCTCAAACAGATCAACTGGGATGTGTTATGGCTGGTCGCAGGTGGTATCGCCATGGGGCTGGCGCTGGACAAGAGCGGGCTGGCGGTCAAATTGGCTCATGCCATCCGTTTTGATGAGCTCGATGGTCCGGTGATCATCATAGTGATGACCCTGGTCTGCTATCTGATGGCAAACTTCATGTCCAATACGGCAACGGCTAACCTGCTGATGCCAATTGCCGCTGCGATCGGCAGCTCAGCAGACTCACTGCTTCCCTTTGGCGGGCAAACCTCATTGCTGGTTTTCGTAGCTCTCTCAGCCTCTTTAGGGATGATTTTACCTGTGAGCACCCCGCCGAATGCCTTGGCCTACTCCAGTGGCCTCATTGAAACCCGGGATCTGATGAAGACAGGCATCATTCTCGGGGGAAGTGGGCTTTTTCTTATCTATCTGGCGATGGCGGTCAGTAAACTTATCTAATCAAGACACAGACAGAAGCTGCTATCCGTCGCTTCTGTCTGTGCCCTCTGCCTTTCCCTACTCAAAGAAAGTCCCTTCACCGCCAAACTGGTCTAGTTTGAATAGTATACCGACTCTAAAGATCCATCCTGAAGGCAATCACTGACAGGGAAGATACAGATGAACCTTTCAATAAAAAATAAATTGATCCTGGCACTGGCTATCGTCATCGCCCTGGTTTCTCTCGCCCAGACCTGGTTAACCGTCAAAGAGCTCAAGTCTGAGACAACCGCGGAGATAAGCTCATCTCTGGAAACCCTGACAACGGCCGCGGCCTCGAGCATCGATAAGTGGCTTAGTGCCCGCAAGCAGATCACAGCGGCCGCCAAAGAGGCTTTCACTAAAGATGAGCAGCCTCTGGATTTTCTCAACCAAACGATGCGCTCTGGTCACTTTGATCTGGTTTATGTGGGCACTTCAACCGGAGGGATCCTCAGCAGTAAGCCCTGGCCCTGGCCTGAAGGTTTTGATCCCCGTCAGCGCCCCTGGTATCAACAAGCTCAGTCCGCCGGTAAGTTAATCGTCACGCCTCCTTACAACGACCTCGCCACAGGAACTGTTGTACTCACCATTGCTGAGCCCTTTACCCGGGGAAATGTTACCGGAGTGATCGGGGCTGATGTTGCGATAACAGATGTCGTCAAGGATGTGCTCTCCATTAAAAAGGCCGGAACCTATGCTTTTCTGGTGAATAAAGATGGGCTCATCGTTGCCCATCCAGATAAAGCATTGAGTCTTAAAGCCAGCACCGAGATATCGCCAGAGCTAACGCCTTCACGCATCCAGCAGTTAGCAAATCAAACTCGCCCCAGTGAGATGATCCTCAATGATGAAGCTCAACTGGTAAAAATCAAAGAGGTCCCTGATTCGAATTGGTTCTTAGGTCTGGTCACAGAACAATCTGTTGCTTACTCCTCAGTCAATCAACTTATCAAAGACTCAGTCATTTTTGGAGTGATCCAATTTCTGATCGTTGTAGGTATCGCCTACCTTGTCATCAACAAGCTGTTTGCACCACTACAAAGTATGTCGCTGGCTCTGGAGGATCTATCTAAAGGAAACGGCGACTTAACACAAAGGCTAAAGATTGAGCACATGGATGAAGTTGGTACCGTGGCAAGCCACGTCAATGCCTTTGTCGAAAAGCTACATGCCATGGTGGGGGATATATCCAGCTCATCTGTCCACCTTGGGGAGCAATCACAGGCCTCAAATGAGGTGGCAGAAAAAACCAGTATGGGGCTGGCGACTCAGCAAAATGAGATATCTCAAATCGCCACTGCTGTCCATGAGATGTCAGCCACGGCAAATGAAGTTGCCAGTAATGCAGAACAAACAGCCGATGCGGCCCGCAGCTCGGCAAATAGTTGTGAACAAGGTAAGGAGGTGATAAGCAGTAACCAGCTGTCGATCACCACCCTGGCCAGCCAAGTAGAAGATACCTCCAATATCATTCTGGAACTTGAGAAAAACACCCAAGAGATTAATACCATTCTCTCGACTATCCAGGGAATAGCCGAACAAACCAACCTGCTGGCGCTCAATGCGGCGATTGAGGCCGCACGAGCCGGTGAACAGGGACGCGGGTTTGCGGTGGTTGCCGATGAAGTGCGGGTATTATCACAGCGGACCCACAGCTCGACTGAAGAGATCCGCTCCATGATCGAGACACTACAAAAGAATACTCAAAATGCGGTGCACACAATGAAAGAGGGTCAGGAGCTGGCCCAGGGAAGTGTCGAGGAAGCAAACAATGCAACCCTTGCCCTGGAGCAGATCACCGAGTCCATTAACCAGATCACCGACATGGCGACTCAGATATCCAGTGCAGCCGAGGAGCAAAGAGCAGTTACCGATGAGGTCAGCCGTAACCTGCAAGCCGTTAAAGATGTTTCCGACGAGCTGTCCGGTGAAGCTGAAAACTCCAATCAGCTCTCTCAAGAGCTAAGAAATATCGCGCAGGAGTTAAATCAACAGGTCCGTCAGTTCAAGATTTAATCCCTCAATGTATCCCCATCACCTTCAAGGCTCCACTGGAGCCTTGAAGGTTTTGAGCCAGCTCAAGTATTTTCCCTGGCTGATTCGGCAAAGCTCAAATGCTGAACTAACTTAAATGTAGATAGCCATCATAAGATTCAAAAGAGCCATCTGCTTTGAAAGCCATAGGGATACACGTATGAACCTCTCAATCAAGAATAAGCTGATCCTCTCCCTGGCCATTGTGCTTGCGATCGTGTCTGCCATCCAAACCTGGTTGACTGTCAATGAGCTCAAAGCCACCACATCACAGGAGGTGAGTGCCTCCCTGGATACCCTGTCCAGCTCTGCTGCCGCCGGGATCCAAAAATGGCTCGATGCTCGCAAGCAGATCACGGCCTCTGCCAAGGATGCCTTCGCCAAAGAGGGTAAGCCCCGAGATTTTCTGAGCCAGTCGATGAACTCGGGTAATTTTGATCTGGTTTATGTTGGGACCTCCGAGGGGAAGCTGTTTGATAGTAAGCCCACCCCCTGGCCCGATGGCTATGATCCAAGGGCGCGCCCCTGGTATCAGCAGGCACAGAGTGCCGGGAAACTGATCGTGACTCCCCCCTATGAAGATGCCAGTACCGGTGAGATGGTGATCACCATTGCCGAGCCCTTCTCTAAGGGAGGGATTTCCGGGGTGTTGGGAGCGGATGTTTCTATCGCGGCAGTGATTAAGGATGTTCTGTCGATTCAGAAAAAAGGCACCTATGCCTTTTTGGTGAATAAAGATGGCCTGATTGTGGCGCATCCTGATAAAAACCTAAATCTCAAGCAGATAACAGAGATGGCTTCCGGGCTCTCTGCCGGTAAAATCAAAGAGCTTTCCTCCATCAAGCAACCCGCCGAGATAGAGATCGATGATCAGGATAGCTTGCTGAAGATCAAAGAGATCCAGGGCTCAAACTGGTACCTGGGGCTGGTCGTCGACAGCTCAGAGGCTTTTGCCTCGGTCAGCCAGCTGACCCGGGACTCCATCATTTTTAGCATCATTCAGTTTTTGATCGTACTGGGAATCGCCTCTTTGGTGATCAATAAGCTATTCCGCCCCATTCATGTGATGTCTGAGGCCCTTGAGGATCTATCCAAGGGTAATGGCGACCTGACCCAACGCCTGAATATTCAAAGCCAGGACGAGGTCGGAACCCTGGCCAGCCATGTCAATGCGTTTGTCGAAAAGCTACATAAAATGGTTGGGGACATCTCGGACTCTTCGGGGCAACTCGATGAACAGTCCAAGGCCTCTAACGCGGTTGCAGATAAGACCAGCATGGGACTTTCGACCCAGCAAAATGAGATCTCCCAGATCGCCACCGCGGTCCATGAAATGTCAGCAACCGCCAATGAGGTTGCTGCCAATGCGGAGCTGACCGCAGATGCCGCCCGCAACTCAGCCGATAGTTGTGAGCAGGGTAAAGAGGTCATCGTCAGTAACCAGCAATCGATCACCTCCCTGGCCAGCCAGGTTGAAAGCACCTCTAATATCATTCTTGAACTCGAGCAAAATACCCAGGAGATCAATACCATACTCTCCACCATTCAGGGTATCGCCGAGCAGACCAACCTCCTGGCACTCAATGCGGCCATTGAGGCGGCGCGCGCCGGTGAGCAGGGCCGAGGGTTTGCGGTGGTTGCCGACGAGGTTCGGGTGCTCTCTCAGCGGACTCACAGCTCCACCGAAGAGATCCGCTCGATGATCGAAACCCTGCAGAAAAATACCCAGAATGCGGTGCATACCATGAAGGAGGGTCAGGAGCTGGCTCAGGGAAGTGTCGAAGAAGCAAACAATGCAACCCTGGCTCTGGAACAGATCACCGAGTCCATCAACCAGATCACCGACATGGCAACTCAGATCTCCAGTGCCGCCGAAGAGCAGCGCGCGGTCACCGATGAGGTGAGCCGCAACCTGCAAGCAGTTAAGGATGTCTCCGATGCACTCTCGGCAGAGGCGGAAAACTCCAGCAACCTCTCCCAGGAGCTTAGAAGCATCTCAAGAGAGCTAAATGATCAGGTGGGACAATTCAAAATTTAAACATAAGCTTATCAAGTCAAGAGGCTGCCCGGTGTAGCCTCTTTTCTTTGGGAATGCAGCCGGGAATCAGGCCCGGTTACTATCAAATGCCAGCACCTCGGCTATTGAATCCGCACCCGTTGCCAGCATGATGAGACGATCGATCCCCACCGCTACTCCAGAGCAATCGGGAAAGCCTGCGTCAAGCGCCTCAATGAAGTGATAATCGATGGGCTTAACCTCCAGCCCCATGGCCTGACGCTGACGATTATCCGCCTCAAAGCGTGCCAGCTGCTCTTTACCATCGGCTAACTCATGAAAACCGTTGGCAAGCTCCAGCCCCCTGAAGTAGAGCTCAAAGCGCTCTGCAACCCGTGAGTCTTCGGGGCCAATCTGCGCCAATGCAGCCTGGGATGCAGGAAAGTGATAGATAAACTGTGGTCTGTGTTGCCCGATATGGGGCTCGACTCCGTAGGCAAACAAAAGCTGGAGTATGGTATCGCGGCACGGTTCACTCTCAAGAAGCTCATCAACCCCTAGCCCCTTGCCTGCTGCCCTGAGTTCATCCAAAGAGGCTTCCAGGGGGCAAACCTTCAGATAACGGATAAAAGCCTCCTGATAACTCATCCGCTCAGCTTTCTCACTACCGGTGACAAGCTGCACCAGTTCACCAAGCTCATCCATTAGCTGGTGCTGATCAAAACCGATGCGATACCACTCCAACATGGTAAATTCGGGATTGTGGTAACGACCACACTCCTCATTACGAAACGCCTTACCCAGCTGGAAAATGCAGCCACTGCCGGCCGCCAATAAACGCTTCATATGAAATTCCGGGGAGGTTTGCAGGTAGAGCCTCTTGCCCATCGCGGCACCAGGCCCGACAAACAGGGTTTCGAAAGGGTGCAGATGAACATCGGTAATGCTGGCATGACTCATGGCCGGAGTTTCAACCTCCAACACCTGGCGCTGCTCAAAAAAGTGGCGGATCTGTCTGATAATACTGCTGCGCTGCCTCAGTGCAGTCAGGGTTGCACTTGGCTGCCATAGGCTAGGCTGAGTCATAGTTTTGCTCCCGGATAAAAACCGGCGCATTGTACCGCAAATCAAGGATTGGGTTCAGCCTCAGGGGCTAAATGATTATATCTCTCATTCCCTGCCAGCATGGGCTGTCAGGAACCTGCTTACCCTCAAACTTTTAGTGGGTAACTATCGACACCCCTTGGGGAAAAATCATATAGTGCGCTCACCCGGGGTGGTATAAGGAGCAACAGGCTTTCCCGCTTACTATAAGCCACCCTCTACAACAGGAAAGATCCCTGGTTGCTGAGCAGTTATCATCAGCTTAATTGCTAAACTGCAATGCTTCGGATCTTCTGATTAGTTTTGCTCTCAACATAACCCACAACAACCTTAAATACTTAGGGAGACGGAAGTGGATATAGTCAAAACAGATGTGGCAATTGTTGGTGCCGGTGGTGCGGGATTACGCGCCGCCATCGCTGTTGCCGAACAAAACCCAAACCTTGAAATCGCTCTCATCTCCAAGGTTTACCCGATGCGTAGCCATACGGTGGCGGCAGAGGGAGGCTCTGCAGGTGTTGTCCAGGATAACGACTCTCTCGAGCATCATTTTAATGACACAGTATCCGGGGGAGACTGGCTGTGTGATCAGGATGTGGTTGAGTATTTTGTCTCCCACGCAACTGAGGAGATGATCCAGCTTGAGCACTGGGGCTGCCCCTGGAGCCGTAAGCCGGACGGGCATGTGAATGTACGCCGCTTCGGTGGCATGAAGATCCCCCGCACCTGGTTTGCCGCGGATAAATCCGGCTTCCATATACTCCATACCCTGTTTCAAACCAGTATCAAATACCCAAGCATCAAGCGCTATGATGAGCACTTCTGTCTGGACCTCATGGTCAACGAAGGGCAGGTTCAGGGGGTGCTGGCCTATGATATTCAAAATGGTATTACCCGGCTGATCCAGGCAAAATCAGTGATTATTGCCACGGGAGGGGCCGGCAGGGCCTATAACTTCAACACCAATGGCGGCATAGTCACAGGCGATGGTATGGCGCTGGCCTATCGCCACGGTGTTCCGCTGCGCGACATGGAGTTTGTCCAGTACCACCCGACCGGCCTGCCCGGCAGTGGGATCCTGATGACCGAAGGTTGCCGTGGCGAGGGCGGGATCCTGGTGAATAAAGATGGCTACCGCTATCTGCAGGACTATGGACTGGGTCCCGAAACGCCGATCGGCAAGCCGGAAAATAAATATATGGAGCTCGGCCCACGGGATCGCCTCTCTCAGGCGTTCTGGCAGGAGCAACAAAAAGGCCGGGTGATTCAGACCCCGATGGGAGACGCCGTCAACCTTGACTTGCGCCATCTCGGAGCCAAATTCCTGCATGAGCGCCTGCCCTTTATCTGCGAACTCGCCAAAGAGTATATAGGTGTTGATCCGGTTAAAGAGCCAATCCCTGTTCGCCCTACGGTTCACTACACCATGGGCGGTATCGAAACCGACGGCAAGTGCGCAACGAGGATCCGGGGTCTGTATGCGGTGGGCGAGTGTGCCTCTGTCGGTATGCATGGTGCCAACCGCCTGGGATCGAATTCACTGGCTGAGCTGGCGGTGTTTGGCAAGGTGGCCGGTGAGCAGGCCGCACTCTTTGCGGATGAACAGGGTGACTCCCAAGCTAATCTCGAGCAGCAGGCAAAGCAGCAACTAACCCGCTATACAGAGCTCTTAGAACGTGATGGCACTGAGGATCCGGCTAAGATTCGCCATGAATTAGGTGAAACCATGGAGCAGGGCGTTGGCATCTACCGAACCGAAGAGCTGATGCAGCAAACCATAGATAAGCTCCAGGAGCTTAAGAGCCGTTACCAAAAGGTCCATGTGAAAGACAGATCCTGCGTCTTCAATACCGACTGGCTCTATACCATAGAGCTGGGACATCTGCTGGATGTTGCTGACTCCATGGCTCACTCGGCGATCGCCCGCAAGGAGTCACGAGGCTCACACCAGCGCCTTGATGGCTATGAAGAGCGCGATGACAACAATTACCTCAAACACACACTGGCGTTTTACCAAGAGGAGGCTGCGCCGGTGCTGGATTACTCGTCCGTAACCATCACCAAGTCACAACCAGCAAAGCGGGCCTATGGCGCCGAAGCGGAACAACAGCAACAGGAGGCGACAGATAATGGCTGAGATGATTGAGATTGAGATCCTGCGCTACCGCCCCGAAGAGGATCAGGAGCCCTGGTGGCAAAGCTATCAGGTACCCTACAGCAAGGAGCTCTCTGTGCTGGGGGCCCTTGGCTATATCAAGGATAACCTGGACTCGACCATCAGCTACCGCTGGTCCTGCCGGATGGCGATCTGTGGATCCTGCGGCATGATGGTCAATAATATTCCAAAGCTGAGCTGTAAAACCTTCCTGCGCGATTACTACCCGAACAAGATCCGCCTCGAGCCCCTGGCGAACTTCCCCATCGAGCGGGATCTCATTGTGGATATGTCGGACTTTGTGGCCAAGCTTGAGAAGATCAAACCCTATATTGAGCCCAAAGAGCCACGAACTCTTGAGCAGGGTGAGTATATCCAGACGCCTAAGGAGCTGGCGCAATACAAGCAGTTCTCTATGTGTATCAACTGCGGCCTGTGTTACGCCGCCTGCCCTCAGTACGCGCTGAATCCTAAGTTTACCGGCCCGGCGGCGCTGGCTCTGCTGCAACGCTATAACCTGGATAACCGAGATAACGGCAACAAGGATCGGATGAAGGTGCTCAATGAGGATGAGGGAGTCTGGGGTTGTACCTTTGTCGGCTACTGCTCTGAGGTCTGCCCCAAGGGAGTAGATCCTGCGGCAGCGATCCAGTTGGGCAAGGTTGCCAGCTCGAAAGACTACATGATTGCCATGCTTAAGCCAGAGGAGTAGGCCATGAATAATAGCCAAAGCAAGCGCAAACCCTATGTACGCGATGTTAAAAAGGACTGGTGGTTAAAAAATCGCTTTTACAGCTTCTACATGCTGCGGGAGTTCACTTGTGTGTTTGCCGCTATCTATGTGGTGATCCTGCTGTGGGGGCTGCTGCGCCTGAGTCAGGGACAGGTTGCCTTTGAGGGCTGGCTCAATGCCCTGCACTCCCCGGTGGCGATCGTGTTCCATATCCTGGCTCTTATAGCCATGCTCTATCATGCCAAGACTTGGTTTGCGCTGGCTCCCAAGGCGACTCGCCTGTTTAAGGGTGAGGAGCTGTTTCCTGAGAAACCAATCGTCCTCAGCCAGTACATAGCACTGGCGGTGGTGTTTATGGTAGTCCTGGCAATATTTATCATTTAGGAGGCATGATGAGACGTTCCGATGAACCTATCTATTGGGGATTATTTGGTGCTGGCGGTGTTGTCTGTGCCATGCTGCTTCCGGCGCTGATCCTGGTGACCGGGATCCTGATCCCACTTGGAGTTTTAGACCCAGGTAAGATGGATTACGCCCATGTGCATGCTTTTGTCACCAGCTGGTACGGCTTTATCATCACCCTGGTGGTGATCATATTCCCTATCTGGCATGCGATGCATCGCATCTACCATGGCCTGCACGATCTAGGAGTCCGTACCACCCGGCTGCACCACTACCTGTGCTACGGCTTCGCCTTCTTTGTGTCGGCCGCAACCTTTGTGCTGCTCATCCAGATGTGTGGAAGCTAGTGCACTTTCTCCATAAATGGAGATAACGCTTTGATTAATCACAGGCTTTACTCGCTTACTCGCAATGTCATCCTTGACCACTCTGTAGCTGCGTCCTTGCTGCAGAAGGTCAGCTTAGAAAAGCCTGATATTTTTTTATCGAGCTGAACGAGATGACTCTGATTAATCCGAAAGGGCTCTAACAACTCTTAAAATAGAATCAAAAAAGGCGACTTCGAGTCGCCTTTTTCATACCCGAAGTTTACCCCTACTCTTTTCCAGGAGCTGGAGAGGCCAGGAAGTGCTGAATCAGTACGCTCATCACCCCCAGGATCAAGCCTAACAACAGAGCTAACACCACGATCAAAGAACGTTTTGGTGCATCACGATACAGTGGCAATTGGGGTTGCTGCTGGTAATCAAATGGAGTGATCTGAATATCTGAAGCCTGTTTTTGTAACTTAGCAAGTGCAGCAGCTTCGCTCTTGAGTCCTGCAAGCTCAGGAGATAATGCACTTGGATCTTTTATCTGCTGCAATAGAGCTAGCTTGGCCTGTAGTGCCTTAGTCCCCAGGCTCACCTGCTGAGCCTGATCACCTAGTAAAGCATCTGGGCCAGCATTGGTGTCTGCTGCGGTATTAGCATCGGACGGATTGCGAATGCCCGCAGCTTTCGCAATTTTCAATGCCATCAGGGTTTTTTGCTGCTCCTCAGTCAAAGAGGCTTGTAGTTTATTGATAAGCTGAGTTGTCTGTTGCTCTAACCCTGCATATTGCGCAGCAATGACACTTACCAGCTGCTTTGAAAGCACCTGTGAGCTCTTACTCTGAATAAACTTAATATAACCGACTAAGGCCTCATAAGATGTATGATCTGAACTTCCAGGAACTGTCAGCTGGTAAAAATTGCTATCCTTATATGCCGTGGCAACTACTTTGCTTAGAAATTGATCCATCAAGGCACGCTCAGCCATTTTATCAGAACCATTGCGGGCCTGTTGATTCGCAGCTTGCCAATATTTGTGCTCAGCAAAAAACTCAGATTTATTATCGTAAGCGCCAAACTGATTGATAAAATTCCTGAAAATACTCTTGGGCTGAAAGATATTCAGATCTTGGGCTACATTTGACCCCATGACCCCCTGCAACTGCATAAGGGAACTATTGATTTGTACTAACTGACTATAGTTCGGAGCGCTCACCACTGCGGTGGCGCTCCAGCGCTCCGGAGCCAGCAGGGCGTAAACCACGCCTATAATCGCAAAAATAACCGCCACTAAAACGATCCGCAGCTTTCGCTTCCACAGCAAGGTAAACAGCTCGCGTAGATCGATCTCATCCTGAGGCTCGGCTTGTGGCGCTGGGACCGGCACATACACCAGCTGTCTCGATTGATCGAGATAACCATCATCAGAAGGTAAAGTGGGTTTAGTCATAATCGCGAATAAAACTCTTGTTAATAATCAAATGAAAAAGGGAAGTGAACACTTCCCTTCACTGCTAACTTAGTAGCAAACTATCTCTTCGCCACAAAATTATTTGACGCGAGAGACATACTCACCGGTGCGGGTATCAACCTTGACGACTTCACCAATCTGAATAAACAGCGGGACGCGCACCACGGCGCCGGTGATCAAAGTTGCGGGCTTACCGCCGGTGCCCTGGGTATCACCCTTGAGACCAGGATCAGTCTCAGTGACTTCCAACTCCACAAAGTTAGGAGGAGTAACGCTGATTGGGTTGCCATTCCAGGTGGTGATGGTGCAGGTGTCCTGCTCAACCAGCCACTGCTCTGAGTCACCCACAGCCTTGGCATCGGCTGCGATCTGCTCAAAGGTGTCGTTGTTCATGAAGTGCCAGAACTCACCATCGTTATACAGATAAGCCAGCTCAATATCCATGACATCGGCACCCTCTACGCTCTCACCGGACTTGAAAGTCTTCTCGAGAACTTTACCGGAAAGCAGACGGCGGATCTTCACCCGGTTAAATGCCTGACCTTTGCCCGGCTTAACAAATTCATTTTCAATGATTGCACATGGCTCATTATCAAGCATAATCTTGAGCCCGGCGCGAAACTCATTGGTACTATAGTTTGGCATGGTGTCCCTCGGGATTCCAAAAACACGACAAATGTCGCGAATGATAACCTGAAACATGATTGAATTACACTCGAATTGGCAAAAACAACTCGCTGAGGTGGTAACTTCCCCTGAAGCGCTACTCGAACAACTCAATCTCACTCCAGAAGAGTGTGGATTTTCTGCGACGGCCCGTCAGAGCTTTGCCCTGCGAGTCCCCCGTCCCTATCTTGACAAAATTGAGAAGGGCAATCCTCGCGATCCCCTGCTGCTGCAGATCCTCCCTCACCACCAAGAGGAGTTAATAACTCCAGGTTATAGTGCCGATCCTCTTGATGAGCAGGATGCTGTTATCCCGGGGCTGCTGCACAAATACAAGGGACGGGTTCTCTTGATGTACAAAACAGGTTGTGCGATCAACTGCCGCTACTGTTTTCGTCGCCACTTCCCCTACCGGGAAAATCATCTCAACCAGCAACGCCTGCAAGAGGTGATCGGCTATCTCGAGCAACACCAGGATATCCACGAGGTGATCTTATCTGGGGGCGATCCCCTGATGGCGAGTGATCAGCAACTGAAAAAGCTAATCGAAGCACTGGAGAAAATCCCGCACTTAAGGCGCCTAAGAATCCACTCGCGGCTCCCTGTCACCCTGCCATCACGCCTTGATGCCTCGTTTGCAAGGCTCTTTGAGGAAAGCTCGCTGCAACATGTGTTGGTGTTTCACATCAATCACCCCAATGAGCTGGATGAGACCTTTGCCAGGGGCTGTACCCGCCTGCGCCAGGCCGGAGTGACTCTGTTGAACCAGAGCGTGCTGCTCAAAGAGGTGAATGATGATGTTGTCACCCTCAAAAACCTGTCTGAAAGGCTCTTTGAATGCGGGATCCTTCCCTACTACCTCCACCAGCTGGATAAGGTTCAGGGGGCTGCTCATTTTGAGGTTGGTGATGACAGGGCCCGTGATTTGATGTGCCAGCTTCTGGGCGAACTTCCCGGATTCCTGCTGCCCCGCCTTGTGCGAGAAAATGGCGGAGAAAGCAGCAAGACCCCCTTGATCTCAAGTTAGAACCTTAAGTCTTTCTTCAAAGCCCCTTCTTACCGCTACTTAGCGGTGACTCAGACTCGTTTTCTCATGGATTGAGATTACGGGCCTCTCCTCCCCTTAAACCCCTTTACTGATCTGCCCGAGCCATGTTTCATGATCTGTTGCTAATATTTAAGATGCTCTGGTTTCAACGTCACGACCTTGTGCGCAGGGGTGAGATAGCTCACTGAGTCATTGAACGTGAGGTATGGATACCGAGCTGGAATGGGCTATTAGGGATGATACTCGCGGCAGTAGAAATTCCAGGGGTGAGTTGCTCTTAGAGCAACGTACGCGAAGCATGGAGCTGAGCTGGAAATGAATCTCATGGAAGAGATTCGGACTCACAGCGTGTCGGTGATGATTGAATCAGACATCAACAACCGATGTCATACACCATCAGCGCCCTATACAATGGACTAAAAAGGAGTATGATAATTGGCGAGCCACCAGCGATTCTCGCTTCTCTTCGGCTCCCAACAGGCTTCATCGCTCAACAAAAATTTAGATAAACTGGTACCACTGATGACTAGGCAGGACTCTTCCATCCAGCATCGTCGCTATTATTGGCTACATCGGCTGATCATTCTTAACTACCCCAACCTCAACTATGGGTTACGGGCTGGCTGCTCTTTGCTGTCGCTGCTGTTCGGAGGGTTGCTACTGGGAGATACTGCGGCTGGGATCACCGCCTCACTGGGGATGATTGCCGCTCTCATTTGCGGCGCCGATGAACCCAAGCCCAAATTCTGGAGAAAGGGTGCTGCAAGCTGCCTGAGCTTTTTTATCGCACCTTTGCTGCTGCTCAGTGGATTGCACTGGCAGATCCCACCCATTGTGCTGTTTTTTGTGCTCACCTTTGGCTGCGCCATGTTCAGTGTCCAGGGACCGATGGCTGCCCGGCTCGGGATCGCCAACCTGCTGCTGATCATCCTGAGCTTTCCGGCCCCTGGCAATCAGCCTTTGTGGTTTGCCCCCAGCCTATATGTGCTGGGAGCTGTGAACTACCTTGTGATCAGCCGAGTCTGGCAGCTCCTCTGGCCCTTTAAGCAGCTTAGGGAGAATATTGCAGACTACTATCTGACCCTGGCTCAATATACAGAGCTCAAGTGTGAACTGATCCTCAAGAAGCCTTTTGATAACAGTGAGCTACTCCCCTGCAGCAAAAGCTCACCAAGCTTGCCTTTGATGGCGAGCAACTACTGCGCAACCTGCAGGGTCAATCCAATAGGGAGCTCAAGAAACTCAGGGAGCTGTTTTTTCTCGCAGAAGAGCTCCACGAGCTACTGAGCTCCAGTACCCATGCTCCGGGGGAGCTCTACCCCCTGTTTCGCTCAGCCAATGTTGCTCCGGCGTTTCGAGCCCTGATGAGTCACTTCGCAAGCCAATTTAAGGCTCTGAGTCAAGCAACACTACATCATAAGTTTATCCGTCCCATGCCATTGGGAGCCGTGCTTATCCAGTTCCGCCAGCAGCTGGCGGCGGCTCCTGCGGCCCACCAGGATCTGGCACTGCTGGCCCGGGAGCATTTTGACTATACCAGCGGGCTGATCCACCGCATGCGCCCTGCCTATCGCCACTCGATCACCCCACTGCCTCCCGGCAATGGCTGGCTCAAAGATCTCTGGCTAAACCTCACACCTCAATCCGCCACATTCAGGTATTCCCTGCGGTATGCCTGCTGTATGGCGGTCGGTTATCAATTGGGGTTACTGCTCAATGTCGAGAACAGTTACTGGATCATGATGACCATCTCCATTGTGATGCAGAGTGATTACGTCTCAACCCAGAGTAAGGCCCTGCACCGGGCTATCGGCACCCTGATCGGACTGCTGGTTTCGGTGATTATCATCTCTCAATCGCCCCCTCACTGGCTCACCCTGCTACTGATCTCCGTGGTAACTCCCTTTTTCTACGCCTTCATTCGTACCAATTACGCGGTTGCCGCTGCCGGGATCACAGTATTCGTAATGTTGGAGTACCAGATCCTGCGCCATGCCGGGTTGGGGTTTATTCTGCCCAGGCTGTGGGACACCCTGATCGGCTGTGGTCTGGCGATTATCGCCAACCTCATTCTCTGGCCCCAGTGGCAGAGTAACCGATTGCGTGAACAGATCCGCCTTACTCTGCTATCCCTTGAGCAATTTATGGAGGCGCTGCTATGTAGCTACGCAAGCTCGGAAGCGGATCAGGAGGATGCCTTAGAGAAGCAGCGACTTCTCAGTTACCAGGCACAAAATGAGTTGGTCACCCGCTATCAACAGGCCCTTCGCGAGCCGATGCATAGCGGCTTTTACTTAGATAGGGTCAAGGGGATCCGTCTTGTGACCCATACCCTGCTCAACCAGATGACCAACCTGGCACTCATCGCAAAACAGAGTGTCAAGCTCCCGGCTGAGCAACACGGTGAGCTGCAACGCGCGGTCGAGCTTGGATTTCAAAGCTGTCAGCACCTGCTGGAGGGCTCAGATGTTAAGTGGCCCAACACTCTGTATGAAGTTCAGCTCATCGCCAATCACAGCCTGCCCCAGGCCAAACAGCGGCAGATTGTGTATCAGACCCGGCTGGTGATCCAGTTACTCAGGGAGCTATTTGATCAGATCAAGTCGTTGGACGAGCATAAGGCAGCGGGGGCTAGCCCCCGCATCGATTAAGGCAGAAGCCTCAGGACTGGGTGTCAGTGCTTTCAAAGAGTTTATCGGCGGAGGCTGCTACAAATCCTGTATACAGCTCACCATCCGCCTTGGGATAACGCCTTGCAAACTCATAGAAGCAGCCGGGAATGGTGCTGGCCCCATCACTGAAGTGAACCTCAACCGGATCGGCCAGGATGGAGGATTGCTCCAGCAACACCTCAGGTGAGCCCTTGATGGCACCCCCACTCAAGTTTAGGGGAAAGCCAGCACCGCTCAGGGTCTGGTTAACCTCCTCAAGAGAGGCGAAGTTGGTTAAACGATTGACATCCACCGTAAAGTGATTGGCCCGGAAACCAAAAGCTGCCAGCCAGGCGGCGTACTCACTCTCTTTGAGAAGGCTCTGATACGTTTCGATTGAGGCTTGCCAGGGCGCACCCGACCAGAGAAATTCGGGAGATTCCGTCACAGAGGCATCCACCCCTTCCAGAAGCTCGGCCACCCTCTGTTGAAGCTCGTCCGAGCATTCCTCTAAAATCAGCTCACTGATAAACACCTTGGGAGCCTCTGGGTCCGGATGCTCATAGTGATGGGCCCTGAGTTTCTTCTGTGCAAAGTGATAATCTCCACAGCACTGATAACCCACAGCTTCAAAGTGTTGGGCAAGCTTCGGAAGGTCCACTCTCGGGTCACCATAGGTTCGAAGGGCGATGTGATCATTGATCACCTGTTCGCCGCCACCGAGTAGCTGATGAATTCGCATCGCGCTCGGAGTTAAATTCAAAAAATCCTTCCACAGAGCCTCAAACAGCGGGCGATAATCCTGGTTCATACTCTCCTCCCTCTTAAAAAAGCCAGTCCAGGGCTGGCTTTATCGATTACAGGCAAACTCCCGGGGGTAGTTCAGCAGGTAGACTCAAGCTATCTCCCTCCACCGAGGCGACCGGGTAGGCACAATAATCTGCCGCATAGTAAGCACTGGCCCTGTGGTTACCGCTGGCACCGATCCCCCAAAGGGAGCGCTACCTGAGGCACCGGTCAATGGCTTGTTCCAGTTAACGATTCCGGCCCGGGAGCGCTGCAGGAAGTATTCCCACTGAGCCCTATCATCGGACACAAGCCCCGCCGAAAGGCCAAAGCGGGTGTTATTGGCTCCCTCTATCGCCTCATCAAGCTCCCGGTAACGAATGATCTGTAGCAGGGGTCCGAAATACTCCTCATCGGGCAGATCTTTTACCGAGCTCACATCGATGATCCCGGGTGATAACAACCCGGTATTGGGCTCAAGCTGCTTCACTGCCAGCAGAGGCTCAGCTCCCATACTCTGCAGGTTCTGCTGCGCCTTGAGGATCCCCTGAGCGGCCTGCTCCGAGATGAGAGAGCCCATATAGGGCTGAGGTTCGGCATCATACACCCCGATCCTGAGATTTCGGGTCGCGCTCACCAGCTGCTCGACCAACTCATCGCCAAAGCTCCCTTCGGGTATAAACAGCCGCCGACAGCAGGTACAACGTTGTCCGGCACTGATAAAGGCCGACTGAATAATGGTCAGAAGTGCAGCCTTGAGATCTTTCACCTCGCTGACAATCAGCGGGTTATTCCCCCCATCTCCAGCGCCAAAATTCGCCCGGGATCGCCGCCAAACTGCTGATGCAATAGCTTGCCTGTGGCCGAAGAGCCGGTGAAGAAGAGCCCATCTATCCCGGGATGACTCGACAACGCCCTGCCGACTTTCGCATCTCCCTGCAGCAGATTGATCACCCCGCCGGGTAGCCCCGCCTCCTGCCATAGCTCAAGGGTTTTATGGGCAACCTTGGGTGTCAGCTCGGAGGGCTTAAACACCACGGTATTACCCGCAATCAGCGCCGGGATGATGTGCCCGTTTGGCAGGTGCCCCGGGAAGTTATAGGGTCCAAACACGGCCACCACACCATGGGGCTTGTGGCGCAACACGCTCTGACCTCCCGGCATCTCGGTGACGGTTTCACCGGTTCGCTCCCGGTAGGCCTTCTCGGATAGTCCGGCCTTACCTATCATGGCGCTAACCTCGGTTTTGCTCTCCCATAAAGGCTTACCCGTCTCCTGGGCGATCAGCGCCGCCAGCTCATCCTGGTTGGCTTTTAACTGCTCGACAAACCGCCCAATCAGAGCCAGGCGCTCCTCCAGGGAGGTTAGCTGCCAACCGATAAAGGCCTCTCTGGCGGCAAATACCGCAAGATCAACCTGTTCGGTCGATGCCGAATCCGCCCGCCAGATCTCCTGATTTCGGGCGGGATCGAGTGAGCAGAGGCTCTGTCCTTCTCCCTTAAGCCACTCCCCTCCAATCAACAGAGCTTTCATGATTCAATCTCCCGCACTCGAATAGTATCTCCCTGCTGCAGCTGCAACGCTTCAACCAGAGCGGCATCCAGCAGAGCTTCTCCCGACTCGGTGATCCCAACCTCACCGTAACAGGCCCTGAAGGTACTAAAGCGTCCATTACTGATGTAACAAAGCGATTTGCGCTGGGCCTTGCCCTGACGCCGGAATGTCAGCGTCAGGCTATCTTTAATTGCATTGATGTTCCCAAGCTCACACTCAACGATGGGACCTGCATCAAAAGGTGCGACGCCTCCACGGTGCACAAAGCCTTCCTCCTCGAGAAGCTTTAACGCCGGTGTGGTCTTGGGGTGGGTCTTGCCGATCACCGCCCTGGCATCCTCTGACAACAGATTGATGTAGATGGGATAACGAGGCATCAGCTCTGCAATGAAACGCTTCTTGCCGATCCCGGTCAGATAATCCGCCGTCGGGAAATCCATCGAGAAAAAGTGCTCCTGCAGCCAGTGCCAGAAGGGAGAGTTCCCCTCTTCATCGGACACCCCACGCATCTCGGCAAAGATGGTGTGATCAAAGAGCTCGGGATAATCTGCTAAAAAAAGAAAACGACACTTGGAGAGGAGACGACCATTGTATCCCTCACGGGCCGATTCACGCAGAAACAGGGTGCAGATCTCCGAGGCCCCGGTGTAATCATTGGCCAGGGTCATGGTTTCGACCACATTATAGATCCCAAGCTTGGGCGAGGAGTGAACCACCTTACCGATATGGCTCGAGTAGAAAGGAGAGGAGAGTCCAACTGCCGCATCTATGGCCGTGGTACCCACGACCTCGCCGGTTTCGCTATCTTCGGCGACAAAAAAGTAGAGGCACTCCACCTTCTCTGTCGGCTTGCTGGAGAAAGCCTCGACGGAGGCATTGATCTTATTTTGCAAAAGCTCATCATTGACCGGCAGCGAGGTAAAACCATAACCGGACTCTACCGCTATTTTTTTAAGTGCCTGAAAATCACGCTGTTCAATGGGACGGATCACCAACATCTAACTATCACCTCCTGGTTTAATTCTTCCTTAGTTGCCAGAGCACTTCTGTCTGAAATATCTTTTCGAGCGCGGCCGGATGTTTCAGCACCTGCTTAGTCCTGTGTCACAGGCCCTGGATAGGCTTATGACTCACACCGCCGCGCCCAAAGACAGAGCCGTGATACCTGCCACAGCTCTGTGTCTCGCGAAAATGCGCTCAATCGATCAGGCTAAAACCTGCTGCAATGCTTTTTCAAAACGCTGCAGTCCCTCAGTGATATCCTGCTCGGAAATCACCAAAGAGGGGGCAAAGCGCACCACATCTGGCCCTGCAATCAAAACCATCAGCCCCTGCTCGGCTGAAGCCAACAGAAACTCCCGGGAGCGTCCCTGGTAGTGGGCATTGAGGGCGCAACCTAGCAGTAGACCCTTGCCTCGAATTTCATCAAAACAACCATACTTCTTATTGAGTCGCTCCAGCCCCTCACGGAACAGGTGCTCACGCTGTTTTACCCCATCAAGAACCCGGGGATCATTAACTGTATCAAAGGCAGCCTCCGCCACCGCGCAAGCCAGGGATTTCCCCCATAGGTCGAGCCATGCACTCCCACCTTAAAGACCGAAGCAATCTCTGTGGTGGTCAGCATTGCGGCCACCGGAAAACCTCCCCCAGGGCTTTTGCCGTGGTCAATACATCCGGAACCACATCCAGCCCCATATAGGCATACAGCTCACCGGTACGCCCCACTCCGGTTTGAACCTCATCAAACACCAACAAAGCCTGGTGCTGGTCGCACAAACGGCGCACCTCTTGAACAAACTCGGGGTCGGGGAGATGATCCCACCCTCCCCCTGGAGCGGCTCCATCACCACGGCGCAGGTGTTATCCGAGATTGTGCGACGAAACGCCTCAATATCGTTATAGGGGATATGCTCTATATCTCCGGGCTGGGGGCCGAACCCATCGGAATATTTGGGCTGGCCACCGACACTCACGGTAAAGAAGGTGCGTCCATGGAATGCCTGGTTGAAAGCGATGATCTGAGTCTTATGCGAGCCGTGGCGCTCAATCGCATAGCGACGCACCAGTTTAAACGCGGCTTCATTGGCCTCGGCACCCGAATTGGCAAAATAGACTTTTTCGGCAAAGGTGGCATCGGTGAGCTTTTTGGCCAACCGCAGGGCCGGTTCGTTGGTCATCACATTGCTCAGATGCCACAGTTTTTCTCCCTGCTCTTTGAGGGCCGACACTAGCCTTGGATGACAGTGTCCCAGACAGCTGACCGCAATCCCCCCGGCAAAATCTATGTATTCACGATTTTGCTGATCCCAGACACGCGACCCCTCACCCCGAACCGGTATAATCGCCGCCGGTGCGTAGTTCGGAACCATCACCTCATCAAACAGCTCCCGAGTCACTTTGATCTGCTCAGACATCTCAATTTCTCCTTGTGTTACAGCAACCCAACCTCAAAAGTTAAAATATTGTAAACATGGCGCAGGCTACCATAGGCAACTGAATAAATTTAACTTTTTTAGCATATTCCTCGATAGGGTGCACAAAAACTAACATCAGATGTTGTCAAAAGGTGGGAGCTGTGAGCAGGCAACGAAAAAATGGGGCCCTGGGCCCCATACTGCTTAGTTTCAAGGATGTGAGTCTATTCTTGAGTGGCTTTTGATGTACCGGGCTTCCTGCCCGATAAGACAGAGCATAGCAGTGGGTTGCTGAATATCAGCTGAATCATGAAGATGAGTGAGAAGAACTGTCTGGAAGAAAATTTTCAGAGCTGGTACGAGAGGAGGGACTTGAACCCTCACAGTGTCACCACCGGCGGATTTTGAATCCGCTGCGTCTACCGATTCCGCCACTCTCGCACTGAAGATAAGCTGTTGCAGGCGTTCATCTGCAACAGCGGCGATTATACGGATAATCGATCCCACGGCAAGATTTTTTTTCCAAAAACAGCAGCTTGCTCAAAATGAGAGCAGCTCGGACATAAAACAGCCCCTTTTCATCCCGGGTCAGATGACAAGGTATGCCGAATATGGCAGCATCGAGCCAGTGCAACCTCAATGACGAAGAGCCTATGGCCCGCAGGAATAACAAGAGTAAACCCGCCCCGGAGCAGCTGGTCCCACATATCCATAAGCTTGCTCCCATTAGTGAGCGTCCGGATCTTATCCCTAGATTGCTAGCCATGGTTACCGACTGGGTCATCGTCCTGCCACTGGTCATACTGGCCGTGGCCATCGCCTACCTGTTCTGCCTCACGGCTCAATATTTGGGGCTCTATCATCCGGCGACATCCGAGAGCTTTCTGACCAGTATCAGCCGCGAGCCCCTGTTCCAGGTCTGGGTCTGGGGGATCTATCTGGGTTACTATGTCCGGGGCTGGACCCTCACCGGCCAGACGTTTGGCCTGAGAGTGTGGAATCTTAAGATCCAAAACCAGGATCAAAGCCTCATCACCATTACCCAGGCTCTGATCCGTCTGCTCACCTCCGCCTGCGGCCTTGGCAACCTTACCATACTGATCGATCGCAAGGATCTACAGACTTTTCAGGACATCATGGCCAAGTGTGAAATGATCAAAATCCCAGCCAAAGCCTAAGCTCTGTCGACAAGCTAACTCTAAAAGTTGTCTGGGATATCATCCGGGCTCGGTGCCAGAGTGGACGCTGGCACCGGGCATTCAGGAGCGATTCACCGCGTGGCCTTGCATCATATCCGGGCAACCGACTCTCGAATTGAAACTATGTACCAGGCTCTCTATATTTTCCTGGATCAGGACTCCTGAGCCTTATGCACCAGGTGCTCCATCAGTCCCAGGGTGGTGAGCAGCAGCTCGCGCTCCCCTAAGGCCACCAGAGTCTCTTCACGGGAGGTGTTTGCTTCAAGCTCTTCAAGCAGTTGCTTGAGGATGAGCTGCCAGGCGAGCGGCTCCAGGCCCCCGAGCTGTCTCAGCCCCTGGCTCACGGCCTTAATCCCCAGGATTAGCTCCGAACGCGCCCTATCATCTCCCTGCTGCCAATAGATCTCCTGATGATAGAGCCAGTGTTCAAGTCCTGAACCGATAAGTTGCTCCGTAGACAGTCGCTCCGTTGTCAGGGTCTTACACCCAAGAGGAGCGCCCTCTGCCAGGGCAAAGCCCCTCTGCGCCTTAGAGGCCAGACCAAAGCGCAGCCCATCAACCTCATGAATAAGCTTTCGTGACAAGGCAAACAGGGCTTCTCCCCTGCCCTTTAAAAGCTCAAGCTCCAGCTCATGAATCGGCTCGTGCAGCTCGGTTGCAACTATTGCTCCTCGATCCAGAACCACCTCAACCTCACTCTTCTGATCCCAGCCAAGCTTCCACAGAGTCCTTTCAAAGTCTGTGGTAAAAAGCTTAGTCAGTTCTTGCTGGATCTGAGGCAGGCCAGCCTCTTTAGGCCAAATTTCTTTGGGAAAATCGCTAAGCCTGGGCCAGGGCCAGGGCTCCTCAAGTTTAATATTGTATTCACTTCGCTGGTGCAGCCCGCCAATCACCCTGCCCGATGTCTTGATGGTCTGCTCAAGATAACCGCCATCCTGGCGAACTCTCAGCCCCAGCCGCCACTGCCAGAGCTGGCGTGCCGGGGTATCGAAATAGCTATTTTTCAGATGAAACTGGCGCTCCCCTAATAGATCCAACCCTGAAAGAAGCTGCTTAATCTTCTTATCTGATTGATTTTGAAGTAGAAACTTGATCTCGATCTCTTTGGTCATAAACACAACCCTGTAGGCTAACCGGATGATAAGGAAAAATTCTGCCCAAACAGCAGGATGTTGACTCAAAAACAAACAGTTTTTGCTGTTTTATTTCCCGCACTGTTAAGATAACATGCCCGCTGTTTTGAGGTGTTACTCCATTAACACAGGTAAAAATATGCCAGTAAATACGATTCTAGGGTTGTTTGCCAAGTCGCCGATAAAACCGCTGGAAAAGCACATCACCAAGGTGCATGAGTGCTGTGAACAGTTGGTGCCTTTCTTTGAAGCGATGAACGCCCGTGATTTCGAGCGAGCTCAGCAGATCCGCGATCAGATATCTCAGCTAGAGAAAGAGGCTGATACCCTCAAGCGCGATATCCGTCTGCGCCTTCCACGGGGCCTGTTTATGCCCGTTGAGCGTACCGACATGCTTGAGCTCCTGACTCAACAAGACAAAATAGCCAATAAATCCAAAGACATTGCCGGACGGACTATCGGCCGCCAGCTGGAGATCCCTGTCGAGATACAGGAAGATTTCATGGCGTACCTCAAACGTTGTATCGATGCCTCTGCTCAGGCACAAAAGGCGATCAACGAACTGGATGAGCTTCTTGAAACCGGCTTTAAGGGCCGTGAAGTCGAACTGGTCTCTGAGATGATCCACCAGCTGGATATGATCGAAGATGACACAGACTCGATGCAGATCGGTCTTTGCCGGGAGCTCCAGGCGATCGAAAACAACTACAATCCGGTTGATGTGATGTTCCTGTATCGCATTCTGGAGTGGGTTGGAGATCTCGCCGATCAGGCTGAGCGCGTCGGCGCCCGCCTGGAACTGATGCTCGCGCGTTCGTAAACTTTACTACGGTATATTTCAATGGAAATTATCCAACAATACGGCATGATCTTCGTGCTGATGGCGGCCCTTTTTGGCTTTTTTATGGCCTGGGGGATCGGGGCTAATGATGTGGCAAATGCCATGGGGACCTCGGTCGGAACCAAGGCTTTAACCATTAAGCAGGCGATCATCATCGCGATGATCTTTGAGTTTGCCGGTGCCTATCTGGCCGGTGGTGAGGTCACCTCCACCATTCGCAAAGGGATCATAGATACCACCGCCTTTGCCGGACACCCGGATATCCTGGTTAACGGCATGATTGCCGCCCTGCTTTCTGCGGGCACCTGGCTACTGCTAGCCTCCTATTTTGGCTGGCCCGTCTCCACCACCCACTCCATCATAGGTGCGATTGTCGGCTTTGCCGTAGTGAGCATCGGTCCGGATGCGGTGCAGTGGGGCAAGTTCGGAGGGATAGTCGGCAGCTGGGTCGTGACACCGGCCATCTCGGGGATCCTGGCCTACTTTGTATTTATCAGTGTCCAAAAGCTTATCTTTGACACCAGCAACCCCTTGCTGAATGCCAAGCGCTATGTTCCCTGGTATATGTTCCTGACCTCCATGGTGATCTGTCTGGTAACCATCCGTAAGGGACTGGTGCATATCGGCCTGGATCTCTCGGTCGCTGAGGGGATCTGGGTCTCCGTGGGTATCTCCCTGCTGATCGCCCTGCTGGGTGCCGGCTATATCCGGATGCAGAAATACAACCCGGATGATGATGCCACCATGCATTATGCCAATGTGGAGAAGGTGTTTGGGATCCTGATGGTGATCACCGCCTGTGCGATGGCCTTTGCTCACGGCTCTAACGATGTTGCCAACGCGATCGGTCCTCTGTCGGCAGTTGTCTCTATCGTCGCGGCGGGCGGACAGGTATTGGCTCAATCCTCTATCGCCTGGTGGATCCTCCCGCTGGGTGGCCTGGGAATCGTGCTTGGTCTGGCCTCTCTGGGTCACAAGGTGATGGCAACCGTAGGTACGGGGATCACCCACCTGACACCATCTCGCGGATTTGCTGCCCAACTCGCGACAGCTTCTACCGTAGTAATTGCTTCGGGAACCGGCCTGCCGATCTCCACCACCCAGACTCTGGTGGGTGCAGTCATGGGAGTAGGCCTGGCACGAGGTATTGCGGCACTGAACCTCAATGTGCTGCGTAATATCGTGGTTTCCTGGATCATTACCCTGCCAGCCGGCGCCCTGTTTGCAATTATCTTCTATTATATTTTGCAGGCAATATTCGGCTAATCCCTGTTCTATTCGGGGGAGCGCACAAGCTCTCCCCCTCTCAAATTCCTTTCCCACTGCTTGTCCTGCCCTGTTTGAAGCTTTACTATTTCTTCAGTACCCCAGAAAACAGGAAGATTTCACAGGTGAAGCGAATCCTCGTTTTATTAGCTCTGCTTACAACCCTGGTTAGCGTCGGTGCTTTTGCTGCGCAAACTCGTTATATCAGCGATAACCTGTTTACCTATATCCACTCCGGGCCAGGTAATCAGTATCGGATCATAGGTAGCGTCAATGCCGGAGACTCAGTGCAGTTCCTGCGTGTCGATAGTGATTCAGGCTTTGCCGAAGTGATCGATGACAAGGGCCGAAATGGCTGGCTTCCACAAAAATTCCTGCAGAACTCACCGAGCCTGCAAACTCTCTACCCTCAGCTGCAAAAAAAACTTGATGATGCCAATGCGGCACTCACCGAGCTAAAGACGGCGCAACAGAGCAGCCAGAGTGATCATCAGCAGAAAGTAGATGATCTAAACCAACAGATCGATGAGCTGAACACTAAGCTAAGTGGAGCTCAAAAGGAGTTTAAGACCGTCAAAGAACGCAACCAGATCCTGCGCAGCGAACTGGATCAACATGATCAAACCATGCAGATGCGCTGGTTTATTCGCGGCGCTATCGTGTTCGCCTGTGGTTTGGTGGTCGGTCTGATTGTGCCCTTCCTGCCCAGACGTAAAAAGCGTGACGATCGCTGGATGAACTAAACGCTCCTCAGCTAAGATTTTTATAGGCCTCCACTCGGAGGCCTTTTCACTTTTGCCTAGCACCCCACAGTTTTGATAGTTAGGCTTTTCATTTATTTTACTTTTCAGCTACATTGAGCTCCCAAAAGAATAACTCTTTGATATTCCACCTGGTAAGGGAGCAGGGATGTTTTCAACAAAACAATCTCCAGATGGGCGCGCCGAGTTCCCACTCACCGAGCGCTTTGACCTTTCAAGACTCAATGATCCAGACTACACTCTTCCCGGCCCGGACGAGCTGCGCAGAGTGATCAGCCACTACTACTGCCTCGATGAGCAGCAGGTGGTCAAGGCTTTGTCAGATCTGCTGGGTATTCAGCAGGAGCGGGAAACCAGTGTCAGTCATCATTCTCAGCAGTTGATCGAAAAGGTGCGCAGCGAACACCATAAGCAGCGGGGTGTTGATGCCTTCCTGCAGCAATACAGCCTGGATACCAAGGAGGGGATCGCGCTGATGAGCCTCGCCGAGGCGCTGCAACGGATCCCCGATAAAGGAACTGCCGATGAACTGATCCGGGATAAACTCGGCACTGCAAACTGGCGTAAGCACAGGGGACAGAGCAGCTCCTCCCTGGTCAACAATGCAACCCGGGGACTGGAGCTGGTTAAAGCCTGCCTGCCGAAGCACTCCCGGCTGAGCGATAAAAAGCGCTCACTCACCAGCAAGCTACTGACCCCGGCTATCCGCCATGGTGTCTATACCAGCATGCGCCTGACCGGTAATCAATTCGTGCTGGGTCAAAATATTGATGAGGCCCTCAGTCGCGGCAGCCGCCAGAAACAGCGGGGCTTCACTCACTCCTTTGACATGCTGGGTGAAGCAGCCCTGACCCGTGCCGATGCCGATCAATACCTGCAGGATTATCAGCAAGCCCTGGAAACCATCGCTCGCCAGCACTACAGTGGTGAGCGTCGGCTCAAGCCCAGCCTCTCCATCAAGCTCTCCGCACTACACCCTCGTTACGAGGAACCCTGCCGGGAGCGGGTGATGAGCGAACTGCTTCAGGATCTGCGTAACCTGGTGCATCGGGCCCGCAAGCTTGATGTCAGCATCACCATAGATGCAGAAGAGATGGACCGGCTGGAGCTTTCCCTCGACCTATTCCAAGCACTTTATCAGTCCGACGAGGTGAAAGGCTGGGGACAGCTGGGACTGGTGATCCAGGCCTACTCCAAACGGGCACTACCGGTCCTGTGCTGGCTAACGGCACTGGCCAAGGAGCAAGGAGATGAGATCCCGGTTCGCCTGGTCAAGGGTGCTTACTGGGATAGCGAGATCAAGGAGGCCCAGCAAGGGGGTCTTAGTGGCTACCCTGTGTTTACCCGTAAGGCGGCCACCGATCTAAGCTACCTGGCCTGTGCCCAGTTTCTGCTGGGCAAGCGCACCCGGGGAGCCATCTATCCGCAGTTTGCCACCCATAATGCCCACAGTATTGCCGCCGTCTTTGACATGGCCAATAACCGAAGCTTTGAGTTTCAGCGCCTGCACGGGATGGGAGAGCAACTCTACCTTACCCTTCTGGAGCAGTCGCCACAGATGGCCTGTCGTATCTATGCCCCGGTGGGAGCACATCGTGAACTCTTGCCCTACCTGGTACGACGCCTGTTAGAAAACGGAGCCAACAGCTCCTTTGTGCATAAGATCCTCGATCCCTCGGTTCGCAGTGCTTCCCTGAGTGAGCATCCCCGCCACCAGGCTTTCGCCGCCGAGAGTGAATCCAGCAGTGCCATCGCCCTTCCGGGAGAACTCTTCTATGACCGAATCAACTCAGCAGGACTAAACATGACTATTGAGAGCGAACGCGCGCCCTTTTTCAAAAAGCTCGCCCCCCTGATGCAAAAGCAGTGGCTTGCAGGCCCCCTGGTCAATGGTGAAATGTTAAGTAGCACAGTCAGTACCACAATTGTCTCACCCCAAAATCGCCAGCAGTCCCTGGGGCAGGTCGACTGGAGCGAACCCGGACAGATTGAGCAAGGGATCCACAGCGCACATCTTGCATATCAAAGCTGGAGCAAAACCCCGGTCCAAGAGCGAGCCCAATCCCTTGATAAGCTTGCCGATCTGCTGGAGGAGAACCGTGATGAGCTGATCGCCTTATGCATCCTGGAGGCGGGTAAAACCCTGCAGGATGGCATCGATGAGGTGCGCGAGGCTGTGGATTTTTGCCGTTACTACGCAAGACAAGCCCAGAGCCTGATGAGCAGCCCTCTGCAGATGCCGGGCTATACCGGTGAGAGTAACCTGCTACAGCTTGAGGGACGCGGGGTGTTTGCCTGCATCAGCCCCTGGAATTTCCCACTGGCGATCTTCCTGGGGCAGATTGCCGCGGCCCTGGTCACCGGAAACACAGTGGTGGCAAAACCCGCCGAGCAGACAAGTTTAATCGCCTTCTATACGACCAGGCTCGCTCACCAGGCCGGGATCCCCAAAGAGGTATTGCATCTGTTACCCGGCGACGGTGAACAGGTCGGCTCCCTGCTCACCGCAGATGAGCGGATTGCAGGGGTGTGTTTCACCGGCTCCACGGCAACCGCCAAGGCGATCAATCGCTCACTGGCCTCCCGGGAGGGTGCCATAGTGCCACTAATCGCCGAAACCGGGGGACAGAATGCGATGATTGCCGACTCGACGGCTCTGCCTGAGCAGCTGGTCAAAGATGTGATCCACTCAGCCTTCCAGAGTGCCGGTCAGCGCTGCTCCGCAACCCGGGTGCTGTATATTCAGGAGGATATTGCGGACAGGGTCATCGAACTGCTGCAGGGGGCGATGCAGGAGCTCAATGTGGGCGATCCCGCTCTCTACCAGACCGATATCGGCCCTGTGATCGATGAGCAGGCAAGAAGTGGCCTTGAACAGCATCGCCAGGAGATGATTGCCCGGGGTAAACTCGTCGCCCAAGCCCCCCTGAGTGATACCGCGCAACAGGGCTGTTTTGTGATCCCTACCGTCGTCGAGATTGACAGCATCAGTCAGCTCACTCAGGAGCACTTTGGACCCATTCTCCATCTCATTCGCTATCGCGCGTCTGAGCTTCCCCAGGTGATCACAGCTATCAATAGCACAGGCTTCGGGCTTACCTTTGGGATCCACTCACGCAACGAATCACTGTTTAATGAGGTGGCTGAGCGAATCAATGCCGGCAACATCTATATCAACCGCAATCAGATAGGCGCCATGGTCGGGGTACAACCTTTTGGAGGTCAGGGCTTTCCGGCACCGGCCCCAAGGCGGGGGACCTCACTATCTGCTGCGCTTTGTCAGTGAAAAAACCATCACCACCAACACCACGGCTATCGGTGGCAATACCAGCCTTATCTCTGCAGATCTCTAAGACTCCGGGGAGGGCAACCCGCCCTCCCCCACTTGCTTCGTTGAAAAAATGGAAAAAGTCAGGGTCTGAACATTCACTTTTTCTGAGGCTATTTCTGCCTCATACTGCCCATGGGCGCTCATGTTTTGAGCTCACTCATCCCTCTTTGCTGCATCTTGTCTAACCGGGCCCGATCCAGCCAGCAGCTCTTTGCCCATTGCGCCCCTTTATTGAACCATCGTCTGGAGTCTGTATGCAGCAATACCTGATCCGAGTCTTACTGAAAACCCCATTGGCTCAGCTCCTGCTGCGCAGTGAGCTGATCTACATGACCTGTCTCATCATGCTGGTTCTGGGCATCGGGGCTAGCCTCGGTCAATGGCTGATGAGTGGCGTGATCATGCTGGGGATGATCGCCGCCTATATCATGGGGAATGACAGGCTCCCCTGGCGCCTGATGTTCCTCAAGGCCCTCAGCCTTCCCCTGAGTATCAGCCTGGTTCAGGGGCTGCTATTGAGCGGTGTTCCGGTCCCCCTTTTGCTATTCGGCCTTACCCTGATATTCAGCCTGTTTGCCGCCCGGGGAGTCATGGCGGCGCGGCTCGGGGTGGCAAATATCATAGTGATGGTCAGCTTCTATCCAAGTGTTGGCAAGTTACCCTTTTATCTTCTGCCACTCCTATTATTTGTTGGGGCCTTTACCTTTTCTGTGGTGAGTTACTACTGCCTCAAACTGCTCACAAAGCGCCTGTTTCAGGAGCAACTGGCTCGCCTCGCCCTGCAGATGGAGAAGTTTTTTACCCTAAAATCTGCCCTGCCACACCAGCACGGGAAATCGACGCTGCTGAGAAAAACTCTGGAGGAGCAACAACAGCTCACCGAGCTGGCATTCGTGACCCGCCAACAGGCAGAAAATTTCTCGAGCCTGCTGGATCGGCGTTACCCCGAACTCAGGGATCAATACCTGCTGCTGATTGAACTCTACCGGTTACTGATCTCCGGAAGCCATGCTCCCGAGCGATTCAGTGAATTATTAAGACCAAAAGAGGTAGCCACGGCCTTTACGGCACTCAACCGCCAGATCGCCAAGGCCCTGCACCAATATGCGATAGCCCTGTTCAGCAATCAGCCTCTTGCCGAAACATCACTGCAACAAGAGTTTGCAAACTTTGTCAGTCAGCTAAAGGCCCGGGCCCATCAATCCTGCCCGGATGACGTTCTTCAATATATCGAGCTCTACTACCAGGGCATTTTGACCCGCCTTGCCTCTCCGGCTCCCAGGAATCTTCACTGCCAGTTTAACTGCCCGGATACAGGTGCCACTCCTTTGGGGGTCCCCGTGCAGCTTGGAAAGCTGCTATCTCTTCGCAACCCTCTATTGCAAACCTCACTACGTTTTGCCTGCTGCATGGCCGCCGGTTACCTGATTGGCCACGGGTTTAATCTCCCCAGCCCCTTTTGGATCGTATTAACCATAGCTGTGGTGATGCAGGGAGACTATATCTCGACCCGAAGCAAGGGGATCCAGCGCGCCGCGGGAACTGTATCCGGGCTGCTGGTCTCCTGGTGTTTTCTTTATCTTGCTCCCTGGGCCTGGCTACCCTGGCTGCTGTTGACTCTGAGCCTGCCGCTGATCTTCCTGTATATTCAGAAAAACTATGCTCTGGCGGCCTTTGCCATCACCCTGCTGGTGATGATGCAATATCAGTTAACCACTCATCATGCGCTGGACTTTCTCGCCCCCGCCTTGTTGACACCCTGATAGGTACGGCACTGGCCATCGCCTTTAACTTTATTTTGTGGCCCGGCTGGCCAGAGGGACAGTTCCGCAACGGTATGCAGGAGCTGCTGATTGAGCTGAAAACCTTCTGCAAAAATCTGGAGAAACGCTGGGATCACAGCAACCACACCCCGATCAAATATTGCCAGGCTCAAAATACCCTGAATCAGAGTTACCAAAGGTTACTGCAAGACCCCAGAACCTCAGAGATAGAACAACGTGCCGCCTATAGTGCGACCCTGGTTTCTCAGATGATCTACTCTCAGCTTGTCACCATCACCCACCTGCTCGCTGAGCAGGCACATAGTGAGGACAAGCCCGAAATCTCCTCTGAAATTGAGGCGGTCGTCCAAAAAATTGATGATTACCTGGAAGATGCTCCTCCTGAGTTTGACGCAGAGCAATTTGAGGAGATCACACCACTCGCAAATAGCAAATCACATGCTGAGTCCAGGTTATTGACTCAGCAGCTACATCTCCTGAAGCAGAGGCTCAGCTATCTGCAGGAGCTAAAGCAGGAGTTATAGGCCCTGTTGGCATTTCCAATTTTGCTCCTGCTTCCCTCAGGCAGGATCAAGTCTGAAACGTCAACAGAGCCTGGACTCTCACCTATACTCTGGGTAATGCTTTGCTGGGTTGAGCATGATGATTCGAGCCTGGATTCTATTCACACTGCTATTATTCAATATCGACACTCTTCGGGGGCAGGAGGTAAGAGTCTGCTACGAGATTGTTGAGCAAAAACCCCTGACTCTGGGGGCCGGATATGAGATCCCGCCGAATCAGGGAGTCCTCGCAGAGCTGCTCATCCTTGCCGCCCAGGATGCAGGGGTTGATATTAGCTTTTATCGCCGCCCTGGAAGCGCTGTATCCAGGATATCGCCTATCACAAGGCCGATGCCACCTTTGCGGCAATCTGGACTCCCGAGCGGGATAAATGGGCCCGTTACCCCAAAACCGCCGCTGGCACAGTCGATGAAGATCGCTACCTGTGGCGGGTCATCTACCCTGTGTATGTTCACCGGGACTCGAAGGTGAGCTGGGATGGGCATAAATTTAGTGGCATCACCCTGGGAATTGGCGCGCCTCCGGGTTATATCGCCCAACAAAAACTGGCCGAGATGAAGGTGCTTTCAAGTAAAAATACCGTTCCGCAAAAAGGGATGGTATTGGTCGCACTCGGTCGGATGGATGGCTATGTGGTAGCCCGAAGCGCGGGGCGTAAGATCATCGAAAAATTTGAACTTAGCGACTCCATCAGGGCCCTGTCTCTACCCTTTATGCAAAGCCTTCTCTACCTGCCCGTCTCCAAGGCTTTTTACAAAAAACATCCACAGGTTGCAGAAAAATTGTGGCACTCACTTGCCAAGATACGCAAAGAGCAGGGTCAGAGACTTCTGAAAAAGTATGAAAATTTGTAGCAGACGACGATAACCGGAGCATTCGGGTGTACTCAAGAACTGCTGCAATTCAATAGATTCGGGAGATCAGGATATGAGCCAGAATCAGCCACTGACCGACGAGCAGAAATTGACGGTCACTCACTATGTGGAGCCAGGTTGCCTGGGTCCCGATGGTAAGGATCACATTGAAGCCTTTTGTCAGCATGCGCAAAAGGTGATCGAGGCGATCGATCCCGAGTTTGTAAACTGGGTCATCAAACCAAGATATGATAAATCCGTCGATGACACCCAGTACCACTTTGCCAACAAACGCCTGACCGAGGCCCAGGCGGCCAAGTATCTGGCGCGATTTGGTCAGGATATCGATGAGTTTGAAGAGCAGTTTAACGACCAGATCATGCACGAGATTGAGGAGTTTCTGGGGCGAGGCTGAAGGCTTTGAATTCCCGAGCCAGACCTACTAATCGTAGCTAACCTTAGTATCGATATTAAGCTCCTGGATATCGCTCTCAAGCGCAGACTGCTCGTCCTTTTCCTTTAGCGGGATCTGGATAGAGAATTGACAGCCCTGATCCGCCTCACTCTTACAGCTAATTTTTCCCCTTAGTTTTTGTCGAACCAGGTTATAGATGATGTGCGCTCCAAGGCCACTGCCTCCGGTACCTCGTCGGGTCGTCACAAAAGGCTCAAAGATCTTAGGCAGTATCTCCTCAGGGATACCACGGCCATTATCTGTGTAGTCGATGCGAACCTCATTCTCATCATGGCTGACAATGATGCTGATTTTATGTGGGGCATTGCCTTCATCAAAACCATGGATAATTGAGTTCTGAATCAGGTTTGAATAGATCTGAGCAAGGGCACCGGGGTAACCCTCAAGTTGTAAGTTTGGATCACACTCAATCTCTATTTCGGTGTGACTCTTCTTAAGTTTATGGCCAAGAGAGGTCACAACCTGATGCAGATGCTCAGCCATGGGAAACTGGTAATGGGCTTCGGAGGTCTGATCGACGGCAACCTGTTTAAAGCTTGAGATCAGATCGGCTGCCCGGCGCAGGTTATTTTGCATCAACTCAGTTGATTGATTGAGGTTTTCCAGAAAATCGGTCAGATAGCGCATCGAGATCTGCCTGGACGCGATGTGGCTATTAAAGTCTTCCGCTTTCTCCTGAAGATGGGAGGAGGCTGTGACACTGATCCCTATGGGAGTGTTGATCTCATGGGCAACCCCGGCAACCAGAGAGCCTAATGATGCCATTTTCTCAGACTCCACCAGGGTTTGCTGAGCCTTCTTCAGATCCTCATAGGCTTTCTCAAGCCGCTGCTTGCTCTCTTTTTCCTTCTGGGCAGCCTTGGCCACCCCCAGGATCGCTGTGATATCGGTACAGACCTCCACATGACCTATCCGTGCCCCTTTCAGGTTATGCAGGTAGTGGGTATCCACCCGAAACTCCCGGTCAAACTGGGAAAAGAAGGTCTCTGTCTCCCCTTGTCTGAGCCGCCAGACCCCACACTTTTCACTGCGGCATATGGGAGCCCCCCAGTGATGACACTGCTTTCCCATAAACTCTTTTCTGGGCTCATTGAAGAGCTTCTCCACCGGCTTATTGATAAAGGTCCAGTTCATCTCCAGATCGGTCACCGATAGGGGGTTGGCAGAGAATCGAGAAGCTGTTCATACCAGTAATACCTGTTCGCCACCTCATCCCGGATGCTCTTTACTCCCCAAAAAGCGATCAAAACCAAAAAAAGCACCAGGAGAATAATCACCACACCGGCCATAGCAGCCTGTAGACTGACCACATACCCCACCAGCATCGCCAGTAGCGCAATCATTAGGATGAGGAGGATGAGTTTCTTAACCAGTGTCATCTACAACTCCCGGACCAGCTTCTCCCCACAATTATAGTCACTCAGACATAATTGCCCTGCGGCTACCAGCTGCCGCTTGCCAGTTGCCAGTTGCCACTACGTGGATCGCCATTCATGGGGCGAATCGATAGATACTCAATAATCAAACTAAATTCCAGACGGTCATTTTGTTGCCTTAACAAACATCACCATAGTCCTGTTGCAAAATTAAATATGCCACCTGATGGTATTTAGGGTGAATTTTTGTGAAAATTGGTTTTATATAGATGGTTCAGCCTAATCGGCTTTAAGACTAAATCAACTCACGCACACTGGAATTGAATAGAATGAAAACAAGGATAGCATTAATATTTCTACCTACTTTTTTAACAATGTTTTTTATTGGTACCTGTCACGGTGAAACATTAAACTCTTTTCTCATCAACGCAATGAAAGCTTATCGAGTCCCAGTGGTTGGATATGCCATAATTGATGATGGCCGTATCATAGACGCTCAAACAGTATCAATCGACCCACATATCAAGACTAGCCCAGACTCTCTATTCCAAGCTGCCTCGATTAGTAAAAGTATTACTGCTTACGCAATCCTATCCCTTGTGAATCATAAAAATATTGATTTAAATGCTTCTGCTAACAAATATCTTAAGGGCTGGAAGATAGATAATAAATATAATAAAAACAACCCTATTCTGATTAGAAACTTACTTGATATGACCTCAGGAGTATCCGTTTCAGGGTTCGCTGGCTATCCGCAAGGTCACCCCCTTCCCAATTTGCTACAAATACTAAATGGGGCGCCTCCCTCAAACAATCTTCCAATTAAAGTTCAGCACGCTCCCGGTACCCGGTATCAGTATTCTGGTGGCGCATTTCAAGTCTTACAGAAGATCATCACAGATGTAACTAATAAATCATTTGCAAGTTATATAGAGCAAAAGTTATTTACCCCTCTCAGAATGGAAAACTCTACATACCATCCTGCAGCCAATAACACACATATAATTCCAGGATTCAGTGGTTGGGATCTAAAGATGCTCCCTGGTGGTTGGTACAACTATGCTTGCTTGGGTGCTGGAGGAGTATGGTCAACTCCAACAGACTTAGCCAAGTTCGCCCTCAATATTTCCGACTCACTTCATGGTAAAGATAACGGGATACTCAAAAAAACGTTAGCAGAGCAGATGTTAACCCGCCAAAAAAATACTGATTACGGATTGGGAGTCGTTGTTGGAGGAAAAGGGAAAGATCTATATTTTTGGAAATCAGGTCATAATTATGGATACCATAGCCAACTAATTATGTTTCCCAATAAAGGCAAAGGTGCTGTGATTATGACCAACTCTGAAACTGGAGATGAAATTATCAACTATATGATGCCAATAATCGCACTTAAGTATAGCTGGCCTTACTATTTCCCATTTTTTGACGAGCTAGTTGAAATGCCGAAACATTAAGCACGGATACTGTGAGCAGATATGCCGCACAGGGATGTGCGGCATATCAGTTGTCTTTATTCACAAGGTAAGCTGAGGAGCAGGTAAATTGCAGGGCGCAGGGGGATTGCAAAGGGGAAAGGAGCTCTCTCCTTAACCCGCTGCCGGTCGCCACCGGCATCAATTATCTGCCCGAAGGGCAAACCTACCCCGTCACTCCTGGCCAATCCGTCAGTGCCTTCAAGCTAAAGCTTTGACCATCCACCCGCATGATCACCCCTTCCCGGCCTATCTCCAACAGCTGTAGTTTAGGCGTGACCCAGCTCCCCTGGTGGTAGTCCTTGCCGTTGAGTGTCACCACCCGGTCACCTGCACTGGAGGAGTAGACATGGGAGGAGTATTGCAGTGCCGGTACATCTTTTTGCAGATCCATAGGAAGCGAGCCCAGGGGCAGTGCCATAGAAAACACCGAATCCTGATTGTTCTGTGCAGCCACAGCGGGCTGAGCTGGAGCCTGAGAAGGAGTATTCCCCTGCTGCCCCGTCGCCTTGACCGCCTTAAGAAAATTTGAAGCCAGACTCGGGGAGATCCCCTTGAGATCAAACTCATCCTGGGCCTGCTTAGGTCTGGATTGCGGCTGGCTCTTTGCCTTCACTTCGGAGGTTGCCGCAATAACCCGCGGCGGTGGGGTAATAATCGGCAGAGGCTGAGTATTAAAGGTCTGCAGTTTAAGCGGTGTAATCGCGGCGACCTCGGCCTTAACCGGCTTAGGGGCAAATTGATGGGACCACAGATAGGCTCCACCGACGCCGACAGCCAGACATACTGGCGCTAACAGCAGGTAGAGGTAGGGATGCTTTTTCGCTCCCTGATGATGCCCTGCCAGCTGCATCGCAATCGCCTGGGGCTTAACTTGCTGGCGCTGCTGCTCAGACTGCTGTAGCGCGGATAAAATCGTTGACATAAGGGGCTCCGTTACTGACAGATCATCGATTGACGCGGTGCGGACCCAAGGGCCATCAGGGTATTCACCCCCGCAACTCCATCGGCTTGTAAGCCACGCTGGCGCTGAAAGCTCATCAGCTGCTGACGCAGTGGCTCATCGAAGCTGGCATCATGTAAAATCGGCTGTTTGAGTATGCTTGCCAATCGTTGCTCCATCCAGCCAACGGCTGCCCCCCTGTCGCCCTGCTTCACCAGGGTCACGCCAGGCACAGGTGAGCGCCAAAGTAGTGTGGCCTGACCGCCCCAATGGCTACGCAACCACTTGTTCGACAGCTGCCAGCTGCTATTACCTATCTGCAAGCTGGCTTTCTCATCCGTCATACAGATCAGGGTGGCATAGAACTTATCACCCTGTGAGTCATACAGACGGATCACCGCGGGATGCTTTAGCCGTTGCAACTGCTCCAGGCTCATCGATTGCTGAGTACATTCGAGCTCGGCGCCCTTTGCATTGGCACAGCTCGCATGCTCGGCACTCGCTTCATAGCCCCATATCCGATAGAGAGATTGCATCCCTATCTGTGGCAGGCGCGCCTCATCGACCGCCCGCATAAAATCCTGTTTCTGCTCCTGGGTTAACGCCGTTTTGGCTACCACAGGCTTGGGCAGTAATCTCGGTTGAAGGTAAAGCCAGCCTCCGGCACCAAGGGCGATCAACAGGAGCGCCCCGAGGGCATTAGCAAGATAAAGGCGCCAGCGCTTGTGAGTGCCACCACTCACCTCGGCAGAAGCCGCCTCAACATCCTGGGGAGTAACCTGATGGCGCCCCCGTGAAAAAGCAGAGAGCAGCGCCCGGTCACAGATAAGATTAATAAGCCTTGGGATCCCCTTGCTGCGGCTAAATACCCGGCGTATGGTGCGCCGGCTAAATAGTGGCTGCAGGGAGCCTGCTACCTGTAACCGGTAGCGAATATAGGCATCGGTCTCAGACAGGGTCAGGGGCAACAGGTGATAACGGGCGGTGATCCGCTGCGCCAGCTGGCGAAGCTCTGGCTCCCTGAGTTTTTGCTGAAGCTCGGGCTGACCGATCAGGATCACCTGCAATAGCTTTTTCTCTTCGGTCTCCAGGTTGGTCAGAAGCCGAAGCTGCTCCAGAACACCGGCCGACAGATGCTGCGCCTCATCAATAACCAGCAACGAGTGCCTCCCTTTGGCATAAGAGTGCAGCAGATGAGCACTTAACACCTCAAACAGCTGCTGGGTACCCGCGCCATCTTGGTAGCCAAGCTGCCACTCATCACAAATAGCCTTTAATAGCTCCTGCTCATTGAGGGAAGGATTGAGGATCACCGCAATATCCACGGTTTCGGGAAGCTGCTCAATCAGGGAGCGCGACAGGGTGGTCTTACCGGTTCCCACCTCGCCGGTTAGCAACAGGAAACCACCATGGTTTTGTAAGCCATACTGAAGATGAAGCATCGCCTCACTGTGCCTGTCACTCATATAGAGATAACGCGGGCTGGGGGCGATGGAGAATGGCTTTTCCGAAAAGCCAAAAAATTGCGAATACATGATGTTCCCGAAATAGCTATCAGCTGATGCGAGTATAAAGGCCAATATGATAGAACCAATTCTATCTGGCGCAAAACAGGCGCTGTGGGCGCTTCGAATTAAGAAGCAAATCTGTAACCTCAACAGAGCCTAGGTATAATACGGCCAATTGCATGACAAGTGGGGGTTATTTTGCAAGTTTATCTGGTAGGGGGTGCAGTCAGGGATCAGCAGCTCGGCCTCAAAATCCACGAGCGAGACTATGTGGTGGTTGGCAGCACGGCCGATGAGATGCGCTCACAAGGCTATCAACAGGTCGGCAGGGATTTCCCTGTGTTTTTGCATCCAAAGACCAAAGAGGAGTATGCACTGGCCCGTACCGAGCGCAAGCAGGGACAGGGCTACCATGGTTTTAGCTGCTTTGCCTCTCCCGAGGTGACCCTGGAAGAAGATCTACTGCGGCGCGACCTCACCATCAATGCGATCGCCCAGGCTGACGATGGCAAATTAATCGATCCCTGGGGGGCCTCGAAGATCTCAATCAGCGAAAGTTACGCCATGTCTCTCCAGCCTTTGTTGAGGATCCATTGAGAGTCCTGAGGGTGGCCCGCTTTGCCGCTCGCTTTGCCCACCTTGGCTTTGAGGTCGCCGATGAGACTCTGGCTCTGATGCAGCAGATCACTGATAGCGGTGAGCTGAGCCAACTCACACCGGAGCGGGTATTTAAAGAGCTTGAAAAGGTACTTGTCACAGAGGATCCCCAGGTCTTTTTTGAGGTTCTTCGTCAGTGTGGTGCACTGCCGGTGCTGTTTCCCGAGGTGGATGCCCTGTTCGGAGTTCCGGCGCCAGCCAAATGGCACCCGGAGATTGATACCGGGGTTCACCTGATGATGGCCCTCAAGGCTGCGGCGATTCAGGACTCAGATCCCATTATCACTTTCGCCACCCTTTGCCATGATTTTGGCAAGGCCCTCACCCCTGAGGAGGTTCTTCCTCATCACTGGGATCACGAACAAGGTGGTGTGCCCCTGATCCGCAAATTCTGCCAGCGGCTTAAGATCCCCAAGCGCTTCCAGCAAGCGGCAGAGATCACGGCAGCCAACCACACCCTGGTACATACCGCCTTTGAGCTTAAGCCCTCGACCATAGTCAAGCTTTTCGACCGCATCGATGCCTGGCGCAAGCCGGATAATCTGAGGATCCTGCTGTTAGCAAGCCAGGCCGATCTCAATGGCCGCCTTGGCTTTGAAGATCGCCCCTACCCACAGCGCAACTATCTGCAGGCGATGCTGGATATCGCCAACCAGGCGGATATCAAGGCGATCACCGACAAAGGCTACCAGGGACAGGCGATCAGGGAGCAGTTGAACGCGGAGCGGATAAAATTGGTTTGCCAGGGCAAACAAGCCTGGGATGGTGAAAACGACTAACCCTACTTTCTCTCATCCTATAAGCCGGGTTTCAGAGGGTATGGATACCCCTACCGGACAGTTACTTACGCAGCGATTTCTCAGTATCCGGTGGAAGCTATCATTCGGTGTTATTCTTTGAGAATAGACACTCTTGTTTGGGGGCCGTATGAGACACGCAATTCCGCTGTTATTGATCCTGTGCTTTTCGCTGCAGGCCGCCCCGCTCAAAGAGAGCTACCAGACCCCGGAAAGCTATCGCGTTCTCTCGGGTTCACTGCATAAAGGGGGCGCCGTCGCGGTCCAGGCAAAAATTGATAAGCCCCTGGCACTCATCGACATTCACTACCAAATCCATTCACGCTGGTTTATCCCATCGGCCGTCAATTCGCATCTTGAGGGTGATTACCAACTTAAACTCCCCGAAAAGTTTCTGTTCCCGGCAACCTATGCTGAGCTTGCTAAAAAGGGGGAGATGGATGTTAAAGACGCAAAGATACTCTATAAAGGACGCAAGGATGTTGGTCAGTATGCGAACTGCTACGAGATCCTGATCCAACCCAATAACGGGAAATCCGAGATCCTGACCTACTACAGTCCCCAGGTTGGGGCCGCCGGTTGGGTCAAGCTTGCGCTAACGCTCAAAAAGATCCCGGTGATCAAGTCCTACACCATAGTCGCGACCCTCAAGGATCTTAAGGGGCAAACAGGCTCGGGAGCGGGTCAGGCTTAAATGATCAGGCGCTTTCGGTTTCACCGGCCGAGATGACTGAGCCCAGCTCAAGATCAACGGGCCATAACAACTGTTTAGGGCCCGCAAAATTACGCCATAGCTCTGCCATCGGCTGCTGCAGCTCGGGATGAATCAGCTGAGGAGCAAGCTCTGCCAGCGGGCGCAACACAAATACCCGGCTCAAAATATCCTCCCGGGGAAGCTTGATCTCACCATCACTGATCAGATCATCATAGAGCAGCAGGTCCAGATCCAGGGTTCGTGAGCAAAATTTACTGCTCTTTTCCGGACGCCCATGAGCGATCTCAATCGCTCTGAGTCTCGAAGCCACCTCTGATACCGGCCACTGGGTGTTAGCACCGATGACCAGATTATAGAAGCGCTCCCCGATAAAACCGAAGGCCTCACTCTCATAGACCTGAGAGACACTCAGTTCCCCGAAGAGTTGGGCAAGACGCTTGATCCCCATTCGAATGTGCTGCTCACGCTCGATATTTGAGCCGACGCCAATATAGATGGTTGCCATTACACCTCCCTTGTGCGGGTGATCTCAACACCGACGTTGCGCGCATTGACAACAGCTCCCGGCTTTGAAAGCCGAACCCTGACCTGCTGCGCATTAAATTGCTCCAGGATCAGTGCCGCTACCTGCTCAGACATGGTCTCAATCAATTCAAACTGATGCTGCTGCGCGAATTGGGTTACCGCCTGAGAAACCTCAGCATAATTGAGAGCCAACTGGCAATCATCTTGCTGCGCGCTCGGGCGGTTATCATGCAGCATCTCAAGATCGAAGCTGAGTTTCTGCTTGATCCCTTTTTCCCATTCATACACCCCAATGGTCGTCAGTACCTCAAGGCCCTCAATAAATACCTTATCCATCGTCTTGGTCTCATCATTGAAACAACAGGTAGGATACCCATTGTCCGGAAAAACTCGTATTATCGTTACAGAGCAATGAGCTTTTGCATCATACTCCAAGTTGCACACTGAACAAACCGATAGGAGCGCGTTATTCTAACAATCGCGATCACAATCTTCGCCTATCTGCTGGGATCTGTTTCCGGAGCTATTGTGATCTGCCGCCGCCGAAAGCTCCCGGACCCCCGCTCTATTGGCTCCCACAACCCGGGCGCCACCAATATGCTGCGCATTGGTGGCCGGGAAGCTGCTCTGCTGGTTTTGCTGTTCGATCTGCTCAAGGGGGCAACACCTGTATTGATCGCCCATGAGCTGCAACTTCCCCCGCTCGAGATTGGCATCGTCGCCGTGGCAGCCTGCCTTGGACACATGTTCCCGCTCTACTTTGGTTTCAAAGGCGGCAAAGGGGTGGCCACCACATTGGGGGTATTGATCCCGATCTCCTGGGGAGTCACCAGCCTGGCTGCCTGCTGCTGGCTACTGGTGCTTGCCATCGCACGCTACTCCTCCCTGGCCTCGATTATCAGCGCCCTCACCCTGCCTCTTTACAGCTACTGGCTGGCGCCTGACTTTATCATCCCGCTCAGCCTGCTCAGCCTGCTAATCCTGGTGCGTCACCTGCCGAATATCCGCCGTCTCATCCAGGGCAAGGAGCCCAGGATCGGCCACAAGGCGCCCTGAGCCATGGGCAAAGTTACTTGCAGAGTAACATAGCGCGAGGGAGCGATACCGAACAGGGAAGGTTTATCAGGGATGATAAATGCATCGCGCGAAGTAAGATTTTGCCTACTTTTGACGATCCAAAAGTAGGGCGCAGTCGGCAACTAACACCGATTATCATCCATGATAATCCTTTCCAGTTCAGCGTCCTGCCTCTCGTTACGTTACTCCGGAAGTAACTTCACCCATGGTTATCGCTGCATTCGCATATCCATATACATTGGCACTGCCGACAGGGTTTGCCGCTGTTCAGCAAACCAAGATCATCACATAAGCGCTAAGGACAATAACGCTTCGCAACACTAAAGTGCTGGCAACTCGTCAATCGGCCAGCGTGGCGTTGCCTTGATCGAAAGCTCCTCGGTCTGCCCCGCCTTAAGGCGTATCAAGCCTGCATACGCAATCATCGCCCCATTATCGGTACAAAACTCAGAACGTGGGTAGAACACCTCGCCACCAAGTTTCTCCATCATCTGCTCCAGCTCACGGCGCAGATGACGGTTGGCACTCACCCCTCCGGCGATCACCAGCCGCTTAAGCCCGGTCTGCTTGAGGGCCCGGCGACACTTAATCAGCAGGGTGTCGACTACTGCATCCTCAAAGGCCCGGGCGATATCTGCCAATGCATCGGGATCATCCTGATGCGCCGCTATGGTGTTGGCGGCAAAGGTTTTAAGCCCGGAGAAGCTAAAGTCCAGCCCGGGCCTATCGGTCATCGGCCGCGGGAAGTGAAAGCGTTCGCTATTGCCCTGCTCGGCAAGCTTTGAGAGCCGGGGTCCACCCGGGTAGTCCAGTCCCAGAAGCTTAGCTGTCTTATCAAAGGCCTCCCCGGCCGCATCATCGATAGACTCACCCAGGATCTCGTACTCCCCGACGCCCTTGACGCACACCAGCAGGGTGTGACCACCTGAGACTAAGAGTGCAATAAAGGGAAACTCCGGGATTTCATCTTCAAGCATGGGGGCTAACAGGTGGCCCTCCATGTGATGGACCGCCACTGCGGGTTTATCCCAGGCCATCGCCAAAGAGCGGCCAATGGTGGCCCCTACTAATAAAGCCCCATCAAGCCGGGACCTGCGGTAAAAGCGACCCCATCGATAGAATCTTTATCACAGTTTGCTTCTTTAAGAGCCGCCTGGATCAGTGGAATCGTCTTACGTACATGATCCCGGGAAGCGAGCTCAGGTACGACGCCACCATAGTCAGCGTGCAGTTTTACCTGGCTATATAACTGATGAGACAGTAGCCCCTGCTCGTCATCATAAATGGCTATTCCTGTCTCATCACAGGAGGTTTCAATGCCCAAAACCCGCATTCTAAACTCGTCTCTTCGCTGAAAATCTGCCGGTATGTTACCTTGTGTCGTTTTTTCAGGCTACTCTGATCTGATGTGGGGTTTACTTTTGTAGGCGCTTCATATTAAAATTCGGCACCAAAATTAGTCAATGCGGTCACAGAGTGACCAAAGATACACACTCCGAGGTGAGAGGCACATGCCAGTAATTAAAGTACGTGAAAACGAGCCATTTGATATTGCTCTTCGTCGTTTCAAGCGCTCTTGCGAGAAAGCGGGCATTCTTTCAGAAGTTCGTCGTCGCGAGTTCTATGAGAAGCCCACTACTCATCGCAAGCGTGCGAAGGCTTCTGCTGTTAAGCGCCACCTGAAGAAGCTGGCTCGCGAAAACGCACGTCGTACCCGCCTGTACTAAGAGAGGTTGAGGGATGTCCCTGAAGGATCAGATAACCGAGCAACAGAAAACTGCGATGCGTGCCAAGGAAAAAGTCCGCTTAGGCACGCTGCGCATGTTGATGGCTGAGGTCAAACAGAAAGAGGTCGATCAAAGAATCGTTCTTGATGACGAGGCAATCATCGCGGTACTCACCAAGATGGTTAAGCAGCGTAAAGATTCAGTCAGTCAATATGAAGCAGCAGGTCGCCAGGATCTTGCTGATGTCGAAACCGCTGAAATTGCCGTCCTGCAGGAATTTTTGCCACAGCCACTGACTGCGGCAGAGATCGAGGCTCTCGTAGAGCAAGCAATTGCTGATTCAGGGGTCGACAGCATGCAAGGCATGGGCAAGGTTATGGGGCTACTCAAGCCCAAAATCCAGGGACGCGCCGATATGGGCGTCGTAAGTGGACAGGTCAAAGCAAAACTGACCTAAGCTTACACCCTCCTCTTTTGTAGGCACCAGCCGTGCTTTGAGCAATCAGGGCACGGCTTGTTTTTTATCTGGAGCTGAATAATAGTGGCTGGACGCATTCCACAAGCATTTATTGCCGAACTACTCGCTCGTACAGATATTGTCGATCTGATCGACCAAAGGGTTCACCTGAAAAAGGCCGGCAAAAACTACCAGGCCTGTTGCCCGTTCCACCAGGAAAAGACCCCTCCTTTACCGTTAGTCCAGATAAACAGTTTTACCATTGCTTCGGCTGTGGAGCCCATGGCAACGCCATCAGCTTTTTGATGGAATATGATGCGATGGAGTTCCCCGATGCAGTGCAGGATCTGGCATCCCTGTTTGGCCTGGAGGTTCCGCGAGAAGGAGGCAAGCCTCAGGAGCCATCGATTAGCCGGGATGAGCGCCAGACCCTGAACTCCATGATGAGCTATACCAGCAAGCTCTATCAGCACCAGCTGCTCCAATCGAGCGATGCCCGGGAATACCTGACACAGCGCGGCCTGAGTTCCCAGGTGATCGAGCGTTTTTGTATCGGATATACCCCGGATGAGTGGACCCGGGTCAAGGACAGGCTCCAGAAAAAGGGAGCCAGCGAGCAGCAGCTGCAGCGCCTTGGCTTGACCATCTACAACGAAGAGCACCGCCGTAGCTACGACCGGTTTCGTAACCGGATCATGTTCCCGATCCGTGATCGCATGGGCCGGGTTATCGGCTTTGGTGGCCGGGTCCTCGGCGAGGGAACTCCCAAGTATCTCAACTCGCCCGAGACTGAGCTCTATCACAAGGGCCAGGAGCTCTACGGATTGTATGAGCTCAGGCAGATCAATCCCAACCCGCCACGAGTGCTGGTAGTTGAGGGCTATATGGATGTAGTGGCCCTAGCTCAGTTTGAGATCGATTATGCGGTTGCCTCTCTTGGTACCTCCACTACAGCGGATCAGCTGTTTCGGCTGTTCCGTACCAGTGATGAGATTATCTGCTGTTACGATGGTGACCAGGCCGGTCGCGATGCCGCCTGGCGCGCCCTGCAAAACGCCCTGCCCTACCTGCAGGATGGCCGCTCGCTGAAATTTATCTTCCTTCCTCAGGGGAAGATCCCGACTCCATGGTACGCAGTCAGGGTAAGGAAGCCTTTGAGGCACTACTGAATGAAGCCATGCCCTTTGGTGAATTTATGTTTGAGCGGCTGACTCAGGATCAGCGGCTCGATGGCGAAGCGGCGCAAAATGCGATCGCGAACCAGGCGGTGACTATGATCCGTCAGGTCCCCGATGGCTTTAACCGGGAGGGCCTCATCACCCTGCTGTCGCGCCAGTTACGCTGGGGTGAAAACGAAAAGCGCCTGCGTCAGTTGATTAGCAGCGCTCCGGCCAGCGACTCAAAGAGCAAAAGTTCTGCCAATGATCTCAAGCTCACCCCGGTGCGCCGGGCGATTGCCATGATCCTGCAACACCCGGAGCTGGCGGCCGAGCTCCCCGAGATGCCGGAATTGACCGAGTTGGATCTCACCGGGATGCCTTTTTTGCTGGAGCTACTGGCCCAGATCAAGGGAATGGAATCCCCGACTACCGGGCTGCTGCTGGAGTTGTGGCGTGGTAAGCGCGAGGAAAAAGCACTGGCGCAACTGGCGACGGCGGATATATTCCAGAATCTCAATGTTCAGCTCAGTGGTGAAATTGATGTCTGGCAGGAGATGCTGGATACCTTCGAAAGATTCTATGTAGAGTGTCTCAAACAGCGCCTGAGTGAACTACAAAAAAGGGGAGAACAGGGTAAATTAACCCCAAATGAAGCCGAAGAGCTAATTATATTACTAAAAGAGTTGTAACAGGCCTTGAAATTTATCCTGATGACCTCTATATCTCTTGTACTATGCCCGTAGCTCGGGAATCGCTCACTCATTGTTCGAGACATAAGTCTCAGCCTGACAAGAAGCTGGCTGTGGAGGCACATTTATCTTCGAGTAATTTTCCAGTCTTGTGGAAAGACTGGCCGTTTTTTATTAGAATTGACTATTTCTGCGCCAAGCGCGGGAATGGCCTCGTTTGAAACACCTAAACCGGATGATCTCTATGGAGCAAACCCCACAGTCTCAGCTTAAACTCCTTGTCGCTAAAGGTAAAGAACAGGGTTACCTGACTTATGCCGAGGTAAACGATCACCTCCCGCAAGATATCGTCGACTCAGAGCAGATTGAAGACATCATTCAGATGATCAACGACATGGGCATTCAAGTCGTAGAAAGTGCCCCTGATGCCGATGATCTGATGATGGGTGAGTTTTCTGATACCGATGATGATGCGGCAGAAGCGGCTGCTCAGGCGTTAGCTTCCGTTGAATCCGAAATCGGCCGCACTACCGATCCCGTCCGCATGTATATGCGTGAGATGGGTACCGTAGAGCTGCTGACTCGTGAAGGCGAAATCGATATCGCAAAACGCATCGAAGATGGTATCAACCAGGTTCAATGCTCTGTTGCCGAGTATCCGGAGGCGATCTCCTACCTGCTTGAGCAGTATGACCGCTATGAAGGCGAAGAGATTAAGCTTAGCGATATCATCTCCGGATTTGTCGATCCAAACCAGGATGATGTTGCTCCCAGCGCGACGCACGTCGGCTCCGAGCTCAGTAAAGATGAGCTGGAAGATGAAGACAACGATCTTGAAAGCGACGATGATGATGACGAGGAAGCCGTTGACAACGGTCCGGATCCTGAGCTGGCCAAAGAGAAATTTGGTGAGCTGCGCGCTCAATATATCAAGGCAAAAGAGCTGACTGCCGAACACGGCCGTGCCCACCCTGATGTAGAAAAAGAGTGGAAGGCTCTGGGTGAAGTGTTCCGTCAGTTCCGCCTGCTGCCTAAGGTATTTGACCTGCTGGTCAGCAAGATGCGCGACATGATGGAGCGGGTTCGTGTTCAGGAGCGCCTGATCATGAAGCTGTGTGTGACCCAGTCCAAGATGCCGAAGAAGACCTTTGTCACCGCTTTTGCCAGTAACGAGAGTGATCTGGGCTGGTTCGAATATCAGAAGCAGGCGGGTAAGGCCTGGTCTGAGAAGCTACTGATGGTTGAAGATGATGTTGAGCGTTGTGTACAGAAGCTGACACAGATCGAGCAGCAGACCAAACTGCCTATCGCATCGATCAAAACGATTAACCGTCAGATGAGCATAGGTGAGGCCAAGGCTCGCCGTGCCAAGAAAGAGATGGTTGAGGCAAACCTGCGTCTGGTTATCTCGATTGCCAAGAAGTACACCAACCGTGGCCTGCAGTTCCTGGATCTGATCCAGGAGGGTAACATCGGCCTGATGAAGGCGGTTGATAAGTTTGAATACCGTCGCGGTTATAAGTTCTCGACCTATGCAACCTGGTGGATCCGTCAGGCGATCACCCGCTCAATTGCGGATCAGGCCCGCACCATCCGGATCCCGGTTCACATGATCGAGACCATCAACAAGCTTAACCGTATCTCGCGGCAGATGCTCCAAGAAATGGGCCGTGAGGCGACTCCTGAGGAGCTGGCAGAGCGGATGGCGATGCCGGAGGATAAGATCCGCAAGGTTCTGAAGATCTCCAAAGAGCCGATCTCCATGGAGACGCCGATTGGTGATGATGAAGACTCGCATCTGGGTGATTTCATCGAAGATACTACCCTGTCTCTTCCTGTGGATTCAGCCACAGGTGAGAGCCTGAGAAACGCAACCCATGACGTGCTCTCCGGCCTGACGCCGCGTGAAGCCAAGGTTCTGCGGATGCGTTTTGGTATCGATATGAACACAGACCACACCCTGGAAGAGGTTGGTAAACAGTTTGATGTAACCCGTGAGCGGATCCGTCAGATTGAGGCCAAGGCGCTGCGTAAACTGCGTCATCCGAGCCGCTCAGAGGTTCTGAGAAGCTTCCTCGACGAATAAGTCTGTTTTTTAAGCAAACGCCCGTCAAATGGCGGGCTTTGCATAGACACCCCAGAATTATCTTTATATAATCCGCAGCACATTGGCCCCTTAGCTCAGTTGGTTAGAGCAGTCGACTCATAATCGATTGGTCGTTGGTTCAAGTCCAACAGGGGCCACCATATTCTGAGAAAGCCGGAGAGGATCCTCTCCGGTTTTTTTATATCTCCCACCGAAGTCTCCTATCGAATCCCAAGCGTTTCCTCAAAACTTTGCTTTGTGATCTATCCCCTCACAATGGCCTTTTGAGAGACCCATCCCAAAGGCATAATGACTCATCAAACCGGACTCCCCGGCCAGTGGACTGGCAACAGGATTCAACGACAATGGATCACCTTAAACCTCTGACGACCACTCTTGCGGTGGAAAACCCGGACGAACTGGACACCGTCTGGGAGTTTTTTCAAAAACATCACTGGATCGCCCCCGGAGCACATCACACCCCGGTCACCGATGCCTGGGAGCGCTGCCGTCGCCAAAGCAATCCATTCACCTGGAATCCACCCCATGTTGCCTCCGGCAGCACGTTTCGCTCGCTGCTCAATCGCAATCGCAACCTGCTGGCGATCACCCAGACCCTGATCGAAGACACTCTTAGCCTGCTTCCGAATAAGCACTGCGCATTAGCCGTGACCGATGAAACCGGCTGCACCCTGATGATGGGCGGGACTCCCGGGCTCTGTGAGAGCCTGCAAAAGCTGGGCCTTCAGGAGGGAGCCTTCTGGAGTGAGGGACAGATTGGCAGCAATGCGATAAGCCAGAGTATCCACCTGAGCGACCCCGTTTCCATGTATGGCTCGGAGCACTTCAATCGCACGCTTCACGACTATGCTACCCACGCAGCCCCGGTGTTTAGTCTCGATGGCAGGCTCAGGGGATAATTGCCATCATCACCGAGCGCTCAGACTATCAGGAGCAGGATTGTGCCCTGATCACCCTGTGTGCCCGCGAGGCAACCAGCATGTTTCAACTGGAGACCAGCCTTGCTGAATCCAATCATATCCTGAGCCAGCGCGATGCCCTGTTGAGCGGGATGGATGATGGCCTGATCGCCTGGGATAGCAACAACCGGTTAAGCTACATGAACCAACAGGCAGAGAAGCTGCTGGGGTTTGATAAAGACAGGGTGATCGGAAAGTCTCTGGAGAGCATGCTGCTGTTCCCCCCCCTGCTTCAGGCGGCTATCTCTCAGGAGCAACCCCTGTCACGAGTCGATATCACCTTTGAGTGCCTTGAGCGCTTTATCGAAGCAACCGTGAGCCTCAAGCCGGTCGCCCATGAGAGCTATCTGCTGTTTTTTCATCCGCCGGAAACCGCAAAAGCCCATCTCCAGCACAGGGCGGGCAGTAATATTCGCCTGAGTTTCGACTCTTTTATCGCCCGCTCCAACCAGATGAAGCAGGTGATCACCATAGCGAAGCGCGCCAGTAAAACAGCCTCCCCGGTACTCTTGCTGGGCGAGAACGGCACCGGCAAGCGGCAACTGGCGATGGCGATTCATAATCAGGGCCTGCGAAACCATGGCCCCTTCATCTGTGTAAATTGCCAGGATCTCAGCATGGATCAGATGATGCGTGAGCTGTTTGGGACAGATGAAGGAGAAGGTCAGAGCTCAAAAGCGGAGCAGGCGAACGGCGGTACCCTCTATCTTGAACACATAGAGTGCCTGAGCAAGCCCGCTCAGACCATGCTGTTACAGATGCTAAGAAACAACACCACCAGTCGCTACCAGAGTAATCGATTGATCCCGGTTCGGTTAAACCTCATCTGCAGTAGCCAGCTTGACCCTCAGACTCTGTTACAACAGGTACACTTCAGCCACCAGCTCTATTACGCCATTAGCCCGATTGAGCTACATATCCCCCCTTGAGAGAGCGCCGTGATGATCTTGAGGCTCTGATCAAACGCCAGTTGGAGCAGCTCGCCAGTCAGCATCGCACCCCTTTGACCCTGGCAAAAACCGCTCTCGAGCAGCTATGCCATTACCGCTGGCCCGGCAATATTCCGGAGCTCTATAAGCAGCTCGAAAATATGGTGTTGCACCGTCACAGCAACCACATCGGACTCAGAGAGCTACCTGCAGAGATCATTCAGCCGCAGCAAAGCCCGCAGACCGAGGGGGAAGCCCTGATCCAACCTTTGGAGCTTATCGAAAAGCAGGCGATTCAACACGCCTGGACCCTCTGTGAGGGAAAAGCCACAGAAACCGCCAAGGCGCTGGGGATAGGGCGCACCACCTTGTGGCGAAAACTCAAAAAATACCGACTCATTGAGGGGGATGAGAGCCTGCCGGGACAGTAAAAACAAAAAGCCAGGCGCAGGCCCGACTTTGCAGATTTGAAGAGTAACTCAGGCTAGGAATAGCTTACGGATCTGGCTTTTGAGAGCCGGGAGCCTGCTGGCGCTGGCGCTGAGCTTCTCAACCCCAAGCTTTAACAAAAGCTCAGTCACCTTGGGATCCCCCGCCATCTCACCACACATACTCACCGGGATCCCCGCATTTTTAGCCGCCTCGCAGGTAAGCTCTATCGCCCGCAGGACCGCTGGCTGGTGGTAATCTACCAGTTCAGAAACCGCAGGATTACCCCGATCGGCCGCCATCACATATTGAGTCAGATCATTGGTTCCGATAGAGAAAAAGTCAGACTCCTCAGCCAGTGCATCGGCACACAACACTGCGGCAGGCACCTCGATCATGATCCCAACCGGCATGGGGTAGCGCCCGGCATCCAGCCCAAGCTCCTGGCGACACTCCTCAAGCAGTGCCTTAACCGCCTTAAGCTCTGCCACCTTGGCAATCATAGGGATCATCAGCTGGATATTGCCGCAGCTGGCATTCGCCCGCAGCACCGCCTTGAGCTGATCCTTAAGCAGCTTGTGATCTTGCAGACATAAGCGGATCCCCCGCAGCCCCAGAAATGGATTCTCCTCACTGGCCATCGGATAGGTAGCCAGAGGCTTATCCCCTCCCACATCCAGACTACGAATGGTCAGTGGGTTCGGGCTGAACCGACTGGCGATCTCCCGATAAACTTCAAACTGATGCAGCTCTGAGGGAAGCTCACTGCATCCCTGGAACAGGAACTCGGTGCGCATCAGACCTACTCCCTCGGCGCCCAGCTCCAGGGCCGAGCTAACATCCTCAGCTCCACCGATATTTGCCATCACCGGAACCTGCCGACCATCCAGGGTGATCGCCTGCTGCCGGGCACTTAGCTGCTGTTGCTGTCTATCCAACACCCACTGCTCACGGCGCACCGCCAGCTTCTCAAGCTGCTCGGCTCCGGGCTCAAGCCACAGCCGCCCCTCAAAGCCATCCACACATACCGATTGCCCCTCGCTGACCTGCTGCAAACAATCTCGTACCTGGACAAGCGCAGGGATCCCCTTGGCCCGAGCCAGGATAGCGGTATGGGAGGTCGATCCCCCGCCACTAAGACAGATCGCAAGTACCTTGTTCGAGTCCAGCTTAGCGGTATCTGATGGCAGCAGGTCTTCGGCGAACAGAATCGAGGGTTGGCTCAGCACCACTCCCATCTCCTGTGTCTCACCACAAAGCTCGTTCATCAGCTGCCGCCCTATATCCCAGACATCGGCCTCCCGGGCTCTCATATAGTCACTTGTGGCATTCCGGTAGCTCTGGGCAAGTTCGGTCACTGCATCGAACCAGGCCTGCTCGCAATGAACCCCAGACTCAATCCGTGCGCTGACATCCGCAGACAACTCAGGATCCATCAGCATCAGCCGATGAGCCTCAAAGATCTGGGCATGTTCCTCACCCAGCTGCTTTACTGCCTGGTTATACTGCCTGGTTAGCTGCTCGCTTACCCTGCTTCGCGCCTGCTCAAAACACTCCATCTCCTCACGATGAGAGCTGAAGCTACGCCCTGAGGGCTCGGACATCACCGGCTTGAAGATCACCGCCGGACCACTGACGATCCCCTCACAAACCGGGATCCCGGCAATCGCTCCCGGCTCACAGGACTCTGAGCTCTCGCTGGCTGAAACCTCGGTCAGACTCTCGGCAACCTGGCTATCAATTGACTCACCGAAATCTCTTTGAGCCAGGGCACTGAACGCTTCGACCAACTCCCTGGCATCCGGGCCCTGGGCTCTTAACTGGATCTGCTCCTCAGCAAGAACCCCCAGCCTGGCGATACCATTGAGACTCTTGGCATTGACCCGATGCTCGCCCTTACACAGCTGGACCTCGGACTCAAAACCCGCGATCGCATTGACGATGGCAGCCGCCGGGCGGGCATGCAACCCATGGGGGTTTCTTACCAACCACTCAAAGGTCAGAGCCTGTGCCACATCCAGCTTTCCGAGTTCACTGTTTGATGAAGAGGCAGGAACCTCAAGCTCCCCAAGATGCTCCTGTTTGGCTGACAGTGCTCCTAAGGCCTCCTCACAAACCGTTTCAAGGGGAAGGCCCGCCGCCGCGGCAACAGCCGCAGCCATGGTCCCCTCCACCACGGGAGCGGCACAGAGCTTGGTCTTAGCCGCTATCGCCGGATCAACCAATTCAAGAGCCATCTCTGCACTGAGCAAGGCACTCCCCAGATCCATCAGCACCAGGACACCCTGATCATCACTGACCGTCTCGATCGCCTGCATCACGGCAATTGCGTCGGTACCAATTGGATTATCTGGATCATCAACCCCCCGGCGACCGCCAGTGGACAGCGTCCCCGGGTCATCTGGGTTGCCAACTCGCTCACTCCCTGAGCCAGTTGACGACTGTGGGAAACTACAACAATTCCTACCATCTTTACCTAGCTCCCCTGCACAACCTGGTTGAGGGCATGAACCATCATCATACTTGATGTCGCCCCCGGATCCTGATGACCAACACTGCGCTCCCCGAGGTAACTAGCACGGCCTTTCTTGGCGCGCATCCCTATGGTGGAGACGACAGCCTCATCCGCAATCTCTGTCAGTTGCGGCAACATCTGAGAGATACTCTTGCCCTGCTCTGCTGCCTGGTTTGCTGCTTCGACGACCGGCCACCAGAGATCGCACATGGTTTTATCACCGGGCTGAGCTTTGCCACGGGCCACTACGCCATCAACTCCGGCCCCCAGAAGCTTGGCAAAATCTGTCGCCGAAAGCGACTCCTTGCCATCCACGGCACTCGCTGCCCGGATAAAAAAGGTGCCATACAGGGGGCCACTTGCTCCGCCGACACTTGATAACAGAGTCATGCCAACTGTCTTGAGCAGGGTCGACATCGATTGCTCGGCTACCGCAGGTAGCTTCTCAGCAACCCGCTCAAATCCTCGGTTCATATTCAAACCATGATCGGCATCGCCTATATCCGCATCGAGCTGAGTCAGGTGGTCACGCTCTCTGGCAAAGGTAAGATTGCACTCGTTAATCCAATTTAGTATCTGTTGTTTATCCAGGCTCATCATAACTCTCCTTAACATCCCCAACGCAGTGCAGGCGTGTTCACTGCTGCATCCCACAGAGACAAGATCTCCTTGTCAGCCTTGAGAAGCGTGATGGAGAAGCCCTCCATGTTCAGTGAGGTACAGTAGTTACCAACCAACTGACGGGCAATCTTGAAGTTGGCTTTCTCACAGCACTCATGGACCTTGGCGAAGGCGCCATAGAGCTCTGACTCAGGCGTTGCGCCCAGGCCATTGATCAGAACGATATACTCATCATCAGCATGGAAAGACTCGGTGACCGACTCGGTTTCGACCCACTCACCCAGCTGGCGATCCCACAGACGCAGGGTACGGGAGTACTCGGGGCAATCCTTAATTTCACCAAACATCTGCTCCACCAGGCTGTCCAAATCCTGGTAATTGCGACGCTCAATCCCCGGCTCACCATGGATCCCCACCCCAAACTCAACCTCATTATCCGCAAGAGTAAAGGAGGGCTTTCCTGCCGCCGGTACCACGCAGGCAGAAAGAGCCACGCCAAAGGAGCGGGAGCGATTGTTGATCCGGCGAGCCAGCTGCTCACACTGCTCCAGGGAGGCGCCCTGTTCGGCGGCAGCGCCAACAATTTTCTCAATCAGCACGGTCGCAGCAACACCGCGCCGCCCTGCCGTATACAGGCTGTCCTTAACGGCTACATCATCATCCACCAGCACACTACCAACGGCGATGCCATCCATATGCAGCAGCTCGACGGAGGTCTCGAAATTCAGGACATCTCCCGTATAGTTCTTGATGAAGAACAGGACGCCCGCCTGGCTATCCACAGCCTTACCACACTCATACATCTGATCCGGAGTCGGTGAGGTAAACACCTCTCCCGGGCAGGCTGCCGTCAACATTCCCTTACCGATGAAACCTGCGTGCAGAGGCTCATGACCGGAACCACCACCTGAGATCAGGGCCACCTTGTCTGATGCAGAGCGACGCATCAGATAGCGAGGCGTTTGATTGTAATGAAGCTCTGGATGAGCCAGGTGAATTCCCTTGAGCTGCTCTTCAACAACATCTTCCACTTTATTGATCAGTTTTTTCATGTCGATTCCTTGTGTTCCAGGTTGAGGCTAATGGCAGTTACCGGATGCCAAAGCAGTGATAACAGATCCTGAGATGACGCCAGTATCAACAATCAAAACCAGCGGGCAAAAAATATTTTTTGGGTTCCACTATGAAACACTCACCCACAGATAAGCGTTCCCTTTTGGAACGCTCATTGTTTTAACCCCTTGAATTTGTGAGCCCAGGCAAAAATATGCGCTCAGAAATCACCCTGAATCGCACTAAATGTGAACAGCTTCATGATTATTACAGCTTGTTTTTGAAAAGAGTTTTCTTCGACAAACAGAGTGATTACTTTTTGCAGCACGGCTTTACTTCGGCTCCTGACATCGAGACAGGAACCTCTTCTTACCACCACAAAGAGAAGCGTTTTTATGGATAAGATCATCATCTCTCCGAGCAAGTACGTTCAAGGTGAAAACACCCTCAACAGTATTGGTGAATATGTCAGCCCCCTGGGTAAAAAGGCTCTGGCGATTGCAGACGATTTCGTGACAGGTCTTGTTGGCGATCAGGTAGCTACCAGCTTTGCACTGGCCCAGGGGGAGCTGACCCTTGAAACCTTTAACGGGGAGTGTTGCCGTCAGGAGATCGATCGTCTGATTGAGCTGGCGAAATCCATTGAGTCTGAAGTCATCATCGGCATCGGTGGCGGTAAGACCCTGGATACCGCCAAAGCTCTGGCTTTTTACCGCAATATTCCGGTTGTAGTGGTTCCAACCATAGCCTCAACCGATGCTCCAACCAGCGCCCTGGCGGTACTCTATACACCCGAAGGTGAGTTCAGTGAGTACCTGATGATCCCACGCAACCCCAACATGGTGATCATGGATACCTCAGTGATCGCCAAGGCTCCGGTACGCCTGCTGGTCTCCGGAATGGGGGATGCGCTCTCCACCTATTTTGAGGCGCGCTCCAACGCTCGCTCCGGTAAGGCAACCATGGCTGGCGGCTCACCAACCCGCTCAGCACAGGCATTAGCCAAGCTCTGTTACGAAACCCTGATCGAAGATGGCGTGAAGGCTAAGATCTCAGCGGAAAACGGCCTGTCTTCACCTGCAGTCGAGAATATCATTGAGGCCAATACCTACTTAAGTGGCATTGGCTTTGAGAGTAGCGGCCTGGCTGCAGCACACGCCATCCATAACGGTCTGACCAAGCTGGAGGTGTGTCATCACCTCTATCATGGTGAGAAGGTTGCTTTTGGCACCCTGGTTCACCTGGTGCTGGAAAATGCCCCGATGAGTGAAATCAATGAGGTTCTAAATTTCTGTAAGTCGGTTGGCCTGCCAACCAACCTCAATCAGATGGGAGTCACTGAACTCAACCGTGACAAGCTGCTGGAGGTTGCAACCGCATCCTGCGCCGAGGGCGAAACCATCCACAACATGCCGTTTGAGGTGACTCCTGAGGCTGTTCTGTCCGCCATCCTGACGGCCCATGAGCTGGGTCAATAAAACGCGTAGGTAACTCAGGCGTAAAACAGGCCCTCTTTGCAGGGCCTGCTTTATTTTGTCCAGTGGATGGTTGATTGCATACAGCACGTTTTGTGCCTTCGGCACAAGTGTCGGGGCGCCGACAGCGCCTTACTTTTGTATCGTCAAAAGTAAGGCGCTGTCCATGGCTCGGAGAGATAAAGCAATACCTGTGTTTTATTTAACTCATCACACCTCCGAAGGCTTGGACCCTTTTTTATCCCGTGCACTAATGGACTTTGTCGCTGCCAAGCGGCGGTAGTCAAAGGGGCAAACGCATTTCCCTTTTGCAATCCCCTGGCGCTCCAATCTCGCTGGATCTTCACAATAACTGGAAATTGCTCAGCGCTCGCTCACAGGGTTATACCCCCCCTTTGATTCGCTCCGAAAAAATCATGCCGCGATTAAAGCCGAATGCCAGGATGTCATGAGTGCATAGCCACGCCATGGACGGCGTGTCTATGCTGAGCTTCTGGGAGCTAGTGATTTTGAAGGTTCAGCGAATTTGGGGCACCCTCGGGGTCGTTAGGGGGACTGGGTGAGCAGTCCCCCTAACCCGTAGTCCGCGACCGGACACCGATGCCGCAGGCACAAATCAGCAGACCGCAGGTCAAACAACAAATGCCTACACTGGTTTGGGATAGTTATCCCCGTTGATCCACTGGTGATCCTCCTCCCAGCTAAACAACCACTGGCGGACCGGGCCGGCCATCACGTTGAGATAATAGTTATCATAGCCTGCGACCGTGGCAACCGGATGGTAACCCCGGGGCACCATCACCACATCCTTGTCATACACAGCCATGCACTCATCCAAAGAGAGATCGTCGGTATAAACTCTTTGCAGGGCAAAACCCTGGGGGGGATTGAACCTGTGGTAATAGGTTTCTTCCAGGTAGGTTTCATGAGGCGGATTATCCTCATCATGCTTGTGGCTCGGGTATGAGCTGGTATTGCCCTCGTCGGTATAGACTTCGACCACCAGCAGGCTGTCGGCAGGCTCACTGTCGGGCAGGATGTTATGCACATAGCGCTGATTACAGCCCTTACCGCGCTGCTCGGCCTGAACATCATCGGGGGTGATGAGGCGGGTTGGGTGATTGCCCTTGCCGGGTGCCCGGCATATTGCCAGCTCCAGATCTGTCTGAGCTGTAATCCGGCAGCAATCATCCGGGGCAAGATAAAGAGCATATGGCTTGGTTCGCTCAAAGGGGCTCATCCGCTCACCGACTCGCTCAAAGTTATGCTTGCAGGTCTTTAGAGAAGCCTTGCCGGCCACCAGCACCAGACAAAGCTCATTTTCGCCTGAAGCCTGCTCGAGACTCTCACCGGCCTTGAGTAGCCGTACTTCAAATCCAACATGACCCCAACCCGCTGCTTCAGGGGTGATACTCTGAATCGGGTCGCCAGCCTGGGGGCTCTGGCAACGAGAAAGTAGTTTAGACATGAAGACTCCCTGTCGATATTGAGAACAAATATTCCATAATATATCCATGTGAAATTTTTATTTCAATTTATCGAAACCAAAGAGTTCATTAGATGTGATCCAGAGCTAACCCTTACGAAAAGGCAACTGCATCGCGAGCATCCTTTGCCCGCTAAACACCTACCTTATCAATGGGGATTAAGCCAGCCACAACTGCAGATCCTCAATTACATAGTTACCGGAGAAATGAGGATTCTCATGGCCCAGGTGCTCCAGCTCAAAATATTCGCGCTGCTCTTTGGGCATCCCTTCATAGGCTCCCAATACCTGATACAGCCAGCATTCGGTATCCCATTCAAGACCCTGCTGCTGATAATACTCAAGGGCAGAGAGCCGCTCACCCGAATCAATCACCTCACAGAAATAGCGTTCCACCGCCTGCTTGAGTGGGCTATCGGTCAGTTCAAACTCATCGGTGGCCTCCAGGGTAAGGAGGGTTGGCTCCTCCACCTGCTGCTGTAACAGGTGATGACGGTGGATGCTGCGGATCTCTCCTGCCAGATGCATCAGCTGATGCTCATGCTCCTGGCAGGTGACATCGACACTGGCTGCGGTCAGAATCGGCTTCGCCTGATTGAGCAGCATCGGCAGCTGTTTATGAGTTGCATGATTGAGCGGACTATATTTGGAGTGCTGAGCGTTATACAGCAACCAGCCCTTGAGAAGGCGAGTCCGGCCGCGGATCTCGCGGAACCTTCCTAACAGCTCCAGCAATCGCCCCTGAACCACCGAGAGCTCCTGACCACAATCGACCAGGGTGTGCTGCAGGCTCACCACCAGCAAGCGTCTTAGCTCACGCTCATCTCCGGCGAGCTCGCTGAGCTCATCAAAACGCAGCAGCTCCAGTCCATCGAGCAGCTCACTGACCTGGGATTGAGCCAGCTCATTTTCACGGATCTTGGCATTGATGGTCCCCACATAACCGAACTCATTGTTGATCCGCCCCCACAGCAGCCGGATGCTACGGTGCAAACCTTCGGTCAGTGCATAAACCTCTTCACTGAGATCATCCAGATAGGACTCACTGGCCGCAAAGTCACAGCTCTGGCGCGCCTCACGATAGTGCTTGGTCAGGGTCCTGAGAGTTGCCAGGGTCGCGCCCACATTGGTGGTGATCTGACGGCTGCGCTCATCGCGAAGCCCCTCCTCAAGGATGCTGCGCAGCGCAGAAGCCAGGCGGATCTCCGCCTGCTCCTCGGGCCGATACAGCACCCGGGCATCCAGCAGCTTTTCGATCACCTTGGGATCTTCGGCGGTCTCATCCAGGGTGCCATTCTGGTAAGCCCGCATCAAGAGATCACCGTGGCGGGCCAACTGCCTTAAAAACTTAACCCCGGCCTGAGCAATGTTGTCACTCATAGCAGGCTCCCCTGCTCCGTTGCGCTCTCGGCCTGCTCCTCCAGAGACAGTCCTTCGGTCTCGTCGATAAAACGGATCACCTCGTAGAGATAGTCGAGCTTACCGGTAGCGATATAGATCTGCTTCTCGCTATTGGGCCTGAGAAGATATCCCAGCTCACACAGCCGCTTAAACACCTGTTTGAGCTGGCCATCCACCTGGGCACTGGTGGAGCCAAACAGCCGGTAGCGACTGATCTTGGTGAGCTGCTCGCGAAATGCGGGGGTATCCTCAATTACGGTCTGAAGCTCATTAAGCCTCACCGGTGCCCCCTCACTCAGGGGAGCATCATTGACACTGGCCTCCTGGACCAGCACCAGCCACTCTACCAAGGGCATTAGCGAGCTGCAGATATCACGAAACTGCTGGCTAACCACCTTACGCTCGGCGTCATCCAGAGTCAGGTAGCCACAAAAATAGACCTCCCCATCTGCCGCGGAGCAGACGCAGCGATTAAGCTGGCTCAGATACTCGTCAATCCGCTCACGGTTTCCCGGGCTCTTAAGTAGTTGCCAGCTCTCCTCGTCGGAGGTTTTACAGATAAATACCCCACCCAGGAGTTTTTCGATCACTCGTCCGGTTGCTGAGATCATTGAGCCACCTCCATCTGCGCACGCGCCTTGAGCCGTTGCTCTATCGGGTTAATTTTGGGTTTTACCACCTGCAGCTGACGGGTCTGCTTGTTGATGATATAACGGTTTGAGAAGAGATTCAGAACCTCGGAGTCCGGATTGGGGAAGGCCCCCAGTACATGGATATTGTTGTTCTCACAGGCATCAAAGATCTTTTTCACATTGGCGTGGTGCAGGGTTCCCAGCTCATCGATGGGCCAGTGAATGGTTGCATCACCGCGGCCACGCAGCAAGCGGGTAAAGGCCAGCAGGAACTTACACAAAATGAGATATGCCATCCCGTGACTGCTCGATTCCATCAGCTGACGGTCGGTACGGATCACCAGATCGCTGTTGCCCTCTTTAAGGCGCAGCTCGATCTCCAGCAATTTGCTGATCCCCCCTTGCAGGGCACTACGACCGATAATATCCAGGGCACGGCGCATGCTCTGGGCGTAATGCTCATCGGGAAGATCGCTAAAGCCCTGACGTTCCCAGCTGCGGAAAGCTTCCACAAAGAGCTCAAGCTGGGGCCAAAACTCCAGCTCACTTATTCGCGAGCGAATGCGCACCGCGGAATCTGAGACTCCATCGAGAAACAGTTCCTCGTCCACCTCGCGGGTGATCCGCGAGCTCTGGGTACTGATCCGCCGGTCGATATCCGCCAGCACATCATAGTAGGATTTGAGATCGATGCCGAAGTTACGCCCCTGCTCCTGAAGCCCTTTGATCTTCTGTGGCATCAGTACATTGATGATCTGATCAAGGTGCCCCACCAGATCGCGGTGAGAGACGATACGAAGTCCCTGTTCATTGATACTGGAGCTCTCTTCACGGGCCCGCTCCCAGGTCTCAGCCACCCCGGAGCCTGCCTGAGCCGCGATCACTGAATCAAAGTGATCCACATACTGCTTGATGTTATCCAGTTGCTGCTCTCTTGCCGACAGGAACTCCTGTCCCTCACGAAGCCGCTCATCGATGGAGCCAACAATTTCTGAGGCATCACTCTTAGGTAGCTTACACTCAATAAGCTTCTTCAGAAGCTTCTGGATCTTTTCTTTGTGTTCCGTCGCCTGTTTAAGACCAGCTTGCTGCTCTACTCGCTGCTGCTTGAGGCTCTGTTTTTGCCCCTTAAAGGTGTTACGGGCCGCAGTGAGCTTTTGCTCCAGCTCAGAGCTTTCCCGGCGCGCCTCGGTGAGCTGGCCCTGGAGTTTAGGCTTTTGCCCGACCCAGATATTCTGATACCAGTGCTCAAAATCCTGCACCTCAGAGCGTTTAAGCTCGGTATCATCAATTTTTTGTTTGAGCTCTCCCATCTTGCGTTTAACAGCAATGATCTGATCTTCATCCACTCCCCGGGATTTAAGCTCGCGCTTATACCAGAGCTCACACTCTTTTTTCTCGGTCTGGGCTTTTTGCTTGCGCGATTTTAGCTCATCGCTAAGCTGGTCAATCTGGTATTGAATAGCACCGGTCACCTCCTGCCAGTGCGCATTCTTCTCCATGCGCGCCTCCAGGGACTGCTCGGCCAGCTCATCCAGCCACTGCTGATGACTCTCATTAAGGCTAGCCCCTCCTGCTGCAGCAGCTCCAGCTCCTGTTGCTTGAGGGCCTTACGGGAGGCCAGTGCTTCTTTGCACTGCTGCTGAGCCCGCTCTTTTTCATCCAGTAACCGGCGCAGCCCCTCGCGCTGCTGCTTGAGCTCGGCGCTGGCCAGAGTCACCTCACGCTCGGCGGCATCAACTTTTTGGTTCGCCTCCCCAAGCTCTTTTTCGGCTTCACTGTGAAGGTCTTTGATCTCTTGGAGCGCCTGCTCTGCCAAATTCAGCTGCGCCTGAAGCTGCTGCTCGGACTGGGCATACTCGGGAAGTTCGATCGCCCCCTGATCCAGCTGAAGGCCAAACATGGAGTCTGACTCCTCGGCGCTGAGCGCAGGTTTCAGATCGCAACGCCCCAGCAGCTCAGGATGAATCAGACGCCCCACCGAGCTCTCCCAGCCGGGTTTTTCACGGCGCAGGAACTCAAGCAGCGATAGTTTGCCCGGATAGAGCAGCTGATTTACCCCATCCAACTTGCTCTGACGCTCACTCATCTGTTGCGCCAGCTGCCGCAACTTGTCATTGGCCTGCTCCCGGGCCTTACTGAGCTGATGCTGATTCCGGCTCTGGCGCTCCAGCTTATCCTGAGCCGAATCCTGGGCGATACCCGCCTCTTTGATCCGGGCATCAAAGGCACCGAGCGAGCTCTTCTCCTCTTCGCTGAAGGTGGCATTTTTAAGGTAGCTATCCAGGTGAACACGCTTTAACTCCAACTCGTGCACCTTCTGCTGATGCTGCTGCTTTCCTTCGGTCTTCAATGCCAGGAAGTGACTATCCAGGGCCTGCAGCTCTTCGCTCTTCTGGCTATTCTTCTGCTCAAGATCGCGATACAACTCCTGCTGCTGACCATGGAAGCGCTCCTGAACTTTCTGCAACTGCTCGGCAATCTTGTGGCAACGCTGGTTATAGGTGGCCTCAATATCACTGTGCTTCTCGGTCAAAAGTTGGTGGCGCTGCTGAAGATCCTGATACTCATCCTGCCAGCCTGGCAATCGAGCAAGATTGCCACGGGTGGTCTCTATATCCTGGCGCTGGTAATACTCATGCTTGGCCTCGATCTGCTCAAGTTCATCTTCAAACTTGACGATATCCCCTTTGGCGGCCGAGAGATCCTGGTTCAGTTCATCCTGCTCTACGCTCCAGCGCTCCTCAAGCAACTTTTGCTCAATACTGACCCGCTCCAACTCCTGATCAAAAGATTCGATGGCCGAGGTGAGCTTCTGCTCATCAAGGCTGTAGCTGTTGTTGAGGTTGGCCAGGCGACGCTCACCAGCCAAAAGCTCCTGATAGGTCTGCTCCAGCTTCTGAAACTGGGGGCGGATCTCGGAGAAGCTGTTCATCAGCTGAGTCTCCTGCAGCCACTCCTCAACCTTGGCCGGGCTCAGCCTGGATTTCGGTGGCTCAACCCCATCCTCCTCAAGGATCGCGGCGATCATCGACTTGATGGTCTCCATCTTGCCCTCTTTGGAGTGCACCGCCTTGGCCAGCTTCTCGATGTGCCGCAGGGAGTGCTCCATGGAGCACAGGGAGAACTGCCGGGTATAACCTCTGAGTTCACTGCTGTTGCCCCCCGTACTGATGAGGGAACGATCGTTCTGGATGATCGCTCTATATTCACGGGTGTTGAGTAGCTTGGTATGGGAGATCCCCTCGCGCTTCATCGCCCTGCCAAGCTCAGCCATGCTATGGCAGCTGAATCTCTTATCCTTTTGCTCCAACACATAATCGCTGAGCTCGAACCCCTTGCCGATGATCCGGTAGTTGACTCCCTTGCCATCTCCCGCCGAAGAGAGGACAGCCTGATTCATCAGCCCATCACCGCGCAGGTATTCATAAATGATGTAACTTGACTCCCGGGGCAGGTACCAACGCTCAAAGCTGTCACGGGTCGCCGGAACCACCCTCGAGGGATACTCACCATAAAACACAGGAACAAGACGTTGCAGGGTGGTCTTTCCCGAGGCGTTGGTCCCACAGATATTGGTATGTCCCTCAAGGGAGAGCTCAACGACTCCGGGCAGATGCGTATCGATCAGAATAATTCGATTCAGGCTTGGCATTATGATCCTCTGCTCGATCGCCTACAGATAGTGCGATCCCATTAATTATCCGGCCCCATCAGCAAGGGCAGTTACAAACCGGCTATTTTACACCAAAGGGGGGGAGTTTCGGGCGACAAATTACGCGGATTCAGGCAGACAGGACAAATTCAGACCAGATAAGGAAGCACTGGGAAGTAACTCTCTGAAAGACAAAGTAAAGCTTTCAAATCAATTTGCTACACCACAGAATATGCTTCAGTACTGGCAAGCCTGGTGCTGCTTATTTTTAAGCTTTTTCAGGGCCGGCCGGATCCCGACATACCAGAGATAAAAGCTATCCACCAGGTTGAAGGGGTGAAACAACTGCTCCGGGTGCTGCCTTATATAGCGGGCGGTAAACATCATCCCGGGGATCCACAGGGCATAACCATTTTGATGGATGAGCATCAGATCATCATGCTCAAGGCTCCACTTATGGGTGTTGCGCTGCAAGCTCTCAACCAATCCCTTGACTCGTTTGCTTATCATCATTTTCTCTCATACCAGCCAACTGCAATTGAATCGCTCATCCAGATTTATATCTGCTTCAGATAAACGATACTCACTTCACAGCAAAATAAATGATCAACATATTCCGATTAGATCGCTGGAAAATCCACTCCAGTTGCTTACAGTTCAAGCATAATTGGTGTTTTTTTCCAGAATAGTTCACAATTGAAGCCAGTAGCAATGATAGGAGAATCTCATGGCTGAACTAGTTGCTGGTGCCTTTCACTACCTTAGCCTGTTTCTCTATCCAACCGTATTGCTGTTTGTTGTCATTTTACTTGTCCTCTTGTGTAAAGGCCGAAAACTGGCCAATACCCTGCTAATTCTTGCCCTGGCCGGCTTCTATCTGACCGGCAATGGGGTAATCACAGATTACCTGGTAACCCCACTTGAAAAGGGCCTGAGCCAGGTCAACTCCGATATCATTCGCACCCACCAGTCGATGGTGATTCTTGGCGGTGGAATCGCGCAAAACCAGGAAGATAGCCAGAGCGGCCTGCTCGCAGACTCCCGGGTCGTCGAGGCTTATCGTATCTACCAGGATGCAGAGAAGCAGCAGGTCCAGTACAGCATCTTTATTTCAGGCGGCCACAACTCTCCATCGGGGATGAGCCAGGCGGGACTGTTTAAACGCCAGTTGATGACACTGGGTGTGCCTGAGTCACAGCTGGTGATAGAAAGAGCCAGCCAGAATAGCTACCAGAACGCCCAGTTTACCAAGCAGATGCTCGATAGCCATCACGCAAGCTCGCCGCTACTTATCACCAGTGCCCTGAGTATGAAGCAGGCTGCACAGGCCTTTAGCCACTTTGGTGTCGAGGTCACTCCGGCACCGGCCAATTTCCCAAAGGCTCAGCGATCCTACTTTCCCTCGGTTTATAACCTTGAGCTCACCCGGTTTGCCATCCATGAGTACACGGGGCAGTGGAAGCTCAAGCTCTTTAAACTACTGGGGATCAATAAACATCAGCTAGAACAACAAGTACAACTTTGACTTCCAGAGCCGTTACAGGAAGGCAGAATCGACCTTGCCTATACACTTGTTATACTGAACCTCGCGTAGAGCCTTGCTGTATCTCGTCTATGCGTTACCTACCCGGTCCTCCAGGGACTTCAACTCAATGGAACATTGAACCATGACAATTTCTCAACATAAGGTTGTAACCATCCACTACAAGGTTGTCGATGCTCACAGTGGCGATCTGCTGGAGTCTTCCGAAGGCGGGGATCCCATGATCTATCTGCACGGCGCCAGCAATATCATTCCCGGCCTCGAGAAAGCCCTGGAGGGAAAATCAGTCGGCGATGAGCTGGAGATCACCATTGCACCCGAGGAGGCTTACGGTGAGCGCCAGGATGAGCATATCCACCAGTTACCGATCGAGTCATTCGAAGGGGTCGAGAGCATTGAGCCCGGAATGGCTTTCACCGCACAAACCCCGCAAGGCCCGATAAACCTGGTCGTTCAGGATGTGACCGAAGAGATGGTGACCGTGGATGCCAATCATCCCCTGGCTGGCAAGTCCCTAACCTTTAGCGTCAAGATCGACTCTATCCGCGATGCCAGCGATGAAGAGAAGGCCCATGGCCATGCCCATGGTCCCGAAGGACATAATCACTAAGCCTGGAGCATTTCCGGGATCAGTAAACCAAAAAAAGCCGCAGAGTGAGCTCTGCGGCTTTTTTATGGTCAAACCCCGTGGACCTTTGCCCTATGGAGTTAGGCTGCCTTGTGCTTTGGGATCCAGCTGTTCACCACCTTCTCATGGCTCTTCATCCATTGGCGGGCAACCTGATCTATGGTCTGATCTTCACCCTTGTCTTTAATAGCCAGGATCAGACCTGAGAGCTGCTGATCCGTCAGGTACATGTTGGTCAGGAACTGCTTCAGCTCTGGTTTATCCTGTCCCAGGTTGCTGCGACCCATGATATCGATCTCACCTTTTTTCCAAACCAGTTTCGATGGGTCCTGTTTGAGGAATTTAAGGTGCCAGCGACTGAACATCCAGTGTGGAACCCAGCCAGTCACTACGATCCACTGCTTCTTTTCGATCGCCTTACCCAATGCCGCCGTCATGGCCGGGCCACTGGAAGCAAGAAGCTTCATGTTGGTCAGACCATATTCTGGAATGATCTTGTTCTCAACATCATTCATCATGCCAGCTCCGGCATCGATCCCCACGATCTGATTGTTAAACTTAGCAGCATTCGCCTTGAGCTGTGAAATCGAATCTATGTTCACATACTCAGGAACTACTAATCCCACCTCGGTTCCCTTATAGATGCTTCCCAGATTATCCAGCTTATTTCCGAACCGTTTGATGTAAGATTGCTGCAGATCAGGCCAGCTCTCCATCAGCGCATCGTATTTCCCTTGGGCGACCGAGATATAGGCAGGACCCACATCGGCGGCGGTCAGGCTCACGTCATAACCCATTTTGTCGGTCAGCACTACTTTCGCCAGGTGGGTATAAGCAACCCCTTCGGCCCAATTCACATAGACCAGCTTGGCGGTCTTTTTCTGCTCTGCTTTTTTCTCTTTGTTACAAGCCGACAGGCCCAGTGCCGATAGCACCACTAAACCACCGACCAGACACAGTCGTATCTTTTTTGCCATCTTCATAAACAGTTATCCTTTCGATTTATTACGCTTGCCGCCCAGAGCCTGGGTGACTCTATCCAGATACACAGCCAGTATTACGATCGCCACACCACCCTCAAAGCCCACATTCAACCTGAGCTGAGTGATCCCTTTGAGTACCTCATTCCCTAGGCCTCCGGCACCGATCATGCCTGCAATCACCACCATAGACAGAGCCAGCATTATGGTCTGGTTCACCCCGGCCATGATGGTCGGGATCGCCTGAGGGAGCTCAGCCTTAAACAGGATCTGCCACGGGGAGGAACCAAAGGCGATCGCTGCCTCCTTGATCTCCTTGGGAACCTGGCGGATCCCGAGGTTGGTTAAGCGGGCGACCGGTGGCAAAGAGAAGATGAGGGTCGCCAGCACGCCGGGAACCGGCCCTAAACTAAACAGCATTACTGCCGGGATCAGGTAAACGAAAGCCGGTAGTGTCTGCATGAAATCCATCGCCGGGCGCATGACTCGCTCAACTGTGTCACTCTTGGCGGACCAGATCCCAAGGGGCAGGCCAATCGCCAGAGAGAAGATGACTGCGGCAACGATCAGCGACAGGGTTTCCATGGTCTGACTCCATAGACCAAGATTCTGGATCAGCAACATTCCTAACACAGTGAATAGAGCCATCTTCTTGCCTGAGCTAAACCAGGCGATCACCGTCAGGATTGCGATCATCACAAAGGCGTTGGGTAGCTCAAAGATAAACGTCAGGCCATTCACCAGAGCCAGGATTACTGAGCTAACCCCGTCAAAGAATCCCCCCATGTGGGTGGTCATCCAGTTAATCACGGCGGCAAAGCCATCACCAATATCAATTCTCATCATCATTCAGCCCTGCGTGGTTCCCTGGTCATTAGTGTCTGGTGGTACTCGGCAAGAGTTGTCGGCCCCTCTGAATTGTCACTTTCAACCACCTCGGCCAAAACGCTCGCCCGGTCAACCTGACCCAGAAAACGCCCCTCCTCATCCGTCACCGCCAGGGGATATTCAGACTCAAGGACCGATCCCAGAAGATCGGAGATCGCTGTATCACCCGAGGCCACCAGGATGTCACGTCTGAGTTTTGAATCCACTGAGGATATCTTGGCCCTATCCAGCGACAGGCAGTCCTCCATGGTCAGCAATCCCTTGAGCCGCCGGTTGTTATCCACCACAAACAGGTGAGTTGTTTTATGCTTTTCCATCATCCGCACCGCGACCCGGCTGCCGCTTTGAGGCAGAGTCATGCTGGGAGCCTTGGTCATGATGGAGCCAGCTGTGATCACTTTAGAGCGATCGACCTGCTGCACAAAACTTGCGACATAATCATCGGCAGGATCGGTCAGGATCTCCTCCGGTGTTCCCACCTGTACCACCCGGCCATTTTTCATGATGGCGATGCGATCCCCAAGCTTAAGGGCCTCATCCAGATCATGGGTGATAAACACTATGGTCTTATGCATCTTGGCCTGAAGCTCAAGAAGCTCATCCTGCATCTCGGTACGGATCAAGGGGTCCAGTGCGCTGAACGCCTCGTCCATCAGCAGAATCTCAGGATCGTTTGCCAGGGCCCGGGCCAATCCAACCCGCTGCTGCATCCCACCACTGAGCTCTCCCGGATAACTCGCCTCATAATCTTTCAAACCAACCAAGCTCAATGCGGTTTGAGCCTTGGCTTTTCGGGTTTCCTTATTGACCCCGGAAACCTCCAACCCATACTCGACATTACTCAGCACATTCCGATGGGGAAACAATCCAAAATTCTGAAATACCATGGAGATTTTGCTGCGGCGCACCTGGTTCAGTTGCTTGTTGCTCATGGTCAGAATGTTGTGGCCATCGATCAGAACCTCTCCGCGGCTCGGCTCTATCAATCGATTCAGGCAGCGGATCAGGGTTGACTTACCGCTGCCGGATAAGCCCATCACCACAAAAATTTCACGCTTATGGATCGCAAATTCAGCGCCATGGATCCCGATGACGGCCCCGGTTTTCTGCAAAATCTCCTGCTTGGACTTTCCCTGATCGGCGAGCGACAGGGCCTGCTTTACATGGTTACCAAATACCTTATACAAATCTTTGATCTCAATAGCCGGAAGGGCTTGGTTTGGATCTTGAGTGTTCAGCGTAAACTCACACGAACCTTCAGTTTGAGCCGTTTCCGAGCTTTTCGGGTACGGTTCTTCTGAAGCGATCGCTTCAGTCCGTTGAGAGGTCATAGATAACTCCTGTCTTGATGGGATGGGGCTTCGGCCGAGAGAGGAACAACACTCTTAGCAGGGTGAGATAGAGGGAGAGTCAGCCGAAATAAAATAAGCATGCAAATAAATATTATTTTAAAGCCCCAATTAAAGTTGTTTGCATGCTAAGTAGTTTTATAGATGAATGTCAACTTTTTCAATAGAAACCCTCGGCTAAACAGGAGCGAAATATCAACATTATTTTGGATAACCAAAAAAATAAGCTTAATTATTAGATGGTTATAGCATTGAGCTTCAATATATCTCAAAAAGGAAATCAATTCGCACACTAATCGATTAAATCAACCCGTCAGCCTGGGTTTGCCGCAAATACAAACTTAGGATACGAACCAGTGTAGCCACTAAAAATGACAACCTGATGACAAAAGCAAAATCAGTCTTGACTCCCGGCCAAAGTCTCGGTTAATTTGCTGGTATGAAATTGATTCGCGTTCACCTCACCCCAACCACAGCACCTTGTTGCTGTTGCTGCTGTATTTCGCTGCGGCCGGGAGCTCTGTAAACGCAATTAACCGAAAAAATTCCCGAAGGCTGCAGATCCCACTGCAGCCTTTTTTATTGCCTGTTTTCGGATCTGTTGCCTTCCACGAATTAACTAAACCAAGTGGAGACAGTGATGGAACAGGTGATAAGCGCCAGGCAACTCAGAGAGTCGGCAAAGTTTGATTCAACCGATATCGGCTGGATCGTGATGAGTATCGGAATGGCGATCGGAGCGGGTATCGTGTTCTTGCCGGTGCAGGTTGGGGTAATGGGGATCTGGGTATTTCTGCTCTCGGCCGTCATCGGCTACCCGGCCATGTACCTCTTCCAGAAACTCTTTATCAATACCCTCGCACAATCCAGCCAATGCACCGACTACCCCGGCGTCATTAGCAATTATCTCGGTAAAAACTGGGGAGTCACTCTCGGAGCCCTCTACTTCGTGATGTTGGTGATCTGGGTGTTTGTTTATTCCCTTGCCATCACCAATGACAGTGCCTCCTACCTGCAAACCTATCAGATCACCACGGAGCGACTTTCAGACCACAGCTGGTATGGTCTGATTCTGATCAGCCTGCTCGCCCTGGTTGCCACCAAGGGAGAGCGACTGCTGTTTAAACTTTCCGGGTTTATGGCGGTCACTGTGCTGATTCTTGTTGCATTGATGGGGATCCTGCTGATCCCACAGTGGAACCTGGCACATCTTCCACCTCTTGGAAACACCACAACCCTGGTGAAAAATGCCATCATCACCCTGCCCTTTACCCTAACCTCGATTCTGTTTATCCAATCCCTGAGCCCCATGGTGATCGCCTATCGGGCCCGTGAAAAATCGATTGAGATTGCTCGCTTCAAGGCGCAGCGGGCGATGAAGATCTCCTTTGTCATCCTATTCCTGGTGGTGTTCTTCTATGCCCTCTCTTTTACCCTGGCGATCTCTCAGCCCCAGGCCAGGGTAGCTATGCAGGATAATGTTTCGGCCCTGGCGATTATCGCTTACTACTTCCCCGGAAGCTGGGCAACCTCAGCCGGAATCGTCATCAACCTGTTTGCCGTAGTTACCTCTTTTTTTGGAGTCTTCCTCGGGTTTCAGGAAGCCTGCCACGGTCTGGTGATGAACCTGTTAAGACGCAAGTTTGATGAATCGAGAATAAACCAGAAGCTGGTACGAAAGGCAGTGGTTCTGTTTATCATCTTGCTGGCCTGGGGGGCGATCGCCAGTAATGCACCGATACTCTCCTTTACCTCGATCTGCAGCCCGATCTTCGGCTTAGTAGGCTGCCTGATCCCGGCTTACCTGGTGTACCGGGTGCCGGCTCTGAGAAAATACCGTGGGCTTGCCACCTACCTCATCATCATTACCGGCATATTGTTGATGATCTCCCCTCTGCTGGCCTTTTGGAAATAGTGAGAGAAAGATTGAAACCGCAGTACCTTAAACCGCTAAGGAGATAAGATGGAACTCACACTCTATGACAGCTACCAGCGGGTGAAACGCCCCTTTATTCCCCTGAGTGACACAGCTGTGGGTCTCTACTCATGTGGACCGACTGTCTACGATTATGCGCATATAGGTAACCTTCGCAGCTACCTGTTTGCAGATCTCCTCAAGCGCACCCTCAGACTCAATGGCTATCGGGTCAATCATGTGATGAATATTACCGATGTCGGGCACCTGGTTTCAGATGGGGATGAGGGTGAAGACAAGATGGAGAAGGGCGCACGCAAACACCAATCTTCAGCCTGGCAGATCGCCAAATACTTTGAGAAGGCATTTCTGGCTGATCTTAAGCGGCTTGGGATCGGGCTGCCGGATACCCTGTGCCGGGCAACCGAACATATTGAGGAGCAGATCCGCTATATACAGGCCCTTGAATCAAAAGGTTTTACCTATCACACACCGGATGGGATCTACTTTGATACCTCTAAGCTTAAAAATTATGGGCATCTTGCCAGACTTAAGGCCCAGGGATTGAAGGCCGGAGCCCGGGTCGAGATGGGGGAGAAAAAGCATCTGAGTGACTTTGCTCTATGGAAGTTCAGTGGTGATGTTCGACGCCAGATGCAGTGGGATAGCCCCTGGGGAACCGGCTTTCCCGGCTGGCATATCGAGTGCTCGGCGATGTCTGAGAAATACTTAGGTGAGCGATTTGATATCCACACCGGCGGCACAGATCATATCAGCGTGCATCACAGCAATGAGATAGCTCAGTCGGAGGCCAAGAATGGGCATGTTCCTGCCAATTTTTGGCTACATGGTGCCTTTTTACAGCTGGGATCGCAGAAGATCTCCAAATCCGGGCAGTCGTTACTACTGCGGGGGCTTCTTGAGCAAGGCTTTGATCCCATGGCGCTGCGTTACCTCAATCTCACCGGGCACTACCGGAGCGAGCTGAACTTTACTTTTGAAGCGCTTAAAGGAGCGGCTACTGCCCTCAATCGCCTGAGAAAGCATGTTGCAAGCTGGCCCGAAGGGGGAGAGATCGACTCGGATTACGCCGAGCAGTTTAAGAGTAAACTCAATGATGATCTAAATACACCTCGAGCATTGGCTCTCATCTGGAAACTGATTGACTCAGAGCTTCCCCCTGAGACCAAGCGGGCAACCCTGGTTTGGTTTGATGAGACCCTGGGGTTAGATCTTGAGTACCAGGCTCAGCTTGTGATCCCACAGGAGATCATCGCCCTGGCAGAAAAGCGTTTCGAGGCCCGCAGCTCGGGGCAATGGCAACAGGCCGACGAGCTGCGTCAGGCGATCCTGGAAGCTGGATTTGAGATCAAGGACTCTCAAAACGGATTCACTCTGGAGAGCAGGGTTTAGAGCCCCTACGGGGGCTTGCTTTTCCCGGTACTGAGCCGAGTTGCTGCATTGCATGCAGCTGATGTGTGGCGAAGCCACAGGTGTCGGGGCGCCGACTGCGCCCTACTTTTGTATCGTCAAAAGTAGGCAAAACCTCGCTGCGCGCTGCGAATCCCTCCGCAGAGCTTCGCGGCTCGGCATCCATGCCTCGAACTTAAAGCAACAAAAGATTCTTTCAGTGGAACGTAAGCCTTAGATGCCAGCGGTCCGCTGTCTTGGTTGCTATCTCACGGCATCCATACCACTCAACCTTAATCCTTTACGGCTCGCCTTGGCGCGAGCTCACGGTGAAGGTTACCCCTTCACCGCTTCCTCTTCCGGAAACGGCTCCAGCCACTAAAACTACTTTCGTTGGGAGAATAGCCAGTCCATGGTCTTGAGCTTGCCGGGCTTGTAGACCTCCTGCCAACTGCCGAGATGATCGGTTTGAAGCTGGGTTAATCGCATATTTTCGGAGCCCATCGCATCGAGCACATCAAATATCTGCCTTGAATTATCAGGGTTCACCAACAGATCTTTTGCCCCTGATCCGGTCACGGCCCAGATGGGGATATCGGCCCAGATCCCTTTACATTCAGGGATCAGGTTTCCTCCCCCTGAGACAGGCAGGGCTGCCGCAAAAAGATCCGGAGCATGGCACAGGATATCGAAGGTGCCGAATCCTCCCATAGATACCCCGGTCACATAGAGGCGACTCCTGTCCACCTTGGGGTGTGTCTGAATGAAGTCTCGTAATAACTCTATGGCAAGCTGCATCGGCTCGGTCACAGGGTTCGCCGGATCTGCATAGTTCTCTAAGCGATGCCAGTTGTAAGGCGGATAGATCTCATCTGATAGCCCGCTATAGGCCCAGGACTCCTTCGATGGATCTTTTACCGGGTTTGGGGTGTCCGGAGGAAGTTAACTGGTATTGGGACACTGTGGAGCAATGATGTAGGCATCTTGATGCCCTCTCACATACTCAAAGATCTCATGCACACTGGATGTCAATTGCGCCTCATTATCCGAACCGCGCTCTGCGGTGCCATGGAGAAACAGCACAAGTGGATACTTTTCCTTAGAGCGCTTGTGGGGTGTATAAAGGCGGTAGGGCAGTGTATCTCCAACAAGCTGGCTGCTGTACTGCTTCACCTGGAATTCGCTTTTCCAGTGATCATTTGGCTTTTCTGCAGCCACAGAGTGGCCCATACATAAAGCTGAGATTAAAGAGAGAAATCCCGTTCGTTTCATCAGATATCCTATCAGTTATTGCAAAAAGAGATGTTCAATAATTATTCTTGTGTAGCCTGAGTTGAGCTGTATCCGGTCAAAGATCTCCACCTTTTGGTTTGTTCAGGTCACCACAGCGATAGATACAGCTCACTCAATGATGATTAATGGAAGACCATCACCTGATTTGCCTGTAGCTGTAAGGTGGCACTATGCCCAGACACTGTCATCTCTCCGTCCCCCAGCAGGTTGTGATATCTCTTATCCTTAAGCCTCAGATCACTAATCTGCACCTTTTTTGCTTTATCACTAACATTCACGGCAACCAACACACTGTCGGCTCCCTTAGTTCGCTCAAAAATAAGAAGATCTTTATCTGCAAACCTCTTGGTATAAGAGCCTTCGGCTATCGCCGGGCTCTCCTTTCTGAGCCTTGCCAGAGTGCGGATCATCTTAAAGGCTTTGCTTGTTTCACTGAATGAAGGCATGGATTCTCGGTTATAGGGATCATCCCCGACCCGTCCATAGGCATTGGCGGTTAAATTAGCGGTGTTTTGCTCACTCCCGTAATAGATCACCGGGATCCCCGGCAGGGTCATCACCAGAGCCTCTCCAATATTCTGGCGAGCATCCGCCAGCTCTTTGCTGAATCCCTTGCCCTTGCGTGGGTGATCGGCATCGACGCCGCCACTGACTGAGTCTGTCGTTTTTGCCTGCAGGTAGACACTGGTGCGGGTGGCATCGTGGTTATCAAGAAATATGGGCTGCAAGTTTTGCTTACCCTGCATCGCAACCGGGCGCAGCTCAATATATTTGTTCAGGTCAGTCATCGGGATGTTATTGGCGATGGCATCTTCAATATGATCTCTGAGTCCGAAATCGAGCAGTTCAGAGCCATGATCTTCATTCAGAAACGCCATAGAGGCGGGATCTTCGGCACTGGCATTCATCCACTCACCAAAGATATAGATATCAGGGTTTTTGGCATGGATCGCCCTTGTCAGGCGGGTCACAAACCCGGGGTTAATATGCTTAATCGCGTCAAGACGAAACGCATCAACCCCATGATCCATCCATAAGAGTGCGGCATCGATCAGATATTTTCCCGCGGCAGTGTTGTGATCCTCACCCTGGTTGTAATCAGCCAGCCCGGTTAAAGATTTATGAGTCAATGACCAGGGGTCGCTCCACTCCTGCTCGGCCGTAGGGCATACGGGCTCAGGATTAGCGCTACAATCTCCATCCCCGATGTTGCCATTATGGTGGAACCATTCACCCTTATCGCTGACAAAATCGGCCTGGAAAACTCCATCCTTATAAACGGCTCCCTTGTCTATCGCATCGTGAGAGCTTGAGTGATTAAACGCCATATCCAGCACCAGTTTCATGCCGCGCTTCTTCATTTCGCGGTGCAGCTTATCCACCAGCTTCCAGGTGCCAAAGTGCTCTTCCACCCGGTAATAATCCTGAGCAAAATAGCCATGATATGCGCCTTCATTATTGAGAGGGTGATCGGCGTTATCAACCAGTGGCGTGACCCATATCGCCGATACTCCCATATCCTGAAGATAATCAAGCTTATCAATCAGCCCCTGAATATCCCCTCCCCAATACTTTTTCCAATCCGCCACTGTTCCCTTATCTTTTAAGCTGGATGTGGTCTCGGGGTTATTGCCAAGATCATTCGAGGGATCGCCATTTGCGAACCTGTCGATCATCACAAAGTAGATGGTCCTGTTTTGCCAATCCTGAAATCTCTGGTGACTATGGGAAGAGGCTACTTGTGTATGCCCGGCATTGGCAGAGGCATAACTTGCCGGGTGATAGGCTGATAGAGTCAGCGCAATGGCAGCAGGTAAGAGTTTTATCTTTTTCAAAAATTTATTTTTATGGTCTGACACCTTTTATCTCCACGTTCCTGGTGAAGAGCTCACCTTATTGCAGAAGATGCAAAGGAGGAGTGTCATCTCGTGCCAAGTTCAGCAGGTATCGATGCCAGGGATTCGCTTGTTTGATCTGCTTAACACTTAGGCTCAGTTATCGCTTCAGGTTGCAAACGTCGGCAGAGCCTATGACCCTGAGGCTTCTCTATGGGAAACAACTGAGAACGGTTAACTGGCTGATGAGAGGGCTCAAAGTGAAACTGACAATAATTCATCACCCGATCCACGACTGCCAGCAGTGTCCAGACTCGGTAACTACCGCATAGCTCTCCCATCTCAAGAGAGTGCCTGCTCCCATCATCGAAAACACAGCAAGCCCTGTCCGACTCCATGTGCCGGGTCGCGAGTTCAATCATGCAGAAATATTGCCTTGCATGTCGAATCTGCTTGAGTGTGAGCACCACAAAATCCGGGTTACCCAGCAGGATTCCATCTTGCACCACATAGTTGCAGTCCTGATTGCTGTTGATATATTTTTTCCCATCAACCTGGTAGCACAGGCGGAAAGTGAGGGGCCGAGCCACCGGAAAACTTCCCGTGGACCAGAGCTCAGTGCCCTGAGAGATGAAGCGCTCAAAGAAAGCCGGGACGTGACGCCAGATCCCATCAACCCCCTTGCATTCAACCGATACCATTTTTTCAAACCCCAGGTTGTCTACCTCCAGCCAGACTTTTCCGCTGAATGACTCTAATTCCCCCGCTGATTCAAGCCTGGTTTGGGCATAATGAAGCCTGATGGGCTGTTCACTGAGCAGGGTCCGGTTGCTTTGGCAAAGCTGACGATATTCAGAGGGTGACAAGCTATACCAGCGGCGAAAGGCGCGATGAAAATTGGCGGTATTTTCATAGCCCATTTGCGATGCGATAGCTGTGAGACTCATGGAGGTGTCAGCGAGCAGAGCCAGGGCCTGGCTTTGCCTGGTCTGTTCGACAAGCTGGGAAAAACTAAGCTGTTTACTCTTAAGTCGCCGCTGAATTGTGCGTACCGACATCCCAAGCTGCCGCGCGGTATCACGCAGGGTGAGTGAGCTACTTAGCTGCTTTCTCAAGAGGTTTTGCAACTGAGTCACAAAGTCTTTTTTTTCAATCGATTGCTTCATCAGCAGGGAGTAAGTCTGCTGTGCCAACGCAAACATCGAAGGGTCAGCATTGCCAGCTCCCTGTGCGGTAATAATCGTCAGGCTGCCTGGCTCTGGCACCAGAGTTTCAGCACCCAGCTCAGTCAGCTGCCGATGTAGATCCTCAAGTAACATCTGGCTCCATTCGGGAGCTGGCACCGCATCACGCGTCCCGATCGTGACTCTGAGCAGTCCATCATCACGGCTGACCCGGCCGACAAGCTGCCTGTCAAACAGTGACAGGCTCTTTCCCCACCAGATGAGCCCATCCTGAAGATGGGGGCATGGTGAAGCAGCAGGTGCCCGAGGCAAAGAATTTGCTCTATGTGCCAATAGCTATCAGCGATTAAGAGATGTGAATGACCGATCTCTTTACTTAAAGAGGAGATAAAACAAGACTCTGAGTCAGCCACACTAGCCCCAGTCTGATGAACGTGGCCTCTCATTAAGCCTGAAAATAAAACTGAAAAAAATGACATTCATCAGCTCTGTCACTGATAGAGAAGAGAGGCTCAATAAGTACCCAGTATCGAGAGATCGCAGATTCCGGATTTGAGATCAAGGACTCTCAGGAGGGATTTACCCTGGAGATCCGAATCTGATAGCCCCTTCGGGGCTTGCAGTAACAAGCAGTCTATTTTTCAGCTCCGCTGAGTGATTGCCGGGGTGCCGGCAGCACATTACTTTTGTACCGCCAAAAGTAATCAAAAGCTCTCTACGCGTGATGAGTCCCTCCATCAAGCTCCGATGCTCGGCATCCATGCCTCGGACATATAACAATAAGAGAGTTGTGCCTACGCCCCAATTGCCGCTGCCGAGCGGCGGCGGGCAAGAGGGTTAGCTCGCCCGTACCCTCTTACATCTCCTGGAGCGCCCCGGAGTTCGCTTGTATCCTCGGAATGGCTTGTTTTTTAAGGTTCAGCATCGCCAGGTCATCCCTGACCTAGCGATGCACTCGTGATAGCCATATCCCTCAACCTTAAAGATCCGCTCCATTCTTCGGAGCGAATATCATGGGGGCAATAAATACTCTCGTTGATTCCAATAACCGCTAAAGCAATTTATAAAATGACAGTTTCTTATATAAGAAGAGTCCACAGCCAAGCCCTAAGTGAGGCCGACCTCAAACATTCATTTGGTAGGGTTTGGATATTTGACATGCGAGTCGTGCTCCATAATAAAATCCCACCACATAAATGTGATGGAATTAATAGTGAAGAAATCAAAAATTAAATGGTATGACTACATTGTCAGCTTCATCACTATCATCGGATATATATTTAATACATAGAATCTCAGCCAAAAATTCAGGCTGCATTCCTATTTTTTCAGAAATCATATCAAAAGTAATACCTAAGTGGTCTTTCAATATAATCAGACTCTCTTCAAGTACATGAGGCACTTCCAATGGAATTTGATCATCAAGCTTTTCTCTTCTATTTTGGCGTGTTTGGCTGAACCATACATTAGCCATTCTATATTGCTGAGCGTTTATAAAGCCTAAGTGGTGTGCTCTATAGATAATAGCTCTAGCGCTAACTTTCCATCGTGATTTTAAGTTATATACTTTCTTCCAGTTAATCCCCCCCTAGCGGCAATACAGGAAGGGAACTCCCTAGCAAAGGACTCTCGAGGAAATAAGAATGCGCTAGCAAATGCATCAGCTTCACGCTCAGTTTTCTTGCAACCAGTCTCAAGACCATTGTGCATTATTAAATGCCCACACTCATGAGCTAAATCAAAGCGCATCCGACATACACTCTCTTTTGCAGTGTTACGAATGATTATTGGGTACTTTCTATTTACTGACAAGGCATCGATTTTATCTGAAACACCATCAAAATAAGTAACTATTGCACCTTGGTTTTCAACAACATTAATCATATTGTCTATCGGTGCATCTGGAGTTAGCCCCCAACGTACTCGAGCGCCCTCTGCAATTTTCTCTATCACAGGAGGAGTTAGCTCAGGAATTTTATCATTGTCAATTAAATTAAATCGATTTTCTGGTAAATCTAAATAATTATGTAATTCAGTAACAAGCTGTTCAAGAGTTGTACTATATGCTTGAACTCGATTTTTCACACCCGCAGGAGTTGTCTGCCTTTTTCGGAAATGGCATTGCTCAGGCTTAACATCACCAGAAAGTGGCAGCCCAAAGAAATTAGGCGCCACTCGGAGAAATTCTGCTAAAGCATTCCAAACATCATCAGCTGGAGCTCTGATATCACTTTCATACTGATGGATGCTTTGCCTTGATACAGCAACAGCATCCCCCAGCTCTTGTAATGTATAACCATTTAATAAGCGAGCCAGCCTTAGCCGTTCACCGTAAAATGCTATAGACATAATATTCTAACCATTGTTCGGGCCATTAATTTGCTCCACCTTCTCTTTATTCTTGATAGAGACAGGTGCTTTCTGAGTTGGCACTGCCTCAGGAAGGGCTTTGTCAAGTGCACTGAAGGCTGCAACTTTCTCATCCAATGGAATTTCCCAACATGAAACCTGTGCACCATCTAAGTATCCAGTAAATGTTACACGCTCCACATAGCGAAGCTCATCTACTTCTATAGCAAAAAACCAGAGTATTGAAGCTGCATCACCCACCTCTACAGTCAATAGACTCATCTGACTCATTGCTTCAATGCAGGGTATCAGCCTTCTCTCCTCAGGACTATTTGGCGTACCTCTATACAAGCGAATTGGAACAGAGCCGATAGAGAAAGTAAATCTACCATCATCCTTTACTACACCAAGCCAAGGCCATTCATGATTATTTTGGGAGGCTTTGATAATCTGATTTCGGCAGCATTCATAAGCTCTTAGTCCAGTTGAACGAGCTGAGTCACCTAACTCCTCGTCATGTAAATCAACAACGGAATCTCTGACCTCGCGGATTAAGGATGCAAGCTGCTTGAGACGGTCAGTTGTAAGCTCTGGATTTAGTTCCCATGGTTGGTTCATAGTAAAACTCTTCCTTATTATCGAAAGGTGTAGCAGAAGACAAGGTTGATGAAACACCATGAAATTTTCGTGCGTTTTTCTCGCTTTGTCAAGCAGGATGCGAATTTGCACCCATTGTTACATATGTCAACTTGTCCTTATCTACAAAGGAATCTTTACAGCTCTAGTGGACATACAAGACAGCTACTCTGCCTTTGCATGCAGCATTGACGTTGCAAAAGTGCTTGTTAACTAGCGCGAAAAAACGTCAAAGATAATCTGAACCGAAGAATGGTGGTATTGACCTCCCCGTGAGCGAGTGCCGAGGTGAGCCGTAGAGGATTGGAGTCGAGAAACAGGACGTTTCGAGAGAGCAGCCAGTATAGGGACATACTGTCTGCTCGGTGCTTCAATCGTTAGGTTCACAGAGGATTCCGCGAGGTTCGGGGCGCTGGAGGATTGTTAAGGAGGGAGGCGTTCTCTCCTTAACCCGCCGCCACTTGGCAGTGGCTATTGTGCCACAGGCACAAATCAGCTGACCGCAGGTCATCAACCCATAGGGTTGAATCCCGGTCCGAAGGGCAAAAAAAGGGGGATAGCAACTGCTATCCCCCCAATCTATTGCCTTCGCATCAGAAGATAGAAAGCGAGCCCCAGGAATATCGCCGCCGGGATGATGGCCCCGGCCAATGGCGGCATCCCGTAGATGAGAGTCATGGGACCAAAGATCCGGTCAATCACATAGAAGATAAAGCCTGCGATGATACCGATCAGGATCCGGGTTCCCATCGCCATGGTTCGAAGTGGCCCAAACACAAAGGAAGAGGCCAGCAGCATCATGGCGATGATGGTCAGGGGCGAGAGGATCTTTCGCCAAAATTCCAGCTTATACTGACTGGCATCCTGCTTATTCATGTCCCGATAACTGATGGTGCTGGTTAAGGCCCGAATCGACATGTCACTTGGGTTGATTGTCACCACTGAGAGTTTTTTTGGTGTGAGCTGGGAGTACCAGTTCTGCTGCTTGCGTGTGACCACCTCAATCTTGTCTCCACCAAACTTGGTATCAGTGATCCCTGACAGTTGCCAGTGATCGCCACTATAGCTGCCGGTTCTAGCATCCACAATCTGTTTCAGGCGATGCTGCTGATTAAAATCATAGAGGCGAATATTGTGTAATTGCCCCTCCCGGTCGATGGCGCCGATATTGACAAAGGAGGGGCCATCTTTGGCCCACACCCCATAGGCCGACAAAGAAACGGTGCCGCCACTTCTGGCCTGAATTCGCACATCATCCCCGTGATGGTTGGCTGCCGGTGCCACATACTCGCCAATCAGCAGGATCACTATGGTCATCGGGATCAGGGTCTTGAGCACGGCTCCCACTATGCTGAGCTTAGAGCGACCAGATGCCTGCATGACCACCAACTCACTGCTGGTAGCCAAAGAGCCCAGACCGATCAGGCCACCTAGCAGGGCCGCCAGCGGGAAAAACTGTACGATATCGCTCGGCACATTGAGCAGAGTGTAATAGAGCGCCACCGAGGTGGTATAGCTCCCCTCACCAACATCTCTGAGCTGGTCCACAAACTTGAACAGAGCACTCAGGCCGATCAGGGTCAGATCACAGAGCATCACCGACCAGAGAACCACTCGGCCAATGTAACGATCGAGAATATTAAACACTGGCCTTTCCTCCCTTCTTAAGCCTGGTACGGGTTCTGAGCCACCAGCGACTATGCTGCATGTTCAGAGGCAAAGCCAGCAACAGGCCGAACAAAATCGGCACCAGGAACATTCCGGGGAACTCAGGAAAGCGCCCATCTCCCACAGCCGAACGCATGCTACTCAAAAACAGGAAGTAGGCAAGGTAGACCAGTACTGCGGGCAGCAGCTTGGCATAGCGTCCCTGACGGGGATTCACCTCGGCAAGAGGCACCGCCAGAATGCCGAGAATAATCACGGCCAAAGGAACCGAAAAGCGCCATTGTAGCTCGGCAAGGGCCTGGCCACTCGGATCTTTCAGTAGCTCCAGGGTACTCTTGGAGCCTAGTTCCTGTGCGACATCCTGAGTCTTTTTACTCGGCAGCAACACCTTGTACTCTTTAAACTTACTGACATCAAAGGCTCTTTGTCCCGGCTGTCCGGCATAGCGCACCCCCTGATCCAGGATCAGGTTCAGGCCTGAGACCTCCTTACTTGCGGTCACCGAGCCCGTATCGGCCACAATCACTGCCGGCGGTTGATTTGCTTGTCCCTGTTGCAGGATAAACACCCGCTCCATCCCCTTGCCCTTATCGGTCAACTTTTCAACGTAGGCAGTATATTTACCGTTTCCAAGAGGCATAAACTGCCCCTCTTTGAGAATGGAAGCTCCGGGGTTGTCCCTAAAGCCCTGGACTAACTCCTGCTGCTTATAGGCTGTGTAGGGCGCCACAAACAGAGTAAATACGGCCGTCAATACCAGGGTCAGGCAGCCCAACAGGCAGGTCAGCTTGAGGATCCGGTTGCGACTGGTCCCGACCGCAAACATCACCGTCATCTCGCTATCGGCATAAAAACGGCCATGACAGAACAAAATCCCGATAAAAAAGCTGATCGGCAACACCCAGGTCAACATATCAGGCAGACGCAGCGCCACCATAGAAGCAATAAGTTGCCCCGGGATCTCGCCTCCGGCGGCCTGTGACAAGACACGGATCAGGTACTGACTGAGGAAGATCAGCAGCAGGACCAGCAGAACCGCACCCTGGGATTTAAGCATTTCTTTTGTGAAATAACGGGCAAAGATCACCTTTAACTCCGAGACTTAACTTGTTTTTTTAGCCAATTCACTGAAAAATAGACCCCAACTAGCTTGCAGGGCTTATTGCAAGTAGGTGATCACCAGCATTATCGATCGCCTAAGCTTGCTCTCAGCCTGATAAGCTCGACATTATCTATTAAATACTGCGTTTTGTCTTTAGCGAACGAGGAGAGTCAATGGAATTCAGTATTAAGAGCGGCAACCCGGAAAAACAACGTAGTGCCTGTATCGTTGTTGGAGTCTTTGAACCTCGTCGTCTGTCTCCCGTCGCTGAACAGCTGGATAAGATCAGTGAGGGATACATCAGCTCCCTGCTGCGCCGCGGCGATCTCGAGGGAAAAACCGGCCAGATGCTGCTGTTGCACCAGGTCCCCGGAGTCCTGAGTGAGCGGGTGCTGCTGGTTGGCTGTGGTAAAGAGCGAGAGCTGGATGAGCGTCAGTACAAGCAGATTATCACCAAGACCATAGAAACCCTCAATGAGAGTGGCTCCATGGAAGCGGTGTGCTTTCTGACCGAACTGCATGTCAAGGGCCGGGATATCTACTGGAAGGTCCGTCAGGCGGTCGAAGCAACCCAGGCCTCCCGCTACCGATTCAACAAGTTTAAGACCCGTAAGAAAGAGCCGCGCCGCCCGCTACGGAAGATTGTCTTTAATGTACCAACCCGTCGTGAACTGTCGGTCGGTGAAAAAGCGGTGCAGCATGGCGTTGCCGTGGCTTACGGTACCAAGATCTGTCGCGATGTGGCGAACATGCCACCTAACTACTGCAATCCAAGCTACCTGGGCGAGCAGGCCAAAGAACTTGCCGAGAAGCATGACAAGATCTCTGTCTCTCTCATCGATGAGCAGCAGATGGCCGATGAGGGAATGAACTCCTACCTGGCGGTGGTACGCGGCGCGAAAAACGAAGGTCTGATGAGTATCATCGACTATCGTGGCGCAAACGATCCCAATGCCAAGCCGATCGTCCTGCTGGGTAAGGGGATGACCTTCGACGCCGGTGGTATCTCTTTGAAGCCGGGCGAGGCGATGGATGAAATGAAGTATGACATGTGTGGCGCCGCTGCGGTGCTGGGCGTGATGAACACGGTGGCCGAGCTTAACCTACCTCTGAATGTCATCGGGGTGTTAGTCGGAGCAGAGAATATGCCTGATGGCGATGCCTACCGCCCGGGAGATATCCTGACCACCATGTCCGGTCAGACGGTGGAAGTTCTCAATACAGATGCCGAAGGCCGCCTGGTGCTGTGCGATGCCCTGACTTACGTCGAGCGCTATAACCCGGATTCAGTCATTGATGTTGCTACCCTGACCGGTGCCTGCGTGATTGCACTGGGTCATCACACCTCGGGCCTTTTGTCCAATCACAACCCGCTGGCTCACGAGCTGCAGAATGCCTCCGAGCAGGCGGACGACAAGGCGTGGCGCCTGCCACTGTACGATGAGTACAAAGAGCAGCTGGACAGCTCCTTTGCCGACATGGCGAACATCGGTGGTCGTCCCGGCGGTACCATCACGGCGGCCGCTTTCCTGAGCCGCTTTGCCAAGAAATACAACTGGGCTCACCTGGATATTGCCGGTACCGCCTGGAAGTCCGGCAAAGATAAGGGCGCCACCGGCCGTCCGGTGCCACTGCTGAGCCAGTTCCTGATTAATCGTGCCAACAATGAAAGTAACGATAGCTAAGGCCCCATGAAAAAAGCCAGCTTTCATGTATTAAGCGATAGCAGTGAGCCGGGAGCAATCCCGGCTCACTATGCTTTAGCCTGCACCCTCGCCAACCAGTTCTACCAGCAGGGCAAATGGCTCTATCTGTTGTGTGATGACCGCGCAACCGCCGAGCAGATCGATGAGGCGCTGTGGCAGCTTGATCCCGATCTGTTTGTGCCCCACCAGCTTCAGGATGAGGTCCCCGGACAGAAGGCACCGGTCGAGATCATCTGGGACGCCCCGAAACAGAGCCGCTCGGTACTGATCAACCTTGCCCGGGAGGTACCCTCATTTGCTGCAAGGTTTGAACATGTGATAGATTTCGTCCCAGCTGATGAAGATTTAAAACAGCTGGCTCGCGAACGCTATAAAAGCTATCGCCAACTCGGTATGCAACTGGACGTGATCCAGCCCGGCCAATAGGCCGTCACCCCCACTTTTACAGATTCGAAACCATGGAAAAAACCTTTAATCCACAAGCTATTGAGCAGCAGCTGTATCAGCGCTGGGAACAACAGGGCTATTTCAAGCCACACGGCGACACCAGCAAGGATGCCTATAGCATCATGATCCCGCCTCCCAATGTGACAGGCAGCCTGCACATGGGTCACGCCTTCCAGGACACCATCATGGATACCCTGATCCGCTATCAACGGATGCAGGGCAAAAATACCTTGTGGCAGGTGGGGACCGATCACGCGGGGATCGCAACCCAGATGGTGGTTGAACGTAAGCTGGCCGCCGAAGGCCAGCCCAGCCGCAAAGAGCTGGGACGCGACGCCTTTATCGATAAGATCTGGGAGTGGAAAAATGAGTCCGGTGGCACCATCACCCGCCAGATGCGCCGCCTGGGTGCCTCGGTAGACTGGGAGCGTGAGCGCTTCACCATGGATGAGGGACTGTCCAAGGCTGTTCAGGAGGTGTTTGTCCGCCTCTATGAAGAAGATCTTATCTATCGCGGTAAGCGCCTGGTGAACTGGGATCCCAAACTGCGAACCGCCATCTCCGATCTCGAGGTGGAAAACCGCGATGTGAAGGGCCACATGTGGCACCTGCGCTACCCGCTGGCCGATGGTGCCAAAACAGCGGACGGCAAAGACTACCTGGTGGTGGCAACCACCCGTCCGGAAACCATGCTGGGTGATACCGGGGTTGCGGTGAACCCGGAAGATCCACGTTATAAAGATCTCATCGGTAAGCATGTGATCCTGCCGATCGTCGATCGTCGCATCCCGATCGTCGGTGACGAGCACGCCGACATGGAAAAAGGCACCGGCTGCGTCAAGATCACCCCGGCTCACGACTTCAACGACTATGAAGTAGGTAAGCGAAACCAGCTGCCGATGATCAATGTCCTGACCTTTGATGCAACCATCCGCGACAGCGCCGAGGTGTTTACCACCAAGGGTGAGCCATCGGATCTCTACTCCAATGTGCTGCCGGAAAAATACCGGGGGATGGAGCGTTTTGCTGCGCGTAAAGCGATCGTCGAAGAGTTTGAGGCCCTGGATCTCTTGGTTGAAATTGAAGATCACGCCCTGACTGTGCCCTACGGCGATCGTGGCGGCGTCATCATAGAGCCGATGCTGACCGACCAATGGTATGTGCGCACCGCACCTCTGGCCGAGGTTGCCACCAAGGCGGTGGAAGATGGCGAGATCCAGTTCGTACCCAAGCAGTATGAAAACATGTATTTTGCCTGGATGCGCGACATCCAGGACTGGTGTATCTCCCGCCAGCTGTGGTGGGGGCACCGGATCCCGGCCTGGTATGACAACGAAGGTAAGGTCTACGTAGGTCATAGCGAGCAGGAAGTTCGTGCCAAGCACCAGCTCGGTGATGAGATCGCCCTGCACCAGGATGAAGATGTACTGGATACCTGGTTCTCCTCGGCGCTGTGGACCTTCTCTACCCAGGGCTGGCCAGAAAAAACACCGGATCTGGCGACCTTCCACCCCAGCGATGTGCTGGTGACCGGCTTTGACATCATCTTCTTCTGGGTTGCCCGGATGATCATGATGACCATGCACTTCATCAAGGATGAAAACGGCAAGCCGCAGGTCCCCTTCAAGACTGTGTATGTGCACGGCCTGGTCCGTGATGAAAATGGCGACAAGATGTCCAAGTCCAAGGGGAACGTGCTGGATCCTCTGGATATGATTGATGGCATCGAGCTGGATAACCTGGTCGAAAAGCGCACCGGTAATATGATGCAGCCACAGCTTGCTGAAAAAATTGCCAAACGGACTCGTAAGGCCTTCCCCGAGGGAATCGAGGCCCACGGTACCGATGCACTGCGTTTCACCTTCATGGCGATGGCTACCACAGGGCGCGATCTCAACTGGGATATGAACCGTCTCGATGGCTACCGTAACTTCTGCAACAAGCTGTGGAATGCCAGCCGCTACGTGCTGATGAATGCCGAGGGTGAAGATTGTGGCTTTAATGGCGGTGAGCTTGAGCTTTCACTGGCGGATCGCTGGATCAAGGCCAAGCTGCAGCACTGCATTCGTGACGTTCGCCAGGCGATCGAAGACTACCGCTTCGATATGGCGGCAAACCACCTGTATGAGTTTATCTGGAACCAGTTCTGTGACTGGTATCTGGAGCTGACCAAGCCGGTTCTGTGGAACGGTAGTGACGCGCAAAAACGCGGCACCCGTCATACCCTGCTTGAGACTCTGGAAACCCTGCTGCGCCTGGCGCACCCCATCATGCCATTTATCACCGAAGAGATCTGGCAGAAGGTAGCTGAGCTCACAGGTATCGAGGCCGACACCATCATGCTGCAGGGCTATCCTGAGTATGACGCCAGCCAGGATGATGAGAAGGCACTGGTCGATCTCGAGTGGATCAAGCAATTTATCGTCAACGTACGCAATATCCGCGCTGAGATGAATATTGCGCCAAGTAAGCCTCTTGAGGTGCTGCTGCGCAACCATGATGCCACGACTGCCCAGCGAGTTGAAAGCAATGCAACCTTCCTCAAGGCACTGGCGAAGCTCGATTCTGTGACACTGCTTGGTGCTGATGAGCAGGCTCCGGCCTCTGTCACCGCCCTGCTGGGGGAAGCGGAGCTACTGCTGCCGATGGCAGGCCTCATCGACAAGGATGCAGAGCTGGCTCGTATCGCCAAAGAGCTTGAGAAAGCCGCCACTGAGATTGGTCGCATCCGGGGTAAGCTGTCAAACGAGAAGTTTGTCAGCCGCGCCCCTGAGGCCGTGGTCGCCAAAGAGAAGGCCAAGCTTGAGGAGTTGACTCAGGCTGAACTTAAGCTCAAGGAGCAGCAGCAAACCATCGCCGCTCTTTAATCGCTAGCAGCCATAAACAACAAAGCCCTCATCTGAGGGCTTTGTTTTATTCGGGTCTTAACAGCTTACTCTTCGAAGTAGGTTCCCCAACCATCATACTCAATCGCGTACTGAGCCGCGATCTCCAGCATCTTGGGCAGGGGCTCCAGGATCGAGTCGCTATCCAGCTCGCTCTCCCCATAGATATCAAAGCAGTACAGCTCCTCCCCTTCGTCGGTCTCGAAAAGCTCTACTTCACTGACATCAAATCCCGCGGTAAACAGCTGCTCGGCAGCCTGCAAGGCTGGCTCTTCAGACTTAGCCGCAAAGTGGTACTCGATGGTATAGAGTGCGTCCGGGTTGCTACCATCCTCCAGTAGCTCTTCGATGATATCTTCACACTCATCACGCCACTGTTCCATCTGTTCACTCATCACTTCATCTCCGGTTTGCGCTCACGAAAGAGCCATACATTTTGCTGCAAGCATAAGCCAATCCTGACACTTTGCAAGCCTTCACATTCCGCAGCCTTTAAACTGATGTATCATGGGTGCTGCTCATTATTTCATCGATTCTTTTCTTCACCAGGAGCAACCCATGCGATGGACTAAATCTGACTACCACCTCTCGACCGATAAGACCCTTCTGCAACAAGGGATGATCTATGACTTTCTCAAAGACGCCCCCTGGTGTCAGGGGATTGAGCCTGACACCCTGGCACTGGCCATCGAGCAATCCTTGTGCTTTGGCCTCTACTTTCAGAAAAACCAGATTGGCTTCGCCCGGCTGGTGACCGACTATGCCACCTTCGCCTGGCTGACCGACCTCTTCGTCCTGGAGGAACATAGAGGGAAAGGCTTGAGTAAATGGATGATGGAGTGCATCATGCAACATCCTTCGGTCCAGCGGCTCCGTCACATCTCACTGGCGACAACCGACGCCCATGGGCTTTACTCTCAATATGGGTTTGCCCCGGTTGCATCTCCGTCGCAACTGATGGAGCAACGTGGCAAAGATAAGCTGCACTGACAAGTTACACAATGGAGAGAGTTCAATGAGTCAAGATCTCACCGCCAAAGGGCGCTCGCCCTCGCTGTTGGGCGGTGCCATGATAATTGCAGGCACCACGGTCGGTGCCGGGATGTTTACCCTGCCGGTGATGACCTCAGGGATGTGGTTTTTCTACTCACTACTAATCCTGGCCCTGACCTGGCTGCTGATGTACTCCTCCAGCCTGCTGATCCTGGAAGCCAACCTCAACTATCCGATCGGGGCCAGCTTCGACACTATGACAGAGGATCTACTAGGACATGGTGGACGCATCATCACCGGGGCCCTGGTAGCCTTTGTCCTGTATATCCTGACCTATGCCTATATCTCGGGGGGAGGCTCCACCACGGCTCTTACCCTTGGAAACCTGCTGGGGATCCCTGTTCTCTACCAGGTCGGAGGCTTGCTGTTTGGCGGTGTTTTGGCGCTGATTGTTTATCTCTCCACTAAGGCGGTCGATCGGATCACCACCATCATGCTGGGAGCCATGGTGATCACCTTTTTCATGTCGGTGGCAGGACTCATCTACAACATCAAGCTACCGGTACTGCTGAATAATAGCGACCCCACGGCTCACTATGCTCCCTATATCCTGATTGCGATCCCGGTTTGCCTTGCTTCCTTTGGCTACCACGGTAACATCCCAAGCCTGATGAAATATTACGGCAAAGCGCCGAAGAAGATCGCCTGTGCCGCGCTACTAGGTAGCCTGATGGCGCTGTTTTTCTACTTCCTGTGGCAGCTCAGCGCCCTGGGAAACCTGCCTCGTGACACCTTCAGGGGGATCATGGCCGCCGGTGGCAATATGGATGTACTGCTGGCTGCACTGGGTCAGACGGTAAAACAGAGCCATCTGAACATCCTGCTGCAAATCTTTGCTAATCTGGCGGTGGCGTCCTCGTTTCTTGGGGTGACCCTGGGCCTTTTCGACTATATTGCCGATCTATTTAAGTTTGATGACAGTCATCTTGGCCGCCTCAAAACCGCAGTGATTACCTTCGCCCCTCCCCTGATAGGCGCGATGATCTGGCCGAATGGTTTTCTGCTGGCCATAGGTTTTGCTGCGCTGGCCGCCGCAGGCTGGGCAGTGATCATTCCGGTGCTGCTGGCAATCAAGAGTCGTCGCAAGTTTGGTAACCCCCAATTTCGTACCCCGGGCGGAAGACTCACCCTGGTGATCGTCTTTGGTTATGGAGTTCTGGTGATCCTCTGCCACCTGTTGGGACTGTTTGGCCTGCTGCCTCAGTTTGGCGCCTGATCGCCTTAAGCCTTCCATAAGCCCCACTGCCCGATAGGACCAGTGGGGCATGAAAGCACAGATTCACTATACTCTTGGGGAAACCCACATGAGTGTGCTGTCATGGGAAAAGCTCTTCTGGGAATGCTGCTTCTGCTCAACTGCGCCCTGTTACAGGCTCAGGCTATCACTCTTGCGATCGGAGAGTACCCCCCTTCACCTCGAAGCACCTTCAGCGTAATGGCATGTTTGGGGCTATTGTGGATGAGGCGTTCGCTACCCAGGATGTAAAACCCAGTTATATGTTTACCTCCTGGAGTCGGGCCTACCGGCTCTCAGAGGAGGGTGTAGTGACAGGAACGGTTCCCTGGGGAGCATCCGTAGAACGCGCCCTGAAACATATCTACAGCGATCCCATCATGGAGTACCGGATGGTCTGGTTCTACCTTAAGGGACAGAACTTTGACTGGCAGGATTACTCGGATCTCAAAGGTAAAAAAGTCGCTGCAATCCGCGGCTATACCTATGATGATGCTTTTTATCAGGCTGCCCGGGAAGGGATTATTGAGGTGATTTTTGTCAACCGCCTCAAGCAGTGCTTTGATCTGCTGCTCTCAGGAAGAGTCGATCTCACCATTGAAAGCTTTGATGTCGGCTACTACACCCTCAACCGCCATTACCAAAATGCCGAACTGCTATTTACGAATCACCCCAAACCCGTGGTTCTCAGCCATCATTACCTGCTGCTCAGCAAAAAGTCATCTCAGGCACAAAAGCTGATCAACGACTTTAACCAAGGGCTCGAGGCACTTAAAAAGTCCGGGCGAGTCGATGAGCTTCGCCTTCTATACCGCAAAGGAGGGATGAGCACTCCTTAATAACCCGGGACTATCCTTTGCTGCCATCCCCGATGACAGGCTGTTGATGTGATGTAATTCTCATTTTTTGCCATCCGTTTAAATTCGCCCTGATTATCCTTGTTATTTGTATGGTCTCTATCTATAGTCCGGCTCGGCAGTGCCAGATGGAGCAGGCATGATGTACGCCGATCAGGATGATTCATCGACCTTCACCTATCAGAGCAAACAGACCAGGCGCCGGTATCACTATTCCAAGATGGGTGCCTACTCAAACACACTCCCCATATCTATGCCTGAGTCTTCAGCTTGGCTCGCAGGTAGGGGCTGAGATTTTTGAGCGATAAGGAACATCCGCTCTTGAGAACCTCCCTCAGGTGCTGCCGGATATTACTCTAAAAATAAGGAAATCAATGCTATGGATGAATCTTCAAACCAAAGAGCGCTCTCTTTAGGTGAAAAGCTCAATCATGCCGAGCAGGAAGCTCACCGCTGCCTGCTGTGTCACGATGCTCCCTGCAGCAAACGCTGCCCTGCCGCAGCCGAGCCAGCTCGCTTTATTCGCTCGCTACGCTTTCGTAATCTCAAGGGAGCCGTCGAAACCCTTCGTGAAAACAACCCATTGGGGGGAGTCTGCGCCCGGGTCTGCCCGACCGAAAAGCTTTGTGCAAAGGGCTGTAGCCGCTCCGGGCTGGATCGCCCGGTTGATATCGCCATGATCCAGGGGGTGCTCACCGATTATGAACATGAGTGCCAAATCAAGATCTGTCAGCCAATCAAGCAGGATAAACAGTCGGTCGCCATCATAGGCGCAGGCCCGGCAGGCCTGAGTGCCGCCCGCGCCCTGGCATTGGCCGGACATCCGGTGGTGGTTTTTGAAGCGCAGCAGCAAGCCGGAGGCTGGACACGTTATGGGATCCCAGCATCACGCCTTCCCGCAGAGCTCATCGAGCGTGAGGTGGCGCTTATCGCCGAATGTGGGGTCGAGATCCGCTACGGTACCCGAATTGGTGAAGATATCACCCTCGATGAGCTGCGCTCTCAATATGCGGCTGTGATTGTCGCCAGTGGCCTGTGGCAACCGATGCGTTCCGTGGTCAGCGAATCGGCTCAGGTACTAGCCGGCGTCGACTTCCTCTATCAACAACGCACAGCAACCAATACCGGATCCACTGCCAAGCGAGTGGTGGTCATAGGCGGAGGGGATGTTGCGATGGATTGCGCGAACGAAGCCAAGCGCTTGGGCGCCGATGTCACCGTCCTGTATCGACGCGGCATCAATGAGATGCCCGCCACCCAGGCTGAAAAGTCGCATATCAATCGGCTAGGGATCCCTATTATCCCGAACGCCATCTTAAGTGAGCTCATCGAGGATAATGGAGAGTTGATTGCGCTCAAGGGGCAGTTTATCGAGTGGCAGGATCGCCATACCCACAGGGAGCTTGAAGGCGCAGAGCTTAGCATCAGCTGTGATCTGCTGATCGATGCAACCGGACAGACGGCCCGCCACCCGGTCGAAGCCGATGAGACCCGGGGCTTGTTTATTGCCGGCGATCTGGCCCACGGCGGTCGAACCGTGGTGGATGCGGTTGCCGATGGCAAGCAGGTTGCGACGCGACTAATGCAGTTCCTGGCTCAATGCGAGCCTTCACAACAGATGGCAATGGAGGGGTAAGGAATGCCACTAATTAAAGATCTATCAATCGAAATGAATGGCGTTCGCTGTGAGAACCCCTTTTTCCTCTCCTCCTCCCCGGTTAGTAGCAACTATGAGATGTGCGCCCGGGCCTTTGATGCGGGCTGGGCCGGGGTCGTCTACAAAACCATCGGCTTTTTTATTGCCAATGAGGTCTCCCCCCGCTTTGACCATGTGCGTGATGGCAGTGGCTGGAGTGGCTTTAAGAATATGGAACAGATCTCGGACAAGCCGTTGGAGCGTAACCTGGAGATGCTGGCTCGCCTCAAGCGAGACTATCCAGAGAAGGTGGTGGTTGCCTCCATCATGGGCTCTAATGAGCAGGAGTGGCAGGAGCTGGCCCGTCTCAGTGAGGAGGCCGGGGTGGATATTCTGGAGTGTAATTTCTCCTGCCCGCAGATGACCAGTGATGCCATGGGCTCAGACGTGGGTCAAAATGATGATCTGGTGGCACGCTACACGGCCGCGGTTAAACGGGGTAGCTCGCTGCCGGTTTGGGCGAAGATGACCCCAAATATCGGCCAAATGGAGATCCCGGCGCTGGCTGCGCAAAAAGCCGGTGCCAATGGCATAGCCGCGATCAACACGGTTAAATCCCTGACCGGCATCGATCTCAACAGTTTTACCCCGGAGCCTCAGATCCGGGGTAAGTCATCGATCTCCGGATACTCGGGGCGCGCCATCAAGCCGATCGCCCTGCGCTTTATCGCCCAACTGATGCAGCATCCCGAGTTCAGACTACCCATTAGTGGCCAGGGCGGGATCTATACCTGGGAAGATGCGGTTCACTTTTTGCTGTTAGGCTCACGGACTCTGCAGGTCACCACCTCGGTGATGGAGCATGGCTACCGGATCGTCGAAGACCTGAAATCCGGACTCAGCCACTATATGCAGGATAAGGGATTTGAACGGGTTGAGGATATGGTTGGCCTGTCTTTGCAGAACACGGTTGCTGCCGAAGAGCTCAACCGGGATCGGATCATCTATCCTCATTTTGATCACAAATCATGTATCGGCTGTGGCCAGTGCCACCTCTCCTGTCAGGATGGTGCCCACCAGGCGATCCACTGGGATCATCAAAGCCGCAAGCCAACCCTGGATAAGGCCAAGTGTCCGGGCTGCCATCTGTGCCTGAATGTCTGTCCCGTGGCGGGCTGTATTACTCCCGGAGAAGTGATCAGCAAGCAAGCCTGCTAAGAGAGTCAGATTCTGAAGGCCGGGAACAATAGCTGGTCTTTCAGAGTAAAAATAAAGAGGGTCAGCCGTCGCTGACCCTTTTTTGTCTCTCGCTGATCTCTAGAGGTTTTCTTCGGCAAAGGAGGCCAAACGGCTTCGTACCACGCCCTGCAGGAAGACGTTAGCACTGCCCTCAAAGTCCTTAAAACGCTCAACGATATAGGTCAGACCCGAGGTCACGGGCGACAGATAGCTGCTATCTATCTGTGCCAGGTTACCCGAGCAGATAAGCTTGGTGCCAGCTCCACAGCGGGTAATGATGGTCTTGAGCTGAGAGGCGGTGAGGTTCTGGCATTCATCCAGCAGCACAAAGCTATTCTGGATGCTGCGCCCGCGCATGAAGTTAACCGACTTGAACTGAATATTGGCCTTGTTGAGAATAAAGTTCAGCGAGCCATCGGGGCACTCATCGTGCTGATGCAACACATCCAGGGTATCGGTGATCGATGCCAGCCAAGGCATCATCTTCTCCTCTTCTGAACCTGGTAAGAAGCCGATCGACTCAGCGATCTCCGGGGTGTTACGAGTCACTATGACCCGCTCATAGACCTTCTTCTCGATGACCAGCTCCAGGGCTGCCGCCATCGCCAATAGGGTCTTACCACTTCCGGCCGGACCGGTGAGGATCACCAGCTCAATCTCGGGATCGAGCAGGGCATCCAGTGCCATTCCCTGATAGATATCCTTGGGATGGATCCCCAGGCATGGCGGGCCATCAGCCGCTCCCGTCCAAGATCGATAAAGCTGGTCTTATCCTCCTGCTTCGCCATCACTCTGCCGGCAAACCTCTCGCTCTCATCGATGAGGTAGGTGTTGATATAGGTATCCTCCAGGGCCTTGCTATCAACCGTGTGTATGGTGTGGCGCCCTTCGGACTCGCTCTGGCAGTCGCCAATCCGGCTCCAGAAGTCTCCCTCAAAATCCTTGTAACCTTTGGCAAGCAGGTTGATATCATCAATCAGCTGATCCGAGCGATAATCCTCAACATATCTAAGTCCGGCTCCCTTGGCCTTAAGCCGCATATTGATATCTTTGGTAACCAGCACCACCTTGCGTTTTACATTTTGGTTTTGCAAGAAGATGGCTGCATTGATAATCCGGTTATCGGGGCCATTGTCGGTAAACTGCTCCTCTTTGAGGGGCAGCTGATGATCGGCAAAGATAGAGATGTTACCAAGCTCAGTCTCTCCGGTCTGATCTTTAAGAAGAGGTACCCCCGAGGCGATCTCTTCCGGCTCGGCATCGCTGAATACATCCTCCAAAGAGCGAATCGCTACCCTTGCATCCCGGCTGACATCTTTTTGTCTGTCTTTGATCCGATCCAGCTCTTCAAGCACTGTCATCGGGATCAGAACATCATGCTCATCAAATGAGTAGATAGAGAGGGGTTCGTGAAGTAAAACATTGGTGTCCAGAATAAAGAGTTTTCGCACTTTGCCATCCATAGGCTCACTCCCAGTGTCGAAGATATTAAGTTGCGCAATTTCTGTACATCTTATCCCAGGATAACCACGCCTATCTCTACGCTACGACGAAGGCCGATCCGAAGCAAGCCAGGAGCGCAAAAAATAGTCCTGCCTCACAGGATTATCAGCCAAGGGTTGAAGTTCATCTGACTTGTGGCGACAGACCCGGGAGTCTCTTCCTTTGCTTCCCACAGCTCGAGGCGTACACTGATCTGTTATCGACCCTGTGTATTCCACTGCCCAAGATGAAATCCCTGACCCTGCGCCAGTACATGGCGCTCATTTTGCTGATGAGCTTCTCCATGGTCAGCATGCTGTTTATCACCCCCGCCCTGGGTGATTTCGCCAGCCTGCTACAGCTGACATCAACCCAATCGGCCGAGCTGCTCTCTTTCTTCCTCTTAGGGTACGCCCTGGGGCAGCTCCCCTATGGAATACTGGCGGACCGGCTGGGACGCCTGACCACCCTGAAATACGCAATGCTGTTTTCCCTGGCAGGCTCGGTGATGGCTATCATTGCCACAGTTACCCGCTCTCACGAGCTTTTGAACCTGGCGCGCTTCATCATTGGCTTCGGCGGAGCCGGTGGCAGTGTGATCGTGGCCACCCTCATCAATGAAAGCTTTGAGGAGCAACAGGCGAGAAGAATTCTCGGAACCGTCTATTTTACCTTTGCCTTCCTTCCCTGCATCAGCATCTTTCTCGGGGGATTGCTGGGTAAACTGGTTGGGCCCGCCGGGCTATTGATCGCCAGTGGCTTGTATAATTTGGCCCTGCTCCCCCTCATCAAGCGCCTGCCTTCACCACGGCAACAAGATAGCGCCTGCCTATCGATGCTGCGACTCCTTCGCAACTACCGGCATAATCTGGGCAATGCTTCATACCTGTTGTGCACCCTGACCTTTGTCTGCACCGTATGTATCTACTGCATCTTTACCAGCTTGGCTCCGCTGGTGATCATCGAACCCTTTAGCCTGACCCAACTTCACTTCAGCATCCTGATGTTACTCATCACCAGTGGTGTCGCGGCGGGCTGTTTTGTCAGTAATCATCTCACCCGCAGGGCAGCCACGGCGACAAGGCTCACCTATGGCGGGCTATCTATGCTGGTTGGCGGCTGCCTGATGCTGGTTCTGTGCTACTGGCTCAAGGCCTCACACCTGCTGCTATGGTTCTCTATTGCGGGCTTTATCCTGTTTATGGGGCATGGGCTGGTTAGTACCAATAGCTCGGTGTTGGGGATCAAGGCAACGCCCTTTAAGGCCAGCGGCGTTTCCATTATGTATTTTCTGTCTTTCTCACTCTCCAGCCTGCTGAGTCAGCAAACCTCGGTGCTGCTCGCCCACTCAAATGCCCGGGTGTTTGGTGAGGTCCTGTTGTGCCTGGCGGTGCTAGCGACCTTGCTCTTTGCATTGGCACACAGAAAAATCAAAAAGTTGCAGCCAGCGCCGCAAATTTCGGGATAAGGGCAATAAAAAAGGCGCTTAAAGCGCCTTTTTTATGATTGAGCTATGAGATTAACCGCACTTGGAATCGCCACAGTTCAGACAGGTCATGCAACCATCTTTTTGGATCACCGCTCGGGCGTGACACTTGTAGCAGAGAGTCGCATTCGGCGGGAAGCTATCACTGGCCTCCTCTTCGGCCTCTGCCTCGGCAGCTTCAGCAGCTGCCAGCTCTTCACGCTTTTGCTTCAGGTACTGCTGACGGTGCTCATCATCGTTTGAACCCAGCATCCCGATATAGGTCAGATGACGCTCAATGACGTTACCAATCTCGGCGATCAGAGATGGAACATATTTACCCTTGTTCCAATAGCCACCCTTGGGATCGAATACGGAGCGCAGCTCTTCGACCAGGAAGGTGATATCCCCACCCTTGCGAAATACCGCCGAGATGATCCGGGTCAGGGCCACGATCCACTGATAGTGCTCCAGACTCTTGGAGTTAATGAAGATCTCGAACGGACGACGGGTCTCGTGCTCGGTCCCCTCATTGAGGATGATGTCATTGATGGTGATAAACAGCGAATGCTCCGAGATATGCTCCGGAGTCTTCAGCTTGTAGGTGGTCCCCTTCAGGTGCTCGGGACGTTGAACCGTCTCATGCATCTGGATCACCTTGTTATCATCGATTTCATCATTTTTTGCTGGCTGAGCGGTCTCAGCCTCCTTTACCTTGTAAGAAACGATCTTACTGTCGATCTTTCTTGCCATAATTCTAGTCGCTCGTCGTTAAAATTTACCGTAATAACCCTCTTTGAGTGCATCATACAGATTCGCTGCACTATGGGTCTCACCGTCGTATTCAATCTCTTCATTGCCCTTGGCTTCAAAGATGGAGCCATCTTCAAGGACAAATTGATAAGTGGTATTTTCCAGATCTTCCTCTTTTACCAGAACCCCCTGGAAGGCCTCCGGATTGAAGCGGAAGGTGGTACAGCCCTTCAGACCGCTGTCATGAGCATACATATAGATATCTTTAAACTGCTCATAAGGGAAGTCTGTCGGCACGTTCGCCGTCTTGGAGATGGATGAGTCGATCCAGCGCTGAGAGGCGGCCTGGATATCCACATGCTGCTCCGGCGTCACATCGTCCGATGCGATGAAGTAATCGGGCAGTTTGCACGCCTCATCATCTGAGTAAGGCATCGCCTGGGCATTCACCATCGCCCGGTAAGCCAACAGCTCATAAGAGTAAACATCGACACTCTCTTTACTCTTCTTACCCGCCTTGATCACATTACGGGTATAGTGATGAGCAAAGCTTGGCTCAATCCCGTTACTGGCGTTATTTGCCAGTGACAGGGAGATAGTTCCGGTCGGTGCAATCGAGCTATGATGGGTAAAGCGACAACCATGCTTGGCCAGCTGCTTCACCAGCTCTTGCTCCTCTTCTGCCACCTGCTGCATATAGCGGCTGTAGTTGGCATGCAGGACCTTGCCCTTGACCTTATCACCCAGCTTGATCCCGCTATCGGCCATCTCAGGACGCTGGCGCAGCATCTCAGCGGTCACCTCAAACTCCTGATTCATGATCGGAGCCGGTCCCTTCTCTTTTGCAAGCTCAAGGCCGGTCTGCCAGCCGGTCAGGGCCAGCTCTTTTGAAACCTGCTCGGTGAAGGCAACCGATGCAGGCGATCCATAGCGGATCCCCATCATGGTCATCGAAGATCCAAGTCCCAGGTAGCCCATACCATGACGACGCTTGCTCTCGATCTCCTGGCGCTGTTTCTCCAGAGGCAGCTTGTTGATCTCAACCACGTTGTCCAGCATCCGGGTAAAGATCGCGGTCACCTTGCGGAAACCATCCCAATCGAAACTTGCTTCATCAGTAAATGGATTTTGCACAAACAGGGTCAGATTGATCGACCCAAGCAGGCAGGCACCATAAGGAGGCAGCGGCTGCTCTCCACAAGGGTTGGTTGCGCGGATGTTTTCGCAGAACCAGTTGTTGTTCATCTCATTGACCCGGTCAATGAGGATGAAGCCGGGCTCGGCATAATCATAGGTCGAAGCCATGATCACATCCCACAGCCGGCGTGCCGGGATGGTCTTATAGACCTTACAGGCAACCTGGCCAACCTCGTTGGTGACACAGTTCTCTTTGCTCGGCCAGTCGGCCCAGTGCACCAGCTCGGGATCCTGAAGATCAATTTGATCCAACATGATCTCTTTTTCGGTGTAGGGGAAAATAAGCTTCCAGGACTGATCGTTTTTCACCGCGTTGATAAAATCTTCGGTGATCAGCAAGGAGAGGTTGAACTGACGCAAACGCCCATCTTCACGCTTGGCCTGGATAAACTCGACAATATCCGGATGGCGAACATCCATGGTCCCCATCTGTGCGCCACGGCGACCGCCTGCCGAAGAGACGGTAAAACACATCTTGTCGTAAATATCCATGAAAGACAGAGGGCCTGAGGTATAGGCGCCGGCCCCGGATACAAAAGCTCCACGCGGACGCAGGGTTGAGAAATCATAACCTATGCCACAACCCGCCTTCAGGGTCAGGCCGGCTTCATGAACCTTACCCAGGATATCGTCCATCGAATCTGTAATAGTACCCGATACGGTACAGTTGATGGTCGAGGTTGCAGGCTTATGCTCAAACGCTCCGGCGTTGGAAGTGATACGCCCCGCAGGAATCGCGCCATTGCGCAATGCCCACAGAAACTGGGGGTACCACTTATCTGAATCTTTTTCCTGCTCAGCGAGCGCTTTCGCCACACGCTTATAGGTATCATCGATGGTCTGATCTATCGGTTCACCATCCTTTGTCTTCAAACGATATTTGCCATCCCAGATCTCAACTGAGGTCTCCTGAAACGGGACAGGCTGGACATCCATTTCGCTTTCCAGTACCAGATTCGATTTTGCCATCTTCACCTTGCCTTCTTTATGAGGTTGAAATGAAACCCTAGAACCCAAGTGACTCACACTCACTCAGACTTACTATGAACACTCTGGCTCTCATCCAGAGCCAACACTATATATAATGCCTATGGTTAGAATTAAACACCATATATAGTGAGCATGCAAGAAATCAGTGCCATTCAAAGCTGAGTTTTGAGATGTCGCCCGCTCCGCCTTTTGCTGGCAAAAATCGGGGCGCTGGGGTGATTCAAAAGGGGGTATTATACACATTCGCAAGCAGTTAAAAAGAATGCATTTGGGAACCATTTATCTAACATGCTGATAATAAAATGAATAAATACAGGTCGAACCAATATTGGCTTTTTTATGTTGACAAGACTCCCTCTGAAGAGATCTGTCTGAGAACCAATCAAGGTCTCCAGCTCACTCCAAACCTCACCAGGCTGATAGTTCAATTTACGTTTTAAGGAGACTCTGTGAGCCTTGCGTTTTTTGGTCCATCGCGATCACCCAATAAGATCGATAGCGATCACTGAATAATATCGATCGCGATCGCTCAATAATATCGATGGCGATCACTTTTGAGTTTTATATTATTGGGTGATCGGCATGAATATTATGCAGTCCCGACCGAAATGTTATTCATTTCAACTCCCGTTTCGCAGGTGTTTTTTTAACCGGCTATGCTCTCTGTTTGACCTCGAGCGGAGAGCCAGCCATGCCAACGGTGCATATCACCATGCGAAAACTCAAAGAGATCCTCAGACTCAAGTACCAAGGCGGCCTGAGTCACCGCCAGATCGCAAGCAGCCTGTCTGTGTCTCCGTCGACTGTGTCCAATTACTGCAAAAGGGCCCAACAGATGGGGCTATGCCAATGGCCTCTGCCTGCTGAGTGGGATGAAGAGCGGCTGCGCCGTGAGTTCCTTGAGACCCGGATCACGGTTCGTCAGACACCTCCTCTGCCGGATTGGGCCGTGGCCCATCAGGAGCTCAGACGCAAAGGGATGACGCTACAACTCCTGTGGGAGGAGTATGCTGAGCGACATCCCAAGAACCACTACAGCTATAACCATTACTGCATGCGTTATCGTGAGTGGCGTAAATGCCAGTCTCCCTCAATGCGTCAGAGCCATAAAGCCGGTGAAAAACTGTTTGTTGATTACTGCGGTCCAACCGTGCCCATCGTGGATCCGAGGACTGGGGAGGAGCGTCGGGCTCAGATCTTTGTCGCTGTGATGGGTGCATCCAGCTACACCTACGCCGATGCAACCTTGAGTCAGGGGCTGGAAGACTGGGTGATGAGCCATAAACGGGCCTTCGAATTTCTGGGGGAGTACCAGAGATGATCGTTCCGGATAATCTCAAAAGCGGAGTCAGTAGAGCGTGTCGCTACGAGCCAGATCTCAATCCTACCTATCAGCAGCTGGCTGCACACTATGGTGTTGCAGTGCTTCCTGCCCGTCCTTACAAGCCCAAAGATAAAGCCAAGGCTGAGGTGGGCGTGCAGATCGTTGAGCGCTGGATCCTGGCAAAACTGCGCCATGAGACCTTCTTCAGTCTGGCTCAGCTAAACCAGCGGATCGGGGCTCTGCTCACCGAGTTGAACAATCGCCCGTTCAAGAAGCTGCCGGGAAGCCGTAAATCACAGTTTGAATTGCTAGACAAACCGGTGCTCAAATCGCTGCCTCAAAACCCCTATCAGTTCACCCGGGTGAAGGCGGTTCGGGTTCATATCGACTATCACATCGAGCTCGACAAGCACTACTACTCGGTTCCCTATACCCTGCTCAAACGCAAGCTTGAAGCGCATATCTGCGACAACCTGGTACGGATCTATCATGGTGGTCGCTGTGTCGCGACACATCCACGCAGCTATCAGCAGGGAGGGCAAACCACCCACCCCGATCATATGCCGGTCGCACACCAAAAGCAGATGCAATGGACCCCGGGACGCTTTCTGAACTGGGCTCAGGAGATAGGCCCCTCCACGCTTGCGGTGATCAAACAGCTGCTCTACCGAAAGTCCCACCCGGAGCTTGGATATCGGGCCAGCCTTGGGATCCTCAACCTGGAAAAGCGATATGGACGCCCCCGCTTAGAAGCGGCCTGCCAGCGAGCAGACCGAACGGGCGTTTACTATCAGAAAGGGATCCGCTCCATCCTGGAAAAGGGGCTGGATGGCCAGCCACTGCCCGAAACTCAGCCGGATCGTCTGGCGGAGCTCACTCACCTCAATATCCGTGGCTCAGGCTACTATCACTAAGGATCAAAGATGACAGAACAACTCAAACAGCAACTTCGGGAGCTGAAACTAAGTGGTATCCGGGATGCCCTGGAAAGGCAACATCAGCAACCCGGGCACTACCAGGAACTCGGGTTCGAAGAGCGACTCAGCCTGCTGCTGGAGCAGGAGCTGACGGATCGGTCTCAGCGGCGGATCGAGCGCCTTATCAAGCAGGCCCGATTCCGGCTGCAGGCAAATCTGGAGCAACTGGATTATCGAAGTGATCGCGGCTTGCATAGAGCCCAGATCCGCTCACTGGCAGAGGGATACTGGCTTAGCCTGGGGCAGACTCTGATCCTGACCGGGGCGACCGGGTGCGGGAAAACCTATCTGGCCTGCGCCCTGGGCCATCACTTCTGTCTGCAGGGACTCGGGGTTCGCTACTTCCGGTTTAAAGAGCTGCTGGAGCAACTGCAGCTGGCTCAGGCTGATGGCAGCTATCGAAAGCTGATGGTTCAGTTGAGAAACACGCCGCTTCTGATCCTCGATGACTGGGGACTGGAGTCGCTGAATGCGCTTCAGCGTAGCGATCTACTGGAGTTAATCGATGCTCGCCATGGTCACGGAGCCACACTGATCGGCAGCCAGCTTCCGCTGGAGCACTGGCACACAATGATCGGTGAATCAACCCATGCGGATGCGATCCTGGATCGTCTGGTTCATGGAGCGATCCGTGTAGAATTATGCGGAGAATCGATGAGAAAAATCACCGCAGAGTTGACGGATGCCGATCACTCAGGGTAAAAAATAACCCAGTCTGTGAGACGGGATGTTGAGGTGATCGACATCATATTATTCGGTGATCGCCATCGCGATAATACGCAAGCCTCTTTCAGGCAGATCACCCCTGCACCATATGGTGTGTACATCGCTAGTCAGAGCCTCTGTGAATCACTCAGCTTACGGCTTTATATCCCCGCCATTAAGATGATGCTGGATACATCCACATCAACACGCTCTCACGCAAAGGAGAGTGGATGAGAGGAATCACCCCGCTTTATCTTGGAACATGACGAAGCGGACGGACTCCTCAGAAAAGGATATTCTGCTATGCAGATACACCGACCGTTTGTGGCATGGATGCCACAATAGAGCATCCAGGGGTAAATTGCTCCCGGAGCAACGCACGCGAAACAAGGTGGAGTTGCTTTTTAGCAATGAAACGAGAGGCAGGGTGCCGAACTGGAGAGAATGCCCATGGATGGGTATTGTTGATCTGGAAAAGAGTCTTATGGAAGAGATTCAAACTCGCTGCGTGCCGGTGGTCTGCTGGCAAAATGCCTAAACCCCAAACGCAAAAAAGCCTTCCCGTTAGGGAAGGCTTTCTTACTCGATAATGGCGGAGCGGACGGGACTCGAACCCGCGACCCCCGGCGTGACAGGCCGGTATTCTAACCAACTGAACTACCGCTCCAAAATCAAAGTCTGGCGATGACCTACTCTCACATGGGAACCCCCACACTACCATCGGCGCTACGGCGTTTCACTTCTGAGTTCGGAATGGGATCAGGTGGGGCCACCGCGCTATGGTCGCCAGACAAAAAACTTAAATCCAGAAAGTGATTAATTCGTTCTCAAGACACACAAGCGTCTCTCACTTGGGTGTTGTATGGTTAAGCCTCTCGGGTCATTAGTACAGGTTAGCTCAACGCCTCACAACGCTTACACACCCTGCCTATCAACGTCCTAGTCTCGGACGGCCCTTCAGAAGACTTAAAGTCTTAGGGATGACTCATCTTGAGGCCTGCTTCCCGCTTAGATGCTTTCAGCGGTTATCAGTTCTACACGTAGCTACCGGGCAGTGCCACTGGCGTGACAACCCGAACACCAGAGGTGTGTTCACTCCGGTCCTCTCGTACTAGGAGCAACTCCTCTCAATCATCCAACGCCCACGGCAGATAGGGACCGAACTGTCTCACGACGTTCTGAACCCAGCTCGCGTACCACTTTAAATGGCGAACAGCCATACCCTTGGGACCTGCTCCAGCCCCAGGATGTGATGAGCCGACATCGAGGTGCCAAACACCGCCGTCGATATGAACTCTTGGGCGGTATCAGCCTGTTATCCCCGGAGTACCTTTTATCCGTTGAGCGATGGCCCTTCCATTCAGAACCACCGGATCACTATGACCTACTTTCGTACCTGCTCGACGTGTCTGTCTCGCAGTTAAGCGGGCTTATGCCATTGCACTAACCGTACGATGTCCGACCGTACTTAGCCCACCTTCGTGCTCCTCCGTTACTCTTTGGGAGGAGACCGCCCCAGTCAAACTACCCACCAGACACTGTCCCTAATCCAGATAATGGACCGAGGTTAGAACATCAAACATGCAAGGGTGGTATTTCAAGGATGGCTCCACGATAACTGGCGTTACCGCTTCGAAGCCTCCCACCTATCCTGCACATGCAGGCTCAATGTTCAGTGCCAAGCTGTAGTAAAGGTTCACGGGGTCTTTCCGTCTAGCCGCGGGTACACTGCATCTTCACAGCGATTTCAATTTCACTGAGTCTCGGGTGGAGACAGCGTGGCCATGGTTACACCATTCGTGCAGGTCGGAACTTACCCGACAAGGAATTTCGCTACCTTAGGACCGTTATAGTTACGGCCGCCGTTTACCGGGGCTTCGATCAACCGCTTCTCCCGAGGGATAACGACATCAATTAACCTTCCGGCACCGGGCAGGTGTCACACCGTATACGTCCTCTTTCGAGTTTGCACAGTGCTGTGTTTTTGATAAACAGTCCCAGCCACCTGGTCACTGCGACCACCGACAGCTCCATCCGCAAGGGACTTCACCATCAGCGGCGTACCTTCTCCCGAAGTTACGGTACTATTTTGCCTAGTTCCTTCACCCGAGTTCTCTCAAGCGCCTTGGTATTCTCTACCCGACCACCTGTGTCGGTTTGGGGTACGATTCTCTGTAATCTGAAGCTTAGAAGCTTTTCCCGGAAGCAGGGTATCAATGGCTTCCATCCCGTAGGATGTTCGTCTCGTGTCTCAGCCTAATGAGCGTCCGGATTTACCTAAACACTCAGCCTACGCACTTTCACCAGGACAACCAACGCCTGGCCCACCTAACCTTCTCCGTCCCTCCATCGCAATTACAGCGAGTACAGGAATATTAACCTGTTTCCCATCGACTACGCCTTTCGGCCTCGCCTTAGGGGTCGACTCACCCTGCCCCGATTAACGTTGGACAGGAACCCTTGGTCTTTCGGCGTGGAGGTTTTTCACCCCCATTATCGTTACTCATGTCAGCATTCGCACTTCTGATACCTCCAGCAGACTTCTCAATCCACCTTCACAGGCTTACAGAACGCTCCCCTACCCAGCATAACTAGTATGCTGCCGCAGCTTCGGTGTATCACTTAGCCCCGTTACATCTTCCGCGCAGGCCGACTCGACCAGTGAGCTATTACGCTTTCTTTAAATGATGGCTGCTTCTAAGC